>NZ_CP169555.1:0-311934 GCF_041951745.1 Aeromicrobium sp. CTD01-1L150
AGGCATGCGGCAACGGTCGTGCAGCACGACTTGACCACGGTACGGGGCTGTCCCGTGGGGGTCAAACCGACCCTTCTACGCCATGTGGAGGAAGGGGTCCACACGACACGCCGTGCCGAGCATCCAGAATGTTCACGATCGCTTGATCCAGTGTCGCCGACGCTGCTAGCGTCGCGGCTTATCGCGTTTTTTCCACAACGTCTCTCGCCCCTGTGATCCATGGATTCACATCGTGTGGACAACGTTGTGGAGCCACCAATTCCAGGGAGAGTCGATGAGCGAGGCCCAAGGCCAGACGACACATGATCTTCAGGCCCTCTGGGACGACGCCGTCGAGACTCTCTCCCAGGGCGCCAAGGTCTGGGTGCACAACGCACAGCCGATCAGCCTGCACGACGGGATCTTCATCGTCGGAGTGGCCGACGACCTCACGAGAGCTCAGCTGGAGACCCGGGTGCGTCCGGCGCTGGAGCACGCCCTCACCGGACAGGTCTCTCGTCCCATCCGGTTGATCGTCACGATCGATGAACCGCGCGCCGAACAGTCCGGGCAGCACGGACCCGACCATCAGGATTCCGCCGAGACCGAAACGTCGACAGATGGACAAGTCGCTGAGTCGACATTTGAGAGTCCGGATCCCCTGGACGACGTACCCCTCGACGAGGTGGACGAGGTCGTCGACGTCGACGACTTCGTGCCCAGCTGGGCCCAAGCGCCCTCGGCCCGTCCCCGACGCACCAATGTCGTGGAGGCCCGGCTCAACCCTCGCTACCTGTTCGAGAACTTCGTCATCGGATCCTCCAACCGCTTCGCCCACGCGGCCGCCGTCGCCGCCGCCGAGGCACCGGGCAAGGCCTACAACCCGCTGGTGATCCACGGCGACTCCGGCCTGGGCAAGACCCACCTGCTGCACGCCATCGGCCACTACGTCCTGAACCTCTACCCCTCCTCACGCGTGCGGTACGTCAACAGCGAGGAGTTCACCAACGACGTCATCAACGCGATCAGCGAGAACCGGACCGCCCAGCTGCGCCAGAAGTACCGCGAGATCGACGTCCTCCTCGTCGACGACATCCAGTTCCTCGAGAACAAGGAGTCCACGCAGACGGAGTTCTTCCACACGTTCAACGCGCTGCACAACGAGAACAAGCAGATCGTCATGACCTCCGACCGGCCGCCCAAGAACCTGCGGACTCTCGAGGAGCGACTGCGAAACCGCTTCGAGTGGGGGCTGCAGACCGAGATGCTCCCGCCGGACCTCGAGACCCGCATCGCCATCCTTCGCAAGAAGGCTGCGCTGGAGAAGCTCACCGCGCCGGCCGACGTCCTGGAGTTCATCGCCAGCAAGGTGCAGACCAACATCCGCGAGCTCGAGGGCGCGCTCATCCGAGCCACGGCGTTCGCGAACCTGCAGAACCAGACCGTCGACCTCCAGCTCGCCCAGATCGTGCTGAAGGACCTCGTCGCCGAGGGCGAGGAGCCTGAGATCACCGTCGGGATGATCATGGCCCAGACCGCCGGCTACTCCGAGGTCACCATCGACGACCTCTGCGGCACGAACCGCAGCAGGAACCTCGTCCTGGCACGGCAGATCGCGATGTACCTGTGCCGCGAGCTCACCGACATGTCGTTGCCACAGATCGGACGGGAGTTCGGTGGCCGTGACCACACCACGGTCATGCACGCCGACCGCAAGATCCGCAAGCTGATGGCCGAGAAGCATGCCGTCTTCAACCAGGTCACCGAGCTCACCAACCGCATCAAGCAGCAGGCACGTCAGACCTGATCGGCCCTTCTCCTGAGCCCACGATGCTCCTGCGGGGCTCCGCCGCGCCGGTACACAGCTGGGGACAGCGCTGTGGGTAACTCCGCCCTGCTCGTGGACACGACCCGCCGCGGGTGTGAACGCCGTGTGAACGCGTCACGACCGTCAACAAGCACCGTGTGCGTATGCACCGCACCGCCCACAGGCAGTCCACCGGCCTGCAAGGCCACTGACCTGCGCGGATGACAGTTTTCCACGACATCCACACTGCCTACTACGACTACGGACAGTATTTATGTCATCTTCCTGTTCGAAGTCTCCTGCGGCACCTTGATGTGGACAGCCATCACAGCGCCTCTCCCGGCCTAGGTCAGAAACGTTTGGCGTGGCAGGATTCATCACGACGTCCATTCGCTTGGTGAGAGGCCTGCCCGTGAGATTCCGCATCGACCGTGACACGTTCGCCGACGCTGTCGCCTGGACCGCGCGAAGTCTTCCGAACCGGCCGAGCGTTCCCGTCCTGGCCGGCCTGCTCATCGAGACGTCCGGTGACGGACTCACGCTCTCCGGCTTCGACTACGAGACCTCCACGCGTGCGACGTTGCCGGCGGAGGTCTCCGACGACGGTCGCGCACTGGTCTCGGGTCGTCTGTTGGCAGAGATCGTCAAGTCGCTGCCGGCCAAGCCCGTCGACGTGGTGCTGGAGGGCACCAAGGTCCAGGTCTCCTGCGGAAGCGCCCGGTTCAGCCTGCAGACCATGCCCGTCGAGGAGTATCCGCAGCTGCCGGAGATGCCCACGGCGTCGGGCACGATCAAGGCCGAGCAGTTCGCCACCGCAGTCGCACAGGCCAGCGCTGCCGCAGGCCGCGACGAGATGCTGCCGCTGCTGACCGGCGTGCGTCTGGAGCTCGAGGGCTCGACGATCTCCCTCATGGCGACCGACCGGTTCCGCGCCAGCCTGCGTGAGCTCGAGTGGTTCCCGGAGGCCGGTGACGCCTCGGCCAACGCCCTGGTGCCGGCCAAGGTGCTCGGCGAGACAGCACGCTCCCTGGTCTCCGGCAGTGACGTCACCATCGCGGTCTCCACCGGCGAGGCCGGTGACGGCCTCATCGGCTTCGAGGGCGTCGTGGGCAACGGCGCCCGGCGCACGACGACCAGGCTTCTGGAGGGTGACTTCCCTCGCGTTCGCCAGCTCTTCCAAGCCCAGGCCGAGACCGTCGCCCACGTCTCCACCACCGAGCTGGTCGATGCCGTCAAGCGTGTGGCCCTCGTGGCCGAGCGCAACACGCCCGTTCGGCTCACCTTCGCCGACGGGCAGCTGCTCCTGGAGGCCGGCAGCGGCGACGAGGCCCAGGCGTCGGAGTCCATCGAGGCCTCGATCCAGGGCCAGGACATCTCGATCGGGTTCAACCCCAACTACCTGCTCGAAGGATTGGGCGTCATGTCCGAGCCGGTCGTGCACCTGTCGTTCACCCAGCACACCAAGCCGGCCGCGCTCTCCGGCGTGCAGGAGATCGGGGCCGACCCGGACGGCGCGTTCCGCTACCTGATCATGCCGGTCCGCCTGCAGAGCTGAACGTCACCGCCATGGCCCCATGGCGCTGGATCCATCCTCGAACTGGGAGGCAAGGCCGATGCACCTCGGACTCGTTGGACTCGGAAAGATGGGCGGCAACATGCGCACGAGGTTGCGCAACCACGGTGTGAGTGTCACGGGGTACGACCGCCTCCCCGAGGTGAGCGACGTCGGATCGCTCGCGGAGCTGGTCGATGCGCTGCCCTCGCCCAAGGTCGTGTGGGTGATGGTGCCCGCCGGCGAGGTCACGCGCAGCACCGTCGAGGAGCTCATCGAGCTGCTGGACGACGGAGACGTCATCGTCGACGGTGGCAACTCGCGCTGGACCGACGACGAGATCCATGCCGAGCTGGCCAGCGTCCGTGGCATCGGGTACGTCGACTGCGGTGTCAGTGGGGGTGTCTGGGGCCTGGAGAACGGCTACGCCCTCATGGCCGGCGGCGCCGAGCACGACATCGCCAAGGTCCAGCCGGCCTTCGACGCGCTGCGACCTGAGGGAGAGTCGGGGTTCGTGCACGCCGGGAGCGTGGGTGCAGGTCACTTCTCCAAGATGGTCCACAACGGCATCGAGTACGCCATGATGCAGGCCTATGCCGAGGGCTATGAGCTCCTGGAGAAGGCTGGTCTCGTCGACAACGTCACCGAGGTCTTCGACTCCTGGCGTGAGGGAACCGTCGTCCGGTCCTGGCTCCTTGACCTGCTCGTCAAGGCACTGCAGGACGATCCGAGTCTGTCGAGGGTTCGTGGATATGCCGAGGACTCCGGAGAAGGGCGCTGGACCGTCGAGGCGGCCATCGATCACGCCGTCCCAGCGCCGACGATCGCGGCATCGTTGTTCGCGCGGTTCGTCTCGCGCCAGGACGAGTCCCCGGCGATGCAGGCTGTTGCTGCCATGAGGCAGCAGTTCGGCGGACACGCCGTGCAGGCTGCCAAGGAGTCGGGCCACGATCCGAAGGACGCCTAGCCCGTCCATGTACGTCGCGCGTCTGGCCCTGCACGACTTCCGGTCCTACCCCGAGGTCGAGATCTCGCTGGGTCGTGGACCCACGGCGTTCATCGGCGCCAACGGCCAGGGCAAGACCAACCTCGTCGAGGCGGTCGACTACCTCTCGCGTCTGGACTCGCACCGCGTCTCGAGCGACACGCCGCTCGTCAGGGCGACGGCTGACGGCCCGGCCGAGCGGGCTGTGGTGCGTGCGGACGTCGTGCGCGGTGAGCGCACGGCGTTGCTGGAGCTGGAGATCACTCCGGGGCGGTCCAACCGCGCCCGGGTCAACCGTGCGCCGCTGCCCCGTGTCCGAGACCTGGTGGGCATCCTGCGCTCGGTCACGTTCTCGCCGGAGGATCTCGCGCTGGTCAAGGGTGACCCGTCGGACCGCCGGCGCTTCCTCGATGGTCTGGTGGTGCTGCGGGCGCCACGCCTGGCCGGCGTCAAGGCGGACTACGAGCGCGTCGTCCGCCAGCGCAACACGCTGCTCAAGTCCGCCCGCAACAACCGACAAGTTGATTTGTCGACTCTTGAGATCTGGGACGACAAGCTCGTCGGCCTGGGTGGCGAGCTGGTCTCGGCGAGGATCGCGCTCCTGCAGGACCTGGCCCCCCACCTGGGTGAGGCCTACCTGACGGTGGCTGCCCATGCCGACGCAGGCCGGCGTGACGTCCGGGCGGAGTACCGCTCCTCCACCGACATCGGCGGAGCGGTCGCACCGCACGACGTCACCGAGGCGCTGCGCGCCGGGCTGGCCGATCGGCGCAAGGATGAGCGGGACCGGGGCGTCAGCCTGGTGGGTCCGCACCGCGACGACGTCGACCTGAGCATCGGGGTGCTGCCGGCCAAGGGGTACGCGAGTCATGGGGAGTCCTGGTCGCTAGCCCTCGCCCTGCGGCTCGCCTCGTTCACCGTCCTGCGCGACGACGACGAGGACGACCCAGTCCTGATCCTCGACGACGTCTTCGCCGAGCTCGACGAGGGTCGGCGCGACCAGCTGGCGCAGCTGGTCGCGCCGGCCGAGCAGGTGCTCGTCACCGCTGCCGTCGCCGACGACGTCCCGAAGTCGTTGCTCGGCACACGGTTCCAGGTCGACGGCGGATCGGTGACTCCTGATGAGTGAGGGGCCGCCGCAGGACGAGACAGGTCAGCACGACCAGGACGACCAGGACCCGCAGGAGCCCGCGCCTGACGGTGACGCGTCCCCGGACCCACTGGGTCTCGCACGCCAGATCGCCGACTCCTACCGAGACGGACCGCCGGCGCGGCACCAGCGGCGTCGTGGCCGGCCCACGTCGCCACGCCGCAGGACCCGGGAGGACCCGGTCCCGCTGTCAGACGTGCTGGGACAGGTGGTCAAGAACCAGGGATGGGACGCTCGTATCTCCCAGCAGCGAGTCTTCACCGACTGGCCGGCGATCGTCGGACCGGAGATTGCGCAGCACACCACCGTCACCGACTTCACCGACGGTGTGCTCGAGGTGCGCGCGGACTCCACCGCGTGGGCGACCCAGCTCAAGCTGCTCGCCGGCCGGCTCGTGGCCAAGCTCAACGACGAGTTGGGTCAGGGATCGGTGCTGCGCATCGAGGTCGTGCCACCCCGGGGCCCCTCATGGCGCAAGGGCAACCGTTCGGTCCGTGGTGGTCGCGGTCCGCGTGACACCTACGGCTGATCGGCAGCTCAGCGGCTGGCGACGCGATGCATGAGGGCGATCGCGCCGGCGATGACAGCGGCGACGACGCCGAGCACCACGGCGGCCTCCATGAATCCGCTCCAGCCGTACGAAGGGCGTACCCCGATCACCACGAGCACGACCCCGGCTGCTGCGGCACCCACCGGCGCCACGAACCACGCGATGCGCGCGCGGTCGGTGGGTCCGCGCATCAGGAGCGCGGCCGCCGTGGTCCAGGCGAGGGCCACCAGGACGGCACCGACCACGTCGGAGGGACGGTGCCAGCCTGCGACGACCGTGGAGGCGCCGGTCATGGTGGTGGCGAAGGCCCCGCCCAGCACCACGAGTGGTCGCAGCGGGCGGGGTGCGGCCAGCAGCAGCGCACCGACGCCGGCGGCGACCACGGTCGTGTGTCCGCTGGGGAAGCTGTTGGGTGCGAGGACGAATCCCTCCGCCCGCTCAAGCACGGTGTGCTTGAGCACCTGTGTGCTGATGTTCGCACCGGCGAGCACCACCAGGGCGGCGACGGCGGCGGTCACTTGACCCCGCGACACGGTCAGCACGACGCAGATGAGCGCGACCGCGACGATGGACCCGATGGAGACGTATCCGAGCAGGCTCAGCACCGTCAGGTGGGTCTCGCGTCCGGCGATCACGGACTCCATGGCGGCGTCGTCCAGCCTCTGGCCCTGCTCCGTGCGCAGCACGAACCAGGCGAGTGCGCAGAACGTCACGGCCGTGCCGAGCAGCACGACGGCGCGCAGCACCAGGTCCCTCGGCACGCGATGACCTCGGGTGCCGCGGGTCTGTCGGTTCATGCTGAGGACCTCGCTCATCGAATCCACGATGCCCGATGTCGCCAACCGTGACCACCACCGACCCCCTCGGTGCGCGGGTCGGTGGCCTGCGGAGTCGCCGATCTCGGGGCCGGGCCGAGGTGGTCCGAGAACCGCCGCGGACGATCCCCGCATCAGGTGAGGGGGAGTTCGTACGCCAGAGCCGGGTTCTCGTCGCTCTCAATGCGGTTCGTGGGGAGAGACACGACGCCCCTGTGGACGACGCGGTCGCTCAGCGCCACACAATCGCCCGTATACTGGTTCAGTGACCTCGACACCTGAGCCCGACGCCCCGCCGCAGACCGCCTCAGGAACAGGGGCCGGCTACGACGCCAGCAACATCCAGGTCCTGGAAGGGCTGGAGGCCGTCCGCAAGCGCCCCGGCATGTACATCGGATCGACCGGCGAACGCGGCCTGCACCACATGGTCCAGGAGGTCGTCGACAACTCCGTCGACGAGGCCATGGCCGGCCACGCCACCACGATCGACGTGACCCTGCAGGCCGACGGCGGGGTCCGTGTCGTCGATGACGGTCGAGGCATCCCGGTCGGTGAGCACCCGGTGGAGAAGATCCCGGCCGTCACGCTCGTCCTCACGTCGCTGCACGCGGGTGGCAAGTTCGGCGGCGGCGGCTACAAGGTCTCCGGTGGGTTGCACGGTGTGGGTGTCTCGGTGGTCAACGCGCTCAGCTCCCGCCTGTTCGTCGACGTCAGGACCGACGGGCACCGCTGGACCCAGAGCTTCACCTACGGCGCACCCGACGGTCCCCTGGAGCAGCACGAGGCCACCGATGAGACCGGCACCACCATCACGTTCTACGCCAGCGGCGACATCTTCGAGACGACGCACTACTCCTTCGAGACGCTCAAGTCACGCTTTCGTGAGATGGCCTTCCTCAACAAGGGCCTGCAGATCACCATCCACGACGAGCGGGACCTCGGTATCGAGGACTCCGACGGTGCCGACGACGTGGAGCGTGCGGCCACCTTCCGCTACGACGACGGCCTGGTCGACTACGTCAAGCACATCAACACTGGAACGGCCAAGTCCCCGCTGCACGAGGAGATCATCGCCCTGGAGCGCGAGGACGAGGACTCCGGCCTCTCCCTCGAGCTGGCCATGCAGTGGAACGTCAGCTTCAGCGAGTCGGTGCACACCTTCGCCAACGCCATCAACACCCATGAGGGCGGCACCCACGAGGAAGGCTTCCGTGCGGCGCTGACCAGCACGGTCAACCGCTTCGGCGAGGCGCAGAACCTGATCAAGAAGCGTGAGGACCGGCTCACCGGCGACGACATCCGTGAGGGCCTGACGGCGATCATCTCCGTCAAGCTCACCGATCCGCAGTTCGAGGGCCAGACCAAGACCAAGCTGGGCAACACCGAGGCCAAGGGCTTCGTCCAGCAGGTGATGAACGACGAGCTGGGCGCATGGTTCGAGCGCAACCCCGGCGAGGGCAAGACGATCGTCCGCAAGAGCCTCGATGCGGCCAGTGCCCGTCTCGCCGCGCGCAAGGCGCGTGACCTCGCCCGCAACCGCAAGGGCTTCCTCGGCAACGGTGGCCTCCCGGGCAAGCTGGCCGACTGCTCCAGCCGGTCCCCCGAGGAGTGCGAGATCTTCATCGTCGAGGGCAACTCCGCCGGCGGTTCTGCCAAGGGCGGCCGCGACCCGCGCACCCAGGCGATCCTCCCGCTGCGCGGCAAGATCCTGAACGTCGAGAAGGCGCGGATCGACAAGATCCTGCAGAACGCCGAGGTCCAGGCGATCATCTCAGCGCTGGGCACCGGGGTGCACGACGACTTCGACATCGCCAAGCTGCGCTACCACAAGATCGTGCTCATGGCCGACGCCGACGTCGACGGCCAGCACATCTCCACCCTGCTGCTCACCCTGCTGTTCAGGTTCATGAAGCCGCTCATCGACGGCGGCTACGTCTATCTCGCGCAACCACCGCTGTACCGGATCAAGTGGACCAACGGCCCGCACGAACTGGCCTACTCCGACCGTGAGCGCGACGCGTTGCTCGCGGTGGGTGAGGAGGCCGGACGGCGCCTTCCCAAGGAGGCTCCGGTGCAGCGGTACAAGGGTCTGGGCGAGATGAACGACTCCGAGCTCTGGGAGACCACGATGGATCCCGACGGCCGCGTCCTGCGGCAGGTGACCCTGGAGGACGCCGCCATGGCCGACGAGATCTTCACGACGCTCATGGGGGAGGACGTCGAGCAGCGCCGCAGCTTCATCCAGCGCAACGCCAAGGACGTCCGCTTCCTCGACATCTGACCTGCCCCAAGAAGGGACTCCCCCGTGACTGACACACCGATCGAGCGCGACCGCGTCGAGGCCGTGGAGCTGCAGGATGAGATGCAGCGCTCCTACATCGACTACGCGATGAGCGTCATCGTCTCGCGTGCGTTGCCTGACGTTCGTGACGGGCTCAAGCCGGTGCACCGTCGCGTCCTGTACGCGATGTTCGACGGCGGCTACCGCCCCGACCGCGGGTTCTCCAAGTGCAGCCGCATCGTCGGTGACGTCATGGGTCAGTACCACCCGCACGGCGACACCGCCATCTACGACACTCTCGTGCGCCTGGCCCAGCCGTGGGTGATGCGGGCGCCGATGATCTCCGGTCAGGGCAACTTCGGCTCGCCGGGTGACGACCCTGCCGCTGCCATGCGCTACACCGAGTGCAAGCTTGCGCCCATCGCCATGGAGATGGTGCGAGACATCGACGAGGAGACCGTCGACTTCAAGCCCAACTATGACGGTCGTTCGCAGGAGCCGACGGTCCTGCCGTCGCGCATCCCGAACCTGCTGGTCAACGGCTCGGCCGGGATCGCGGTGGGCATGGCCACCAACATCCCACCGCACAACCTGCGCGAGGTCGCTGAGGGAGTGCAGTGGTCGCTGGCGCATCCTGACGCCGGCAAGGAGGAGCTGCTCGAGGCTCTCATGCAGCGGGTCAAGGGACCGGACTTCCCCATGCACGGGCTGATCGTCGGGACGCAGGGCATCCAGGACATGTACCGGACCGGCCGCGGCTCGATCCCGATGCGTGCCGTGGTGAGCATCGAGGAGGACACCAAGGGCCGCATCCAGCTCGTCGTCAGCGAGCTGCCCTACCAGGTCAATCCCGACTCCCTGATGAAGAAGATCGCCGACCTGGTCAACACCGGTCGTATCCAGGGCATCTCGGACCTGCGTGATGAGTCCAGCTCGCGCGTGGGTCGCCGGATCGTCATCGAGATCCGCAAGGACGCCGTGGCTCGTGTCGTGCTGAACAACCTGTACAAGCACACCGAGCTGCAGACCAACTTCAGCGCCAACATGCTCGCGCTCGTCGACGACGTCCCTCGAACGTTGAGCCTCGACGCCTTCGTCACCAACTGGATCACCCACCAGATCGAGGTCATCCGGCGGCGCACGCGTTACCGCCTGCGCAAGGCCGAGGAGGACGCGCACATCTACCGCGGCCTCGGCAAGGCGCTCGACGCGATCGACGAGGTCATCGCGCTGATTCGGCGCAGCCCCACCGTGGACGAGGCACGCTCGGGCTTGATCGAGCTGCTGGAGATCGACGAGATCCAGGCCAACGCCATCCTGGAGATGCAGCTGCGGCGCCTCGCGGCCCTGGAGCGCCAGAAGATCCTGGACAAGCTGGCCGAGCTCGAGGCACTCATCGCCGACTACCAGGCCATCTTGGCCAGTGACGAGCGCCAGCGGGCGATCGTCTCCGACGAGCTCGCCGCCATCGTCGACAAGTACGGCGACGACCGGCGCACCCAGATCATCCCTGCCGACGGTGACTTGTCCATGGAGGACCTGATCCCGGACGAGGAGGTCGTGGTCACGATCACTCGCGGTGGGTACGCCAAGCGCACGCGCACGGACCTGTACCGGGTGCAGGGGCGAGGCGGCAAGGGGGTGCGCGGCGCCCAGCTGCGCGACGGAGACTTCGTGGACCACCTCTTCCCCACGACGGCACACCACTGGATCCTGTTCTTCACCACGGCGGGCCGGGTCTACCGCACCAAGGCCTACCAGCTGCCGGAGGCCGGCCGTGACGCCAAGGGCGGGCACGTCGCGGGTCTGCTGAGCTTCCAGCCGGACGAGGACATCGCGCAGGTCCTCGCCATTCGTGACTACGAGCAGGCCCCGTACCTGGTGCTCGCGACCAAGAAGGGTTTGGTGAAGAAAACCCGCCTGGTCGACTACAACAGCCCGCGGCAGGCCGGTGTCATCGCGATCAACTTCCGTGAGGACGACGACGAGCTCATCGGTGCGCAGCTCGTGCACGGCGAGGACGACCTCCTGCTGATCTCCAAGAAGGCGCAGGCCATCCGGTTCCGCGCCGACGACGAGCAGCTGCGTCCCATGGGCCGTGCGACCTCGGGTGTCACCGGTATGAAGTTCCGTGAGGACGACGCCCTGCTGTCCATGACGGTGATCCGCCGTGAGGACACCGAGGTGGCCACCGAGGACGTCGCCGAACAGGACCGTCTGTACGTCTTCACGGTCACCGACGGCGGGTATGCCAAGAAGACCGAGATCGAGCAGTACCGGCTGCAGGGTCGCGGTGGTCTGGGCATCAAGGCGATGCAGATCACCGAGAACCGGGGCGAGCTGGTGGGTGGCCTGGTGCTCAGCGACACCGACGACGTCATCTCCGTGACCGCCTCCGGACAGGTCACGCGCAGCCTCGTTGCCGGGGTTCCTTCCAAGGGACGTGGCACGATGGGGGTGAGCTTCGTGAAGTTCAAGGGTGATGACCGGGTGGTGACGATCGCACGCAACACCGAGATCGTGGCCGCGGAGGAAGCCGAGGTCGCCGACGAACCGAGCGAGGACAAGCCGACCGAGGGTCCGAATGACGAGGGGCAGGACGAGTGAGCAGCACGAATCCGCAGAAGCCGACGGGCTCGAGCGCGGGGGATCCGGAGCGCACGCAGCAGATCCCCAGGGTCGAGAAGTCCTCGTCGAGCAAGTCGTCGTCGAGCAAGTCCTCACCCAGCACGTCACGTCCTGCCGGAACGGGCGCCTCGCCGGCCTCGCGCTCGGTGGCCGGGTCCGCCACGAAGACTGACACCGCGGCGAAGGCCCCCGCCAAGAAGGCCCAGAACAACAAGAAGGCTCCCGCCAAGAAGGCTGCGGCGCCGGGAGAACCGCGCACCGTCGGGGAGAAGCTGGCGGCTGATGCCGCCAAGAAGGCTTCCGCCTCGTCCGCTGGGTCGGGCACGAAGGCCCCTGCCAAGAAGCCGGCGCCGGCAGACAAGAAGTCCACGGCCCCCGCCCAGGACCCTGCCCAGGACCCTGCCAAGTCCAAGAACGCGAGCGCCAAGGAGGGCGTCGCGCCGGAGCGTGAGTCCGCGCGCACACCTGGCTCGCCCATGACGGCGCGTGACTATGCCCGCACCACCCGGGACTCGGCCGACTCCACGTCGGTGATTCCGGCCGTCGCGGCACCCTCGTCGTCCGCGGTGTCGCAGACCGAGCACGTGAGCGGCCGCCGCGCCAAGCTGCGGCTGGTGCACATCGACCCGTGGTCGGTGACCAAGCTGTCCTTCGTGGTGTCGGTCGCGCTGATGCTCGTCGCGGTCGTCGCCGTCTTCATCTTCTGGATCGTCCTCGATCTGGCGGGTGTGTGGGACTCCCTCAACGGCACCATCACCAATGTGCTCAGTGACGGTGAGGCCGGGTTCGACCTCACGGACTACCTGGGTCTGGGTCGCCTCGTCGGTCTGACCCTGGTGCTCTCGGCGATCAACGTCATCGTCATGACGATGATCGCCACCATCGCGGCCCACTTGTACAACCTCTTCGCCCAGCTGTTGGGCGGTGTCGACGTCACGTTCACCGACAAGTGAGCCCACGCCGCTCGCGGCCCTCCCCGATTCGTCGGTCCCGGGGTCGGTGAGGTAATGTTCAGCGCTGGCGCGGGCCTATAGCTCAGCTCGGTTAGAGCGCTTCCCTGATAAGGAAGAGGTCGCTGGTTCAAGTCCAGCTAGGCCCACCACAGCAGTCACGACGACTGTGCTCATGACTGGGAGGTCACATGAAGAAGATCATCGCCGTCGGACTCGCTGTGGCCGGCATCGCGTGGGTGGTGGTTCGACGCAACGCCAAGCCGGCAGACACCTGGGCCCAGGCCAGCGACACCGTGTGATCGCCTGACCTGGACCCGCTCGAGGGGCTATGGCGCAATTGGTAGCGCACCTGCTTTGCAAGCAGGGGGTTAGGGGTTCGAGTCCCCTTAGCTCCACCCAGATCCACCCGTGAGGAACAACCGGGTGGTCCCGTGGCGGATCGGGCTGCTGGACGCGTGAAGCAGTTCCGTCCTCCCTGGTTGCGGACTGTTCTTCAGGGACTCACCCCAGCGATTCGCCGGACTCCGGTCCGTGCCCCGGTCGGTTGGCACTGCCCTCAGCGTGCGATGTGGCGGGCTCGTAGGTGCCGCCGCCACGTCCTCGGCTCGCACCGAGACCGGGCAGCTCGCTGTGGCTGGAACTGCGGCAGCAGGAGGGCCGATCGGTGGCGACTCGACTTCCCATGTAATGTGTCATATATTACTGAGGTCTGTCGAGAGCTCCGCTGAGAGGAACACCATGACCACCGAGAAGAAGCCCTGGCACGGCGTGCTCGTCGCCTCCGCCCTGCCGTTCAAGGACGACCTGTCGGTCGACTACGACAGATTCGCCGACCACGTGCGGTTCCTGGCCGAGCACGGCTGCGACGGCGTCGCGCCGAACGGTTCTCTCGGTGAGTACCAGAACCTGACGCCCGAGGAGCGGGCGAAGGTCGTCGAGGTGGCCGTCGAGGCTGCTCCAGAGGGCTTCGTCGTCATGGCGGGAACGGGCGCTTACGGGGCGCAGGAGAGCCGCCGCTGGGCGGAGCAGGCCGCCGAGGCAGGTGCGCAGGCCGTCATGCAGCTGCCCCCGAACAGCTACCGCGCCCACGAGGAGCAGGTGCACCACCACTACGCGGAGGTCGCGAAGGCCGGGCTGCCGGTCGTGGCGTACAACAACCCGTTGGACACCAAGGTCGACCTCACGCCGGAGTTCGTCGGGCGCCTGCACCGCGACGGCCTGATCGTCGGCATCAAGGAGTTCACCGGCGACCCGCGCCGCGCGTACGAGATCAAGGAGCACGCGCCTGAGATGGACATCCTGATCGGCACCGACGACAGCGTGCTCGAGGTGGGTATCGCCGGTGCCGTCGGCTGGGTGGCGGGCTACCCCAACGCGATCCCGCAGTCCACGGTCGAGCTCTACCGGCTGTCCACGTCGGGCGTGCCGGCCGACTGGGCGAAGGCCCGTGAGATGTACATCGACCTGCACCCCCTGCTGCGGTGGGACACCAAGACCGAGTTCGTCGAGTCCATCAAGGTGTCGATGGACGTCGTGGGGCGCTTCGGCGGACCGTCGCGTCCGCCACGTCTGGCGCTTCCCGAGCCCGTGAAGCAGCAGATCATCGCCGACACCGAGGCCGTCCTGGCCAAGGGCTACAAGTAGGTCCGAGCGGACCCGCCACGTCGGGACGTGCCCTGCCGGCTCCGGGCCGGGCACGACCCGATCCGACGTTCGAGCACCTCAGGAGTGAGCCATGCCGTCCCTGCCGTACATCGACGCCGACGCTGTCCGGTCCGCGCTGCCCTGGGAGGTGGCGATCGGCGGGATCGAGGCCGCCCTGCGCCTGGACGTCGACCCCGAGGCCGACGGGCCGCGGATCTTCGCGCCCAACCCCACCGGTGAGTTCCTCATCATGCCCGCGTCGACACCGAGCACCATGGGGGTCAAGGTCCTGACCATCGCGCCGGACAACCCGGCGCACGGTCTGGAGAAGATCCAAGGGACCTACCTGCTCTTCGACGCCCGGACGTCGGCCCCGATCTGCGCCATGGATGGCACCGCACTCACCAGCATCCGCACGCCCGCCGTGACCCTCACCGGGCTCCGGGCGCTGGCCGCCGCCGCCCCTGCCGGGCACGAGATGCCGCGCGCACCGAAGGTCGTCGTCTTCGGCGCCGGGGTCCAGGCGATCCAGCACGTCCGGGCGGCTCGCTGGGCCTGGCCCGAGGCGAGGTTCCAGGTCGTCGGCCGGCGTTCCCATCGCGTGCGAGCACTGGTCGACGACCTCGCGGGAGAGGGAGTGGCCGTCGACGATGCCACGGCCGATCCGGAGACCGCGGTGCGCACGGCCGACGTCGTCATCACGGTGACGACGTCACGGACCCCGGTGCTGCCCGGTGCGTGGGTCCGCGAGAACGCCCTGGTGGCAACGGTGGGTCAGCACGGCCTCGACGCTCGCGAGGTCGATGCCGACCTCGTGCTGCGTTCGGACGTGCTGCTGGAGAGCCGGGCGGGCATGTTTCGTGAGGGTGGAGCGATCATCCCGGCGCGCTCCGTCGAGCAGTGGCGGGCGCTGCACCCGGCCAACCTGCGCGACGGTGTCCGCGGCGAGCTGGAGCGCACGCCTGGCCGTCCGGCGCTGTTCGCGGGGGTCGGCATGGCGTGGGAGGACCTCGTGCTGGCGCAGGTCGTCCACCGTGCCTTCGGTTGGTGAGGCGTGCGGTTCCTCCTGGCCGCTCGAGCCGGCGGTCGGCGTGCTCGATGCGCGGCTCCTCGGAGTGCGGCACCGGGTCCCGACGGGCTCGCTGCGTCCTGGAACGGGCAAGGCGGCCTATCATGAGGAGGACGACGGCGAGAGGAACCCGTGATGTCGCTTGGCCTGGAGGCCGCCCCGGCCCGCCGGACGAGTCTGCGCAGCCATGTCGAGCGCACCCTGTCCGCTGCGATCATCTCCGGACAGCTCAAGCCCGGCGACCTGCTGACCGTCCCCACGCTCGCCGCCGAGTTCGAGGTCTCGGCGACGCCGGTGCGTGAGGCGTTGCTCGATCTGGCCGGGCGAGGCCTGGTGGAGTCGGTCCGGAACAAGGGCTTCCGCGTGACGGCGGTCAGCGACGACCAGGTGCAGCACATCGCCGACATCCGGATGCTCCTGGAGCCGCCGGCCATGGCTCGTCTCGCCCCGGACTTCGACCCGGCGACGGAGCCGGAGATGCGCGAGCTGGCCGATCAGATCACCCAGGGCGCGCGCGACGGTGACATCAAGGCCTACCTGGAGAGTGACGTCGAGTTCCACCGCCGCCTGACCGACATGCTGGGCAATCCGATGCTGACCGGGATCGTCAACGACCTGCGGACACGGGCCCGGCTCAGCAACCTGGAGCGGATGGCCGCCTCGGGCCTTCTCGACGCCTCGGCTGCTGAGCACCACGAGCTCCTCGACGCGCTCGTCGAGGGTGATGCTGATGGCGCTGAGGCGGTCATGCGCCGGCACATCGCGCACACCGCGGGGATCTGGGCCGGCTGGGACGAGCAGTAGCGCGGACCGCTGCTGCAGCCCGCTGGAGTGCACGCTTTCGTGACGGTAGAATGTGTGACATATTACTAAGTGATTCGTCGGCACACGGCTGACGGATCGCGCCAGCCGCCCCTCGAGGCGCATCGATGTCAGCAGGGCCGCAAGAGCCGGCCGGGGCTAGTGACGGGAGTGCCGATGTCCGTGGACGTGGCCGTGATCGGCGCCGGCATCGTGGGCGCCGCCTGTGCGCGCTCCCTCGCGTCCCGCGGTCTGAGCGTGGCGATCATCGACCGTTCGGCAGCCGCGGCGGGCACCAGCAGCCACTGCGAGGGCAACCTCCTGGTCTCCGACAAGGCGGCCGGTCCGGAGCTGGACCTCGCCCGGCACTCCTTGGCGCTCTGGCCCGCTCTGGCCGAGCAGCTCGCCGACGAGCTCGGGCCGGACATGCCGGCCGTCGAGTTCGAGCCCAAGGGTGGTCTCGTCGTGACGACGACCGAGGCCGGTGCCCGGCCGTTGATCGACTTCGCACAGCAGCAGCGTGACGCGCAGGTCGACGCGCGAGTGGTCAGCGTCGCGCAGGCACTCCAGCACGAACCGTGGCTCAACCCGGAGATCACCGCTGCCGTCCACTACCCCGAGGACTGCCAGATCCAGCCGACGATCGCGACCGAGGCACTGCTCGCCTCAGCGCGACGGCACGGCGCCCAGACCTACTACCACCAGGAGGTCGTCTCCCTGCTCCGGGACGCACAGGGTCACGCTGCCGGCGTGCGGACCACCCGGGAGGACATCCACGCCGGGGCCGTGATCGTGGCCGCCGGTCCGTGGTCGGGGGACCTGGCGTCGCGTCTCGGTGCCCCCGTGCCCGTCCTGCCCCGACGCGGCACCGTGCTGGTCACCTCTCGCATGCCGCACCGCATCTTCCACAAGGTCTACGACGGCGACTACTTCGGCGCGACCCAGTCGGCCGACGCTGCGCTGCAGACTGCCGCGGTCGTGGAGTCGTCGCAGGCCGGGACGGTCCTGATCGGGTCCAGCCGTGAGCAGGTCGGGTTCGATGAGAGCCTGCGCGTGGACGTCTACGCCGAGATGGCCCGCAAGGCGCTGCGGGTCTTTCCGTTCCTGTCCGGCGCGAGCATCATGCGCTCCTACGGCGGCTTCCGCCCGTACGTGCCCGACCACCTCCCGATCGTCGGTGAGGACCCCCGAGTCCCGGGGCTCCACCACGCCTCGGGCCACGAGGGCGCCGGCATCGGCCTGTCGGTCGCGACCGCGGAGCTCCTGACGGCCCTGATCGGCGGTGGCACGCCGCGGAGCCCGCTCGGCGAGATCGATCCGTCGCCGTTCGCCGTTCGCCGGTCCTCACTGGCACCCCACCTGAAGGAGGCAGCATGACCGCACGACTCGTCCCGCGCGACCGGGATCCGATCGAGCGCCGTCAGGGCGAGACCGTCCGGCTGAGCCTCGACGGTACCGAGCTCCTCGGTGAGCGGGGCCAGACGATCGCCGGTGTGCTCATGGCCCACGGGATCTCCTCGTGGCGCACCACGAGCGTCGAGGAGCGTCCACGAGGGCTGTTCTGCGGGATCGGGGTGTGCTTCGACTGCATCCTGACCGTCAATGACGAGCGCGACGTCCGCGCCTGCCAGCGTCGAGCACAGGACGGTGACGTCATCTCCACGCAGCACGACACGCTGCCGCAGGCGAAGCGATGAACGGGCGGACCCGGCACGTGGCCGTGGTCGGTGGTGGCCCAGCGGGCCTGGCCGCCGCCCAGGCCGCCCTCGACGCAGGGGCCCGCGTGACGCTCGTGGAGAGCGGAGAGGAGCTCGGGGGGCAGTTCTGGCGCCACCTGCCGCAGTCACGGGCCGGCGCGCGGGAGGAGAAGCTCCACCACCACTGGCAGAGGTACCGAGCCCTGCGCGACGCTCTCCTGGGATCACCGCACTGCGACGTCCGGTGTCGTCTGCAGATCTGGGCCGTCCAGACCGACCCCGGCGGATCGGTGACCCTGGTCGGGCACGAGGGGGCGGCCGACGCGGGCGGAGGGGAGCCGGTCCGGATCGCGCCCGACGCCGTCGTGCTCGCGACCGGGGCCCACGACAGGACGCTGCCCTTCCCGGGATGGACGTTGCCGGGAGTCTTCACCGCCGGTGCTGCGCAGGCCTTCGCCAAGAGCGAGCGCATCGCCGTCGGCAGACGCGTCGTCGTCGCCGGGGCCGGGCCGTTCCTGCTCCCGGTCACGGCCTCGCTGATCGCCACCGAGGCCGAGGTCGTGGGTGTCTTCGAGGCGAACCGGCTTCGCAACCTCCTGGGCTGGGTCGGCGGTACTCCGTGGAAGCTCCTGGGGGCGGCGCGCAAGGGCGGCGAGCTCGCTGAGTACGTCGGGACCCACCTGCGTCACCGGGTCCCGTACCGCACGGGTCGCGCCGTCGTCGCCGCCCACGGGACGGACCACGTCGAGGCGGTCACGACCGCGCGGCTCGACGCACGCTGGAGTCCCGTCCCGGGGACCGAGCGACGACACGAGACCGACGCGGTCTGCCTGAGCCACGGGTTCACGCCGCGGATCGAGCTGCCGATCGCCGCCGGCTGCGAGATCACCCCCGACCGCTTCGTCCGGGTCGACGCCACGCAGCAGACCACGGTGCCCGGGGTGTATGCAGCCGGTGAGATCACCTCGATCAACGGCTCCGACGGGGCACTGGCCGAAGGAACGGTCGCAGGTCACTGTGCGGCCGGCGGGGCGGACTCCGACCGCGAGATCCGCGCCGCGGTCCGCCGGCGCGACACGTTCGGGTACTTCGGCACCCGGCTCGAGACGGCGCACGGCATTCGTCCGGGGTGGACCGGCTGGCTCACCGAGGACACCGTCCTGTGCCGGTGCGAGGAGACCACCGTGGGCTCCTTCCAGCGCACCGTCGATGCGACGTGCTCGGCCGGGCTCCGCTCGGTCAAGCTCACGACCCGCGCCGGGCTCGGCATCTGCCAGGCCCGCATCTGCGGCCGCACCGTGGAGGACTACCTCGCACAGCTGACCGATGACGCGCCCGGCGACGGAGCCCGCAGCGACCGTCGTCCCATCGCCACCCCCGTACGTCTGGGCGACCTGGCCCGCGCCGGGGAGCACCAGAGCTCCTAGACCCCGTCACCGTTCGACCGAAGGACCCCACCATGCGATCCACACACCTGTTCAGCGCCGTCGACTCCCACACCGAGGGAATGCCGACCCGCGTGGTGACCGGCGGGTTCGCGCCGATCCCCGGCGAGACGATGAACGACAAGCGGATCCACTTCCAGGAGAACCTCGACCACCTGCGGACGCTCCTGATGACCGAGCCGCGGGGCCACGGCGCCATGAGCGGGTCCATCCTGATGCCGCCGACCCGACCCGACTGTGACTTCGGGGTGCTCTACATCGAGGTCTCGGGCCTGCTGCCGATGTGCGGGCACGGGACGATCGGCACGGCGACCGTACTCGTGGAGACCGCGATGGTGGACGTGGTCGAGCCGGTCACCGAGATCCGCCTCGACACGCCCGCCGGTCCGGTGATCGCTCGGGTGGCCGTCAAGGACGGGCACGCGGAGTCGGTCACGATCGAGAACGTGCCCAGCTTCACCGAACGGCTGGACCACGTCGTCGAGGTGCCCGGTCACGGCGAGGTCCGCTACTCGCTGGCTTTCGGCGGCAACTACTACGCCATGGTCGACCTGGAGGACCTCGGCATCGGTTTCGACCGCGCGAACCAGCAACAGATCCTCCAGGCCGGTCTGGCGATCATGGGCGCGATCAACGAGAGCGCCCCGCCGAAGCACCCGACGATCGCCGGGCTCGACCACGTCCACCACGTCGAGTTCATCGCCCCGGGCTCGGACGCGCGGCTGTCGCGGCACGCGATGGCGATCCACCCGGGCTGGTTCGACCGTTCGCCGTGCGGCACCGGCACCTCGGCACGCATGGCCGAGCTGTACTCGCGGGGCGAGCTGGCTCTCGAGACGGACTTCGTGAACGAGTCGTTCATCGGCAGCCGGTTCACCGGCCGCCTGACCGGTACGACCCGCGTCGGCGAGTACGACGCCGTGATCCCGACGATCACCGGCCGTGCCTGGGTCACCGGCATCGGCCAGTACATGCTCGACCCCACCGACCCGTTCCCCCAGGGATTCCAGTTCTGATTCCGTCCGACACGAGAGAGAAGAGGACACCTATGACCACTGCCTACACCCACCACCACGACATCCGGCCGCTCGATCCCGCGCTCGAACGCATCGTCGCGGCCGCCGATGCGGCAGCACCGGAGCTCGCCGACCAGGAGCCGCGGCGACGTGGAGCGGCACTGGCGGCCGTCGCGGATGCGCTCGAGGCACATGCCGAGGAGCTCGTCCAGATCGCCCAGGAGGAGACCGGGCTGACCACCGGACGCCTGCAGGGCGAGCTCAAGCGCACCGCAGTGCAGCTGCGGCTCTTCGCCGACGTCATCGTCGACGGCTCCTACCTCGACGTCCGCATCGACCGGGCGGACGGCGAGTTCGTCCTGGGCGCCCGCCCCGACCTGCGGCGCACCAAGCTGCCCGTCGGCCCGGTGGTCAACTTCGCGGCGTCGAACTTCCCGTTCGCCTTCTCCGTCGCCGGTGGGGACAGTGCCGCAGCGCTCGCCGCCGGGTGCCCCGTCATCGTCAAGGCCCACCCGGGACACCCACGGCTGTCCCTGCGGACCGGTGAGCTCGTCACAGCAGCCCTCGAGGCCAGTGGGATGCCCGCGGGAGTCTTCTCCGTGATCGAGGGACAGGAGGCCGGCACCGCGGTGCTGCAGGATCCACGCATCCGTGCGGGCGCGTTCACCGGCTCGGTTCGCGTCGGGCGACTGCTCGCCGACATCGCTGCGTCGCGTCCGCAGCCGATCCCGTTCTTCGGCGAGCTCGGCTCGACCAACCCGGTCTTCGTCACGCAGCAGGCCGTGCAGACCCGCGCCGACGATCTCGTGAGCGGTTTCGTGACCTCGGTCGCGGGGTCGGCCGGTCAGCTGTGCACGAAGCCGGGTTTCGTGTTCCTCCCCGAGGGACACGGACTGGAGGAGCGCATCGTGCAGGCCGTCGAGGACTCGAACGCGTCGCTGGGCGAGCAGCGCCTGCTCAACCCCGCGATCGCCAGTGGATACAACGCGCGGCGCGAGACGACGTTGGGCGCCCGCGGCGTCCGCACCGTCGTGGCCGGTGAGTCCCGCACGGACGGCGACGACCAGGGCTGGACGACGCCGACGATCGTCGCCGTCTCCCTCGAGGAGCTCCGTGCCCAGCGCGAGGAGCTCCTGGAGGAGACCTTCGGCCCGTTCTCCGTCCTCGTCGAGGTTCCGCGCGGGAGCGACCTGGCCGCACTGGTGTACGAGTTCTTCACCGGCTCGCTCACCGTGACCCTGCAGACGGGCGACGCGGAGGTCAGCGACGAGCTGCGGTCCCTGGTGGCAGCGGCTTCCGACGTCGCCGGGCGCCTGCTGTACGGCGGCTGGCCGACGGGCGTCGCCGTGACTCCCGCACAGCAGCACGGCGGCCCGTGGCCGGCGACGACGAACGACTCCTCGACGTCGGTCGGCACGGCGGCGATCAGCCGTTTCCTGCGACCCGTCGCCTACCAGTCGGTCCCCGACGCACTGCTGCCACCGATGGTCCGCGACGCCAACCCGTGGGACGTGCCGCAGGCGATCGACGAGGCCGGTGGGTCGAAGACCTGGGGCTCCCGGGCGAGCGCGTGACCTGTCCGCGCCCTGCGTCCGAGGGCCCGGACGAGGGTGCTGGAACGCCCGACCACACCCGTGGGTGTGCTGGTGCTGCGGCAGTGGTCTAGCGTCGGACGTGACTTGCGCCACTTCCCAGGAGGACCCATGCCGCAGACCGTCAAGGGCGTCGTCGCCCGCGCCAAGGGCGAGCCCGTCACCGTCGAGAACATCGTCATCCCCGACCCCGGCCCCGGTGAGGCGGTCGTGGAGGTCATCACCTGCGGCGTCTGCCACACCGACCTGCACTACCGCGAGGGTGGCATCAACGACGAGTTCCCGTTCCTGCTGGGCCACGAGGCCACCGGCACGGTCGAGGCGGTCGGTGAGGGTGTCACGGAGGTAGCGCCCGGCGACCACGTCGTGCTCAACTGGCGCGCCGTCTGCGGCCAGTGCCGCGCCTGCAAGCGCGGTCGTCCCTGGTACTGCTTCGACACGTTCAACGCCGAGCAGCCAATGACACTGCAGGACGGCACCGCCCTCTCCCCGGCGCTCGGCATCGGCGCGTTCGCCGAGAAGACCCTGGTCGCCGCCGGTCAGTGCACCACGGTGGATCCCACTGCCGACTCCGCTGCCGTGGGTCTGCTCGGGTGCGGCGTCATGGCCGGCGTGGGCGCGGCCATCAACACCGGCCACGTGCAGCGCGGCGACACCGTCGCGGTCATCGGCTGCGGCGGGGTCGGCTCCGCAGCGGTCGCCGGGGCGAGCATGGCCGGCGCGGCCAAGGTCATCGCCATCGACCTCGACCCCCGCAAGCTCGAGTGGGCCACGAACCTCGGCGCCACGCACACCGTCGACGCCTCCTCCGCCGACGTCGTCGAGGCGGTCCAGGAGCTCACCGGCGGCTTCGGCGCCGACGTCGTGATTGACGCCGTCGGCCGCCCCGAGACGTGGAAGCAGGCCTTCTACGCCCGCGACCTCGCCGGCACCGTCGTCCTCGTGGGCGTCCCGACGCCGGACATGCAGGTGCCGGACATCCCGCTCATCGACTTCTTCGCCCGCGGTGGCTCCCTGAAGTCCAGCTGGTATGGCGACTGCCTGCCCAGTCGCGACTTCCCGATGCTGGTCGACCTGTACCAGCGGGGCAAGCTCGACCTCGATGCCTTCGTCACCGAGCGCATCGGCATCGACGACATCGAGGCGGCGTTCACCAAGATGCACCACGGCGACGTCCTGCGATCGGTGGTGGAGCTGTGATGTCGGCCGGAGCAGGGGCACAGGTCAGCAAGGTCGTGACGTCCGGTCAGTTCGAGCTCGACGGCGGCAGCTGGGACGTCGACAACAACGTCTGGTTGGTGGGCGACCCGGTTGGTCAGGAGGGGGCGGAGGTGATCGTGATCGACGCCCCGCACGACGCCGCCGCCATCCTGGAGGGGATCGCCGGCCGCACCGTCCTGGCGGTGGTGCTGACGCACGGCCACAACGACCACGTGAACGCCGCCGTCGCGGTGGCCGAGGCCACCGGCGCACCGACGTGGTTCCCGCCCGAGGACCGGATGCTCTGGGATGCGGAGAACGACACCGCCCCGGACGAGGACCTGCTGGACGGCCAGACGTTCACGGTGGCCGGCAGCACGCTGCGGGCCATCCATACGCCCGGCCACTCGCCGGGCAGCACCTGTCTGTACTCCGAGGACCTCGGCGTGCTGTTCTCCGGGGACACGCTCTTCAACGGTGGGCCGGGGGCGACAGGTCGAAGCTACTCCAGCTTCGAGACGATCGTGCAGTCCATCCGCACCCGCCTGCTCACCTTGCCGCCGGAGACTGTCGTGCACACCGGGCACGGCGACGACACCACGATCGGTGACGAGGTCTCGAACGTGCCGGAGTGAGTCCGCCGGCCGTCTTCAGAGCGTCGACCCACCGGTTGCCGTCAGCGGCTCGCGGCGTCTCTCGCAGCACCAACCAGTGCTGTCGCTGCTCGCTCGGCACTGAGGACTGTGGAGTCACTCACCGCGCCGCCGGCGTACTGGGCCTTCGTCTTCAGGTTCAGCAGTGTGGTGAGCTTCTTGCGATGCTCCTGGGCGCCGGGTACCTCGGCGATGAGCCGTGCTGCTTGTGAGTGGTCGGTCCCGTTGTAGCGCTTGCCCAGGCGGATGCCGCAGATCACGTCGGCGGCGGCGATGCCGGCGAGCACATAGGAGGAGACGGCTGCTCGGGACGTTGCTGGCCCGGGCGCTTGGAGGGCGATGGTGTTGCGGGCCTGCTCCAGTTGGGCCTCGGCGTCGGCGAGTCGGGTCTCGCACTGTGCACGGCTGACTTCGATGGTCTTCATGGCCCGGTGGTCCCATGCAACGCGGCGCGGGCGTTGCGGGAAAGTTGAAGTTTCGGCGCCATCTCGTTCAGTGAGGCCTTCAGCGGCTGGGGCAGTTCATCGGTGAACGTCGGTGCCAGTTCTGCGATGAGTCGGGCGGTGCTGGGCGTCAATTGTGCGTTGAGGGCCTTGGCCACCGACGGGGTGAACGTCTTGGTGGAGAGGGTGTGGGCAAAGGAGCGCGGGAGTAGGTCGGTGGTGGGCACCCCTGCGATCGGGCGCCGGCGTTCGGTGACCGCGGGTGCGTTCTCGGCGACCATGTCGACGAGCTCGTCTGGGGTGAGAGTGAGGACCTCGACGCTGTTGCCGGTCCATTGAGCGACGGCGTCGTGGAGGTCACTGGTCTGGGTCTCCCACGTGTCGAGCTCGTCCGTGGCGAGGCTGGGGGCGACGACGAGGATGTCGATGTCGCTGTCCTGTGCGGCTTCGCCGCGTGCGGCTGAGCCGAAGAGCTCGACTGAGAGTGGCTGGATGGCCCACTGCTCGACGGCTGTCCGGATGTGCTGGTCGAGGCGTTGCATCAGGGTGGAGAGGTGCTCGACGGCTGGCCAGGCCAGGTGGTCGCGGTTTGCTTCATAGGTGTAGGTCTTGCCTACCCGCGCCTCGACGGCGATGCCTTGGTCGGCGAGCCGCCTGAGGACCTTTCGGATACCTGCGGGACTTCCGGTGGCGCACAGGTTGATGACCTGGTGGGTGGTGAGGGGTGCTGCTGCGGCGGCGAGCACTCGAAGGACTGGCCCGTCGAGTGTCGGTGTCACCACGGCGAACGGTTCCCGCACATCCATCATTTCACTATAGTGCACGATCGCGTACAAAAGTAGATTTCACCACCAGCGAGCCAGTGAGGTTGCCTTGGCCAGTGGCGATGGCCTTTGGCACAGTCCCGTGGTCGGTGCGTTCTCGTGTCGTGGGGCAGTGTCCAGGCTCGCCCATCCCACCGCGTCAGGCTGCTTGGCGGGCGATCCACCAGCGTTGCGTCGCCTGCACCACCACCGTCAGCAGGACAGCACCCACCACCGCGGCGATGACGGCCAGCTGGGGGTCCTCGAACAGGGAGTCACCCAGCAGGCCGATCGTCGTGTACGCGCAGGACCACAGCAGGGTCGAGGCGATGGCCGCCACGACGAACCGTTGCCAGGGGTAACCGCCGAGCGACGCCGCGAGCAGCACCGGGACCCGTCCGCCCGGCAGGAGCCTGGAGACGAGCAGCGCGCGGAGCTCGTGCGCCTCGATGCGGGCCCGGATCCGCTGGAGTGCTCCGCGAGGGTCGGTCCTCTGCAGCCAGCCGACGCGCTGCGCCAGCGACTCCCCGGCGATGCGCAGGGCACCGTAGGTGGTGATGTCGCCGGTGTAGGCACCCGCGGCACCGACCGCGACCACCACGGCGATCTCCCACGTGTGCTCGCCGGCAGCCAGGACAGCGGCGGCACTCACCGCGGGCCCGGTCGGCACCACGGGGATCGTCGACCCGAAGGCCACGAACCCGTAGAGCGCCAGCAACCCGAGCAGCCCGAGCCCTTCGTTCATGGCTGCTCCTCGAGGACGACGCGCTCGCCGTGCGCGGGGAGCAGGGCGGTGGTCTCCGGACTCGCCGCGGCCATTGCCGAGAGGAACCGGGGACCGGGAGAGACGAACAACCGATGGTGGCGAGCGGGATCGAGGTGGCGCAGGGCGAGTGGCCAGAAGGTTCCGTGGTGCACCGGTACCGCCCACCGAGCTCCGACGGCGCGCACGGCGGCTGCCGCCTGGTCTGGGTTCAGGTGCTCTCGGCCCAGCGACGGGCCCCAGCCCCCGATCGGCACCAGGGCCAGGTCGACCGGCTCGACGGCGGAGAAGGCATCGTGCGGTCCGGTGTCCCCCGGGAACCACATGCTGTGCGACGTCCCTGCGACGCGGAACCCCAAGGCCGGACCGCGCGCCCGCGAGAACGGGTGACGTCGGCCGCTGTGCCGGGCGCCCAGCACGTGCACGGCGAGCCCGGCCACCTCCAGCGAGTCGCCGGGCTCCACCTCGAGGACCTCTCGTCCGCGCAGTGAGCGCAGCACTCCGCTCGCGCCGCGGGGCACCAGGATCGGCGCGTCCGCACGGACCCGGCGCAGCGACGGCAGGTGTAGGTGGTCGGCATGCAGGTGCGAGATGAGTACCACCGACGCCTCGGCGGCGCGGGGTGCGGGCGTCGGAGCCTGGCGGCTCAGGTGGAACAACCGGTCGACGAGCAGGGGGTCGGTGAGCACGTGGGAACGGTCGATCTCGACGCTGACGCTCGAGTGCCCCCACCAGGTGGTCGCGAGCCGGGACCCGTCGGACTCACTCACCGGTACCGTCCACGTCCTGGTCGCGTCGCAGGCCCAGCTGCTCGAGCCGGTGCAGCAGGGTCGCGTGGACGTCCAGCCCGGTGAGGGGCTCGGCGTCCGGGACCTCCCACCCCCCGGGGTGGACGAGCAGCGCCTCGGTCTGCGCCCCGCCGATGCCACCGTGCGAGCCCACGAGCTCCTCGAAGGCGACGACCTCGTCGATCGAGGGGTCGTAGGCACCGAGGACCACGAGGTCGCCGACATGGTCACGCTGGTCGAGCCCGGCGACGTCGTCCGATGCCATCGGCCCGTACACCGCGAGTGGATCGGCTCCCTCCCCCCGCACGCAGCGACCGGCCTCGACCTCCCGCCAGCCGTCGGCACCGATCGCCAGCAGCGCTCCGTCGTCGCGTCGGGTCAGCACCGCACCCACGTGCGGGTTCTGGGCCAGTCCGGAGACGAGCTGAGGGTGTCGTGCCTCGACCTGCTCGAGTGTCGCGCGTCCCGGAAGATCGGTCAGGTAGACGTGGGCGAGGCTGCCCGCGGCGGCCACCACGATGGACTCACCCGGCTCGGGATGCGTCGGCTCCACCTCACCTGCAGCCTCGGAGCCGCTTCCGGGTCGGCGCGCCAGCGCACCGCGGGCTGCTGCTGCCATGGCTCGGTCGGAGCGGCTCGCGCTGTTCAGCAGCACGTTGGCCGGCGCCCACGTCTCGACCGGGTCGTCGTCGTGGTGCTCACGGGCGGGCTGGCGGGCGAGCTCGGCCACGACGTCGTGGAGCGTCTGCCCGGTGAGCTGGCGGAAGGTCATGCCCTGCGACTGCCCGTGGTCGGAGACCACGACGATCTCGTAGTCACGGTCGATCTCCGCGCTCAGCTCCTCGAAGAACTGCAGCACCCGGTCCAGGCCCTCCAGCGTGCGGACGGACTCCGGGCGGGTGGGGCCGGCGTGATGGGCGACCTCGTCGTAGTCGACGAAGTCCACGAAGATCACGTCGGCGCCGCGGGACATCTGCTCGGCGACCATGGCGACGTTCAGGTCACGCAGCACCACGGTCGCCAGGCCCCGCAGCAGCACGAAGGACCCGCCGCGACGCACGCGCGGCAGGACGTCACGACGCCGTTGCCGTCGTCCTTGGTGCAACTCGGTGATCATCTGGCCGATGAACAGCACGTAGGAACGAGCCAGGCCGGTCCGGGCGACGGCGAACGAGGCTGCGCCGCGGTCGGCCGAGGCGAGTCGAGCGTCGCTCATCGTCAGCAGACGGGTGGGGGCGTCGCCGGAGAACAGGTTGGAGACGCTGACCCCGCCGTCGGCCAGCAACCCGCGACCCGTGGACATCGAGCGTTCGACGGCGGCGAGGTCGGCGGGCTGGCTGCTGACCACGAGCCGCCCTGCCTGCTTGTCGTACCAGCGGAACGATGGCACGGAGGTGACGTCGCCGTGCAGCAGCACCGACTGTCCGGCCGGCGTGGTGGCCGGCAGGCCGGTGTGCCAGCTCCGCAGCCGGTGGCGCCCCGAACGCAGCCACGTGGAGATCGTCGGCATCGCGCCGCTGGTGATCCCTTGGCGCAGCAGCGGTTCACTCACACCGTCGAGCTGGACGATGACCAGTCCGGTGCCGGCCCGGCCGTGGCGGTGGTTGACCCGGACCGCGCGTCCGAGCACGTGGCCGAAGAACGCCTCGTCGCTGCTGGCGTCGAAGAGCCAGTTGATCGCCGCCGCCCCGGCCGCGGCCCCCCACGAGGCGAGGATGATCTCGCCCACGGAGAACGGTTCCACCGTGGGCACCACCTCCAGGGCGACCCACAGCACCAACGCCTGGGCGAGCAGTCCGGCCACCAGCAGGCCGATGGTCCCGGTGACGACGGTCAGGAAGGTCAGAAGCGGTCGCAGCAGCGCCCCGACGGCCAGCACGCCGACAGCCAGCGACGCCACCGAGATGGTGCCCCGCGTGACCTGGGTCCCGGGCAGCAGCCACAGCACCAGCGTCAGGGCGAGGAAGGACACCACGAACGAGCGGAGGACCGCGACGACCCAGCCCCAGTCCGGACGCCACCGCGCCACCCGCCGGCCGACGAGGCGCAGTCGC
Organism: Aeromicrobium sp. CTD01-1L150; assembly: GCF_041951745.1. Taxonomy (GTDB): domain Bacteria; phylum Actinomycetota; class Actinomycetes; order Propionibacteriales; family Nocardioidaceae; genus Aeromicrobium. Next base: position 28,669 of record NZ_CP169555.1, read on the forward strand.
TGCAGGGACGTGCTGACAGGACTCACGGCAGGGGTGCCGGACCGATGACCGCGAGACTCACCTCTTGAGGGTATCGGCGGGCCGTCGACAGGCACGGTCGACCCGCCTCGAGCCGCTGGGACTCCTGGCGATGCTGGTGCGGGCTGATCAGGAGCGACGGCGCCACAGCAGGGCGCCGACGGTGGCGACGGCCCCCACCGCGAGGAGTCCGGCGATGCGGCGGGCCCGCTCGTCGGTGGCCCTGGCCCTGACGTCGGCCACCGCGTCCCTGGCGTGTGCCTTGACGTCGAGCTTCTCGCTCAAGGCGTCGACATCCTCGGCGAGGTTCGCCGTGGCCTGGGCGATCAGCTCTTCGGTGGGCCGCTCCTCAGCGGCGCTCACAGATTCTTGTTCGGGTCGAGGTCGCGTGCCGTGGGCGGCGGGGGCGATGCCGACGTCGGCGTGCTCCGGGGCAGTGGCTCCTCGGCCGCTCCGGAGCGGGGTGCGGCGGGATCGGCGACGGCCTTCGGTGGGCGATCGGCATCAGCCAGGTCGGCCAGCGGGTCTTCGGGCCCGTCGTCCTTGGACAGCGTCTCGCTGACCTTCTCGGTCACGGCGGAACCGGCCGTCGTGGCGGCCTCGGTGACCTTGCCCCCAGCGGCGCTCGCGGCATGTTTGGCGGCCTCGTCGACGCCGTGTTGGACGGTGGGCGAGTTCCAGACCCTGGTGGACTGGTCACGGATCTGCTCGTACCGCTCACGCCCTGCGCGAGCGCCCAGCACGTATCCGGCCACTCCTGCGGCGACCAGCAACAACTTGTTCACGACCATCACTCCCCTGCACTTAAGTCGTCACCTCCGATCCTGCCCGAGATGTGCACAACTCTCATCTCGGGGGTGACCCGACGGACGACGGCGCCATCGCCCAGCGGATCGTCCGGGTGGTGGCGGTGGCGGCGCCACGGACCAGCGTCGCCTCGGTGACCGGCAGCCACGGCACGCGAAGGGGCCAGCGACTCCACCGAGGAAGCAGGCCGACGGCCGCAGCCGCCAGCGTGGAGTACGGTCCGCGCAGCGTCCACGGAACGGGAGGGTGCACCAGCAGGTAACGGGTGGTGCGCCGCGCTGCCGCCGTGGAGGCCAGCTCCGGGCGGAAGGCCTCGATCGCCTCGTCGAGCTCGGCGACGCACGTGGGCACGTCGCAGGCCCCGAGGGCGCGGCCGATGACGGCAGTCTGCGCGACATAGTCGTCGCGTCCCTGCGGTGGCAGAGGGCTGCGTCCGTACCGGTCGTGCGCCCGCAGGAAGCTGTCGACCTCGGCGACGTGGACCCAGCGCAGCAGGTCCGGGTCGTCGGCACGGTAGGCCCGGCCGTCCGGCGCGACGCCGTCGATGTGCGCGTGGACGGAACGCACCACGTCGATCGCCCGGTCGGCGTCCGCCGTCGTCGCGAACGTCGTCTCGGCCAGGAAGGCACTCGTGCGGTTCAACCGGCCCCAGGGATCGCCCCGAAAGCCCGAGTGCTGGTCGACGGCCGCCATCGCGAGTGGGTGCAACGACTGAAGCAGGAGGGCCCGGATGCCGCCGACGAACATCGAGGCGTCCCCGTGGACCCGCCAGATGGCCGAGTCCGAGGAGAAACGGCGCGGACCAGGGGTGCCGTGGATGCGGTCACGGCGCCCCGAGCCCTCCTCGCCCGCGACCCGGGCGAAGATCAGCTCACCGAGCGCGGCACGGACGTCCATGGCACCAGTGTGCCCTTCAGTCCCCGATGCGCAGGCCCGACTCCGGGTGGAACAGGTGGACCGCCCCACCGGCGTGCCGCAGCCGGACGGGGTCGGCGAGCCGGGCCGGCGTACGGTCCAGCGACCGTGCCACCAGGGTCGTGCCCGCCTCGGTGCGGGCGTGGACGTAGGACTCGCTGCCCAGTTCTTCCACGAGCTCGACCTCGGCGGCGACCGGACCGTCGTCGGACAGCTGCAGCTGCTCAGGACGCAGTCCGACCGTGACCCGCTCGAGCCCCTGCAGGGCGGCACGCTGCTCACCGCCGATCTCGAGGGTGGCGCTGCCGAGGCTCAGCCCGGCCGGGCCGACGGTTGCCTCGAACAGGTTCATGGCCGGTGAGCCGATGAACCCCGCGACGAACACGTTGGCCGGACGGTCGTACAGCTCGGCCGGCGTCGCGAACTGCTGCAGGGTGCCGTCGCGCAGCACCGCGACCCGATCCCCCATCGTCATCGCCTCCACCTGGTCATGGGTGACGTAGACGGTGGTGGTGCCGAGCCGGCGTTGCAGGGCGGCGATCTGGGTGCGGGTCTGCACGCGCAGCTTGGCGTCGAGGTTGGACAGCGGCTCATCCATGCAGAAGACACGCGGCTCACGCACGATGGCCCGACCCATCGCCACCCTCTGTCGCTGACCGCCGGACAGCTTGGCGGGCTTGCGGTCCAGGAAGTCGGTCAGGTCGAGCAGCTCGGCGGCCCGCTCCACCCTGCGGCGGCGCTCGTCCGCCGCCACGCCACGCATCTTCAGCGCGAAGCCCATGTTCTCCGCGACCGTCTTGTTGGGGTACAGGGCGTAGTTCTGGAACACCATGGCGATGTCACGGTCGCGCGACGGCACCCCGACCATGTCCTCGTCACCGATGGTGATGCTGCCCTCGTCGATCTCCTCCAGCCCGGCGAGCATGCGCAGGGCCGTGCTCTTGCCCGAGCCGGATGGCCCGACCAGCACGACGAACTCTCCGTCCTCGATGTCCAGGTTCAGGGCGTCGACGGCCAGCGAGTCCGAGCCGGCGTAGATGCACGAGGCGTTGCGGTAGCTGATGGCGGCCATGGGGTCCTCAGTTCTCGGTGTGGATGACGACGGGGATGCAGGTGGGGTGATGGCTCATTTGATGGCACCGAACGACAGGCCGCGCACGAGCTTGTTCTGCGCGACCCAGCCGGCGATGACGACCGGCAGGGCGGCCATCGTGGCGGCGGCGGACAGGCGGGCCCAGTACAGGCCCTCGCCGGTGATGAAGCCGACGAGGAAGACCGGCATGGTCTGGGCCTGCACGGCGGTGAGGTTGACGGCGAAGAAGAACTCGTTCCAGGAGAAGATGACACAGATCAGGGCCGTGGCCGCGATGCCGGGAGAGACGATCGGCAAGATCACCTCGCGCACCGACGTCCACAGGCTCGCGCCGTCCATGCTCGCCGCCTCCAGCAGCTCGGCCGGGACCTCGAGGAAGAACGAGCGCATCATCCACACGGCGATCGGGAGGTTCATGGCGGTGTAGAGGACGACCAGCGACCAGACGTTGTCGAGCAGGCCGATGTTGGCCACGATGACGTAGATCGGCACGATCGCCGCGACCACCGGGAGCATCTTGGTGCTGATGAAGAAGAACAGTGCGTCCTGCGTGCGCCGGACCGCTCGTAGCGAGAGGGCGAACGCCGCAGGGACGCCGAGCGCCAGCACCAGCACGGTGGAGACGACGGTCGCGAAGGCGGAGTTCATCAGGGCCGTGCCGAGACCGGTCTCGAAGACCGCCCGGTACTGGTCGAGGGTCGGGGTGAAGAAGAACGTCGGAGGGTCGGTGTAGGCGTCGGACTCCTGCTTGAAGGACGTCAGGACCATCCACAGGACCGGGAAGAAGAACCCGATGCCGGCGATCCACGCCAGGACCCCCCACAGGGGTTCGGCGCCGCGACGCCTGCGGCGACGCACGGTGCGACCAGGCGCGGGTGGCTGACCGCCGTCCTCGGCGGACCGGGTGGACGGGGTGACGTCAGGGGCCATGTCGTGGCGCGTGGGGGTGCTCATCAGGCCGCCTCCTCCTTGCCGCTGAAGGATGTGAAGATCATGCGCAAGGCCACCGTGGCCACGATGATCGTGCCGACGACCACCACGACGCCCATCGCAGCGGCCTGACCGATGTCGAAGCCCAGGAACGCCCGCTGGTAGATGTAGAAGGGCAGGTTGGCGCTCGCGGTCCCGGGGCCGCCCTGCGTGATCATGTAGATCGCGTCGAAGGTGTTGACGAGGTAGATCGCGCCCAGCACCGCACCGAGCTCGATGAAGCGTCGCAGGTGCGGCAGCGTCAGCTCCCGGAACTGGGCGAAGGCACTCGCGCCGTCGACGCGGCCGGCCTCGAGGATGTCGCGTGGCATCGACTGCAGCCCGGCGAGGATCAGCAGCATCATGAACGGCGTCCACTGCCAGATCAGGGCGATCATGACGGCGGCGATCGGATAGCTGCTCACCCAGTCGGTCTCACCGGCCCCGAACGGCGCGAGCACGAAGTTCACGATGCCGAAGACGGGGTCGAACATCGTCGTCTTCCACAGCAGTGCCCCGGCGACCGGTGTGACGAGAAACGGCGTGATGAGCAGGGTCCGCACGATGCCGCGGCCGAGGAAGGCACGGTCGAGCAGGAGCGCCAGCAGCAGCCCGAGCACGACGGAGATCAGGACCGTGCCGACGATGATGAGGATCGTGTTGAGTGCGACGCCGCGGAACTGGCTGTCGGCGAAGACGCTGGCGTAGTTCTGAAGGCCAACGAACTGCCGGGACCCGGGACGCACCAGGTTCCAGGACTGCGTCGAGTAGTAGATCGTGAAGACGAAGGGGATCTGCGTCACCACGATCATGAAGATCAGTGCGGGCAGCAGGGGGCCGCGTCGCCGCCAGCCCTCCGCCCTGGAGATGGCCTGGTCACGACGCTTCTGTGCGTTCGCCACACGGTCGGCGACGCTCAGGTGCGCGTGCGGTGAGCTGGTGGTCGTGCTCATGGCCGCACCACCGTGATGAAGCGCACAGGATCCGGCGGTGGCGCGATGGCGTCCGGTTGGTTCACTCGCTGGGGGCACCACCCCGCACGGAGCGAAGCGGAGTGCTTGGGGGAATGCTCGCTCACTGATCCTCCTGGTAGCTCTGGCCGACGATCTCGGCGTAGCGCTGCGACTGCTCGAGAGCCTCCTCGACGCTCTGCCGGCCGGCGATGGCCGCGCTGATCTGCTGGCTGACCCGGGTGCCCAGGTCCTGGAACTCGGGGATGGCGAGGAACTGCACCCCGGTGTACGGGACCGGGTCCACGGTCGGCTCGGACGGTGTCGTCTCGTCGATGGAGTCGAGGGTGATCTGGCCGTAGGCCTCGGCGGCCTCGGCGTACTCGGGGATCTCATAGGTCGAGCTCCGGCTTCCCGGTGGCACGCGCTCCCAGCCGAGCTCCTCGCCCACGGTCCTCAGGTAGTCCTTGCTGGTCATCCACGAGATGAACTCCCAGGCCTCGTCGGCCTTGTCGCTGCTGGCGGGGATGCCCAGCGACCACGTGTACAGCCAGCCGGAGTTCTCCTTGACCTTGATGGGTGCGCGGGCGTAGCCGATGTCCCCCACGACCTCGCTCGCCTCGGGGTCCTCGATCGTCGAGACGGCCGACGTGGCGTCGTACCACATGGATGCGCGACCCTGGGCGAGCTGCGTGGCGCACTCGGTGAAGCCGCTGCCGGCCGCGCCCGGCTGGCCGTGCTCACGCACGAGGTCGACGTAGAACTGCACGGCCTGCGTGAACTCCGCGCTGGTCAGCTGTGGGTTCCAGTCCTCGTCGAACCAGCGTGCGCCGAAGGTGTTGACGACGGTGTTGAGTGGAGCGAGCAGCTCGCCCCAACCGGGCTTGCCGCGCAGGCAGATCCCGGGCTCACCGGGCCCGTCGAGCTCCTTGGCGGCCGCCGCCACCTCATCCCACGTGGGCTGCTCGGACAGCTCGATCCCGGCCTCGGCGAACCGGTCCTTGCGGTACATGAGGAAGGACGACTCGCCGTAGAACGGCACCGAGTACAGGTCGCCCTGGTAGGACAGCGACTCGCGCAGGGAGGAGATGAAGTCGTCCGGGTCGTAGTCCGGTGTCTGGTCGGCGTACTCCGAGAGGTTGCGCAGCCAGCCGTACTCGGCCCACTGCGGGGTCTCGAAGTTGCTGATCATGACGACGTCGAACTCGCCGCCGCCCATGGCGGTGGAGGCGGTGATCTTGGCGCGCGCCTCGTTCTCCGACAGTGTCACGAACTTCAGGTCGATGCCGGGGTTCTCGGCCTCGAACATCGGGGCGAGGCGGCGGGCGTCCTGCATCTGGGAGTTCGAGACCATGGCCACGGTGACGGTGTCGTCGCTGGAGCCGAGCGACGCAGGGCCGGCGCACGCGGCCAGCACCAGGGCCGTGACCGTCCCGGCTGCGGCGAGTCGTGTCGCGCTTCGTCGTCGGGTCATCGGTCGGTCTCCCTTGTCGGTGGGTCAGTGATCGAGCAGCCATCGGGCGGTGTCGACGTCGCACACGAGCAGCGAGGAGAACCCGCCGCGCAGGGCGCCGAGGATGGCGTGATGCTTGGACTCGCCGCCCGCGACGAGCACGGCGGCGGGGCAGTCTCGGACGGCCTCGAGCGAGACCGAGACGGCGCGTTCGGCGAGCTCGCCGTCGACGACGCTGCCGTCCTGACGGAAGTAGCGGCCGGCGATCTCGCCGACGGCGCCGGCGGCGGTGAGCTCATCGAGCATGGCGGTGTCGACGAACGCGCCCTCGAAGAGAGTCGTGGCGCGGGAGACGGCGCCGACGCCGAACATCATGACGTCGGCCTCCGCTCCGGCCTGCAGGGTCCGGGAGATGACGGAGTCGGTCTGCAGCGAGGCGACGGTGGAGGGGTCGGCGAACAGCGGTGCCGGCAGGCGCATCGTGGTGGCCTTGAGCTGTTCGGCGCAGCGCCCGAGCACGTACTCGGTGCCGGTCTGGTAGTCGGCGGTCGTGACAGAGCCGTCGAGCTGCACGACCCGGGAGCAGGTGGACTCCCCCGGGGTGAGGGCCTGCGCGACGGCGACCGTCTCCGGGCCCCACGTGAAGCCGAGGGTGTCCTCGGCACCGATGCGTCGTGCGACGAGCGCCGCGGCGGCGCGACCGAGCCCGCTGAAGCTGGTGGACCTCTCCGGTGGGCCGGTGACCGGGTCCCCGACGACGATCACCTCCGTGAGGTCGAAGCGCTCCTCCAGGGCACGCTCCTCGTCGGCGTGGACCTGTTCGGCCAGGTGTGGCGGGACCTCGACCTCGATGCGCACCAGCCCCTGCTGGCGTGCGCGGGCCACGAGGCGGCCGGCGGTGGGTCGTGAGACGCCCAGACGGCGGGCGATCTCGGCCTGGGTCAGGCCTTCGACGTGGTACAGGGTCGCGGCGCGCAGGGCGAGGCGGAGATCGTCGGCCGACGCCGTGGTGCCGGACGTCGTGCGGCCGGTGGCGGGCCCCGTGGGGTTCACCTTCATGGCTCCGGCCCCTTCCTGCGTCCTGCCGCGCTCCGGGTACGGAACCCCGGCGGCTGTGAGCAAATGCTCAATAGTGGATCATGTGCTCAGGAAGGTACCATCACGCATGTGACCTGCGCAACACCCAGCGATGCGGGTTCTCCGGTGCCCGGCCAGCAGGTGACCAGCCGCCGGATCACCGCCGCCCAGTGCAAGGAGGGACCAGCCCATGAGGGTGAGCAAGACGACCATGGACGACCTGCCGATCCCCGGCCCCGGATACGCCCGCGACGACGTGACGTCGGGCATCGTCCACATCGGAGTCGGAGGGTTCCACCGGGCTCACCAGGCGATGTACCTCGATGCGTTGTTGCGCGACGGCGGTGACCGCACCTGGGGTCTGACCGGCATCGGCCTGATGCCCGGCGACACCCGCATGCGCGACGTCCTCGACGCCCAGGACGGCCTCTACACGCTGGTCGTCGAGCAGCCAGACGGGACCCGTGACGCTCGGGTGATCGGCTCGATCCTGCGCTATCTCTACGCGCCCGACGACGTCGAGACTGCGATCGAGGTCATCGCCTCCCCCACGACACGCATCGTCTCGCTCACCGTCACCGAGGGCGGGTACGGCATCGACCAGGAGACTGGAGAGTTCGGGCTCGACGACCCGGCCGTGCAGGCCGACCTCGCCCGGCCCGAGCGCCCGCGGACGGTCTTCGGCCTCGTCGCAGCGGGACTGCAGCGGCGCCGGGAACGCGGCCTGCTCTCACCGACGATCATGTCCTGCGACAACGTCCAGGCCAACGGTGAGGTGGCGCGCAGCGCGTTCGTCGGGTTCGCCCAGGCACTCGACGCCCGGTTCCCCGGGGGCAGGTCTGAGGGAGGTCTGGCTGCCTGGATGCAGGAGCACACGCACTTCCCCAGCTCGATGGTCGACCGGATCACGCCTGTCACCCCGGCGTCGCTGTCTGCCGAGGTCAGCGAGCAGTTCGGCGTGGAGGACGGCTGGCCCGTCGTGGCCGAGCCGTACACGGCCTGGGTGCTGGAGGACGACTTCGGCGCCGGGCGTCCCGAGCTCGAACGGGTGGGCGTGCAGCTCGTGGACGACGTCACCCCGTATGAGCTGATGAAGCTCCGGCTGCTCAACGCGAGCCACCAGGGCATCGCCTACCTGGGGCACCTGTGCGGGTACCGGCTGGTGCACGAGGCGGCCCAGGACCCGCTGTTCGAGGACTTCCTGCTGGCGTACATGGAGCACGAGGCGGTCCCGACCTTGCCCGAGGTTCCGGGTGTCGACCTGGATGGGTACTGCCGGACGCTCATCGAGAGGTTCGCGAACCCGCGCATCGGCGACACGATCGCCCGGCTCGCCGCCGAGTCGTCGGACCGCATCCCCACCTGGCTGCTTCCCGTGGTGCGCGAGAACCTGCGCACCGGTGGGCCGATCGAGTGCTCGGCCACGATCATCGCCGCCTGGGCACGCTACGCCGAAGGTGTCGACGAGGCCGGTGAGCCGATCGACGTCGTGGACCGGCTCGCCCAGACGTTGACCCCGATCGCGCAGCGTCAGCGCGAGGAGCCGACGGCCTTCATCGCCCACCGCCGCGTCTTCGGCGACCTCGTCGACGACGAGCGGTTCGTCACGGCGTACACCGATGCGCTCGCCAGCCTGCACACCCACGGTGCACGCGCCACCCTCCAGGACCTCGCCCAACCTCACGGGTGATGCAGTTTCCCACGAGACCGCTCCTTTCCTGCGCAAAGCACACGAAGTTTCGTGTCATCAGCGCAGGTTTCGAGCGGTCTCGTGGGAAACCTGCAGGGCAGGTCAGCCGAGGGCGGCCCGCTCGGCTCGGCGGCGGCGCTGCTCCTCGGGGTCGGGTACCGGGACGGCCGCGATGAGGCGCTGCGTGTAGCCCTCCTGCGGTGCGCCCAGCACCTGCTCGCGCGGACCCACCTCCACCAGGCGGCCGGCCTGCATGACCGCCACCCGGTTGGCGAGGGAGTCGACCACCGCGAGGTCGTGGCTGATGAACAGGCACGCGAACCTCAGCCGCTGCTGCAGCTCGGTGAACAGCTCCAGGACGCGAGCCTGGACCGACACGTCGAGTGCCGACGTCGGCTCGTCGGCGATCAGCAGGTCCGGGTCCAGAGCCAGGGCCCGGGCCAGGCTGACCCGCTGACGCTGACCGCCGGAGAGCTCGTGGCCGAACCGCTGCGAGAAGTCACGCGGCAGCTCGACGCTCTCCAGCAGGTCCTCCACCCGGTGGCGGACCTGCTGTGCGGTCAGGTCGGTCTGCACGTGCAACGGCTCACCGATGCAGTCGCCGATGCTCATCCGTGGGTTCAGCGAGGCCGCCGGGTCCTGGAACACGAACCCGAACCGCGAGCGCAACGGACGCAGCTCACGATCGCCCAGGCTGCCGATCTCGGTGCCGGAGACGGTCACGGTCCCGCTCGTCGGCTTCTGCAGGCCGACGGTCGTGCGGCCGATCGTCGACTTGCCGGAACCGGACTCGCCGACGAGCGCCAGGACCTCCCCGCGCCGCACCGTCAGGCTCACGTCGTCGACGGCCCGGAACGCCGGCTGACCGATCCTGCCGGGAAACTCCACCAGCAGGTCCCGGACGTCGAGCACGACCTCGTCGTTCTCGACCTCGCCCGGCCCACCGGCGCGCCCCAGGTGTGGGACGGCCTCGAGGAGGGCCTGGGTGTAGCGGTGCACCGGATGCTCGAACAGCTCGGCGGCGGGTGCCTGTTCGACGATCTCGCCGCGGTACATGACCGCGACCCGGTCGGCGACGTCGGCCACGACGCCCATGTTGTGCGTGATGAGCACGATCGCGGTGCCGAGCCGTTCACGCAGGGACAGGAGCAGCTCGAGGATCGACGCCTGGACGGTGACGTCGAGCGCCGTCGTCGGCTCGTCGGCGATGATGACGTCGGGGTCGCAGGCGATGGCCATGGCGATCACGATGCGTTGCTTCTGTCCACCGGAGAGCTGGTGCGGGTAGTAGTCGACCCGTTGCTCGGGGTCGGGCAGGCCGACGAGCTCGAGCAGCTCGATCGCCCGGGCTCGCGCGTCGGAGCGGCTGACGTCGCCATGTGCGCGCAGGCCCTCGGCGATCTGCCAGCCCACCGTGTACACCGGGTTGAGCGCGGTGGACGGCTCCTGGAAGACCATCGAGACCTCGTCGCCGCGGATGGGACGTAGGTCGCGGCCCAACATCCCGATGAGCTCACGTGCCTCACCGTCGGCGACGTCCGCCGAGCGCAGCCGCACCGAGCCGTCGACGGTGGCGGTCGACGGGAGCAGGCCCAGGATGGCTCGTGAGCTGACCGACTTGCCGGACCCGGACTCACCGACGATGGCCAGCACCTCACCGGGTGCGACGTCGAAGCTGATGCCGCGGACCGCCGGCACGCTCCCGGCGTCGGTGCGGAAGGACACCGACAGGTCCGTGAGCGAGAGCGAGGCGACGCGCCGGGACTCCTCGGCCGCGGCGGCCGCGGCAGCCTCGGCGGGTGTGGCCGCCGGCTGCGTCTGTCCCTCCTCGACCAGCACCTCGACGATCTGCTCGAGCTCCGCCTCGTCGGCCGACGTCGTCTCCCCACCACGCGTGCGCAGCAGCGGGTTCAGGATGTCGTTGATGCTCTCCCCCACCAGCGTCACGCCCAGCACGATGAGGACGATGGCGATGCCTGGGAACATGCCGGTCCACCAGATGCCGTTGCTGGCATCGGGCAGCGCCTTGTTGAGGTCGTAGCCCCACTCGGCCGCCGCCGACGGCTCGATGCCGAACCCGAGGAAGCCCAGTCCGGCCAGGGTCAGGATGGCTTCGGAGGCGTTCAGGGTGCCGATGACGGGCAGGTTCTGGGCCACGTTGGAGAAGATGTGGCGGAACATGATGCGCGGCGAGCGGACCCCCACCACGCGGGCGGCATCGACGTACGGCTCGACCTTCACCGCGAGCGTCGCATTGCGGATGACGCGGAAGTACTGCGGGATGAAGATGACCGTGATGGAGATCGCCGCCGACAGGATGCCGCCGGCCGCCCCGCTGGAACCCCCGGACAGCACGATCGAGACGACGATCGCCAGCAGGAGCGACGGGAAGGCGTACAGCGCGTCGGTGACCAGCACGAGCACACGGTCGAGCGCTCCCCCGACGAATCCGGAGAGCAGCCCCAGGGGCACACCCACGAGGCTGGAGAGCAGCACCGCGAGCACGATCACCTGCACGGCGGTCCGGGCACCGTAGATGACCCGTGAGAGGACGTCGGTGCCGCCGACGGTCGTGCCGAACCAGTGCGCCGCCGACGGCCGCTGCTGGGTGCCGAAGACGACGCCGTCGGCACCGCGGTCGGCGTTGAAGCCGTACGGCGCGAGCCACGGGGCGAAGATGGCGACCAGCACGAAGGTGGCGATGAGCACGAAGCCGAGCAGCAGCATGAAGCGCTGCAGTCCGTGGCTCTGTCGGACGAGCTGGGGCCGCAGGACCGTGGTCACGAAGCGGCGGCGCCGGGAACGCTCGGCAGCTGGTGCCATGTCAGAACCTCACGCGCGGGTCGACGAGTGCCACGATCGCGTCGATCAGGAAGCTGGCGATGCAGACGATCAACGCGATGAGGGTGACGATGCCCTGGACCGCGAGGAAGTCGCGGGCGGTCAGGTACTGCGCCAGCTCGTAGCCGATGCCGCGCCACTCGAACGTCGTCTCGGTGAGGACGGCTCCGCCGAGCAGCATCGCCATCTGCATGCCCATCACCGTCACCACCGGCACGAGGGCGTTGCGGAAGGCATGCTTGCTGACCACCCGTCGCTCCGGCACGCCGCGCGAGCGAGCCGCGGTGACGTAGTCCATCCGCAGCGTCTGCAGCAGGTTGATCCTCACCAGCCGCAGGAAGACGCCGCCGGTGAGCAGCCCCAGGGCGACGGCCGGCAGGACGGCGTACTGCAGCACCTCGACGACGTAGGACGGGTCGCCCCACAGGATGGAGTCGATCAGCAGGATGTTGGTCCGTGGCTGGACGTCCTGGAGCGTCAGCAGCGTCGTCGTCGACGCCCGACCCGAGGACGGCCAGCCGAATGGCGTGAAGGCCAGCTTGAGCAGCAGCCCGACGAAGAAGACCGGTGCCGCGTACACGCCGATCGCGAAGAGCCGTAGCGCGACGTCGGGCCACCGGTCCCGGTGCCGGGCGGCGAGCCGTCCGAGCGGCACACCGACGGCGAAGGCCACGACGAGCGCGTAGAAGGTCAGCTCCAGCGTGGCTGCGCCGTTGACCACCAGGATGTCGGAGATGGACCGGTTGTCGGTGAGCGTCGTCCCGAAGTCACCGCGAACCAGCCCGCCGAGGTACTCCAGGTACTGGGTCAGCAGGGGCCGGTCCAGTCCCGCAGCCGCCTTGCGCTCGGCGATCTGCTCAGAGGTCAGCCGGCCACCCTGCGCGGCGGTGATCGGGTCGCCGATGACCCGCAGCAGCACGAAGACCAGGGTCACCAGGATCCAGATCATGGGTACCACGAGCGCGAGTCGGACCAGCAGGTAGCGCGCCAGCGGACTCAGGCCCCTGCGGCGTCTGCGCTGCTCCGGTTCGGGAGAGGGTGGATCGATGGGTGCGAGCACCTCGGTGGACATGACTCTCCTGCGGTTCAGGGCGTGTGGTCAGTGGTGCGGTCGAAACCTGGTTTCGATACGCCACGCCATCGGTCGTTCCTGCCTCGGCGCGGCTACTCAACCGGCGAGGTCTGTTCGGTCCTCGGTGGTTGCGCATCGAAACCACGGCCCAGACGCGGTCACTCAGCCCTTGGACAGTGACGTGAAGCGGAACTTGAACGCCGGGTCCAGCGTGTCGTCCACGCCCTCGATGTCCTCACCCGCGACGGCCACCTGTGCGCCGGTGAGCAGCGGCAGCACCGGCACCTGCTCGGCGATGCGCTCCTGGACGTCGCCGAGCTTGCCCTCGCGCGCCGTCTCGTCGGCCTCGGTGCGCTCGTCGGACAGCATCGAGTTGGTGGTCTTGTCCGCATAGTGCGACTCGAGGAAGTTGTTCGGCCCGAAGAACGGTGTGAGGTAGTTGTCGGCATCCGGGAAGTCCGGGAACCACCCGAGCTGGTACAGCGGGTAGGCGTCGTCCACGCGCTCCTCGGAGTAGGTGTTCCACTCCGTCGACTGCAGGTCGACCTCGAACAGCTCGGTGGCCTCCAGCTGCCGCTTGACCATGTTGTACTCCTGGTCGGAGTTCGAGCCGTAGTGGTCGGTGTTGTACTGCAGGTTCAGCGAGACCGGCGTGTCCACACCGGCGTCGTCGAGCAGCTTCTCGGCGGCCGCCACGTCCGGCTTCTCGCCGTAGAGATCCTTGAACGGCTCCGTGGCGCCGTCCTGGCCCTGCGGCACGATCGAGTAGGCCGGCGTGAAGGTGCCCTTGTAGACCTGCTCGGCCAGCTCGTCGCGGTCCAGCGAGGACGCCATCGCCTGGCGGATGGCGGTCTTCTCATCGTCGTCCTCGCCGGGCATCGTCTTGAGGTTGAAGACGATGTAGCGCAGCTCGCCACCTGCGCCCTGGTGGACCTCCACACCGTCGGTCCCCTCGAGGCTCTCGATGTCGGTGGGCGTGAGCGAACGCCATGCGACGTCGATCGTGCCGTTCTCGATGTCGAGCTTGAGGTTGTTGGAGTCGGAGTAGTGGGTCATCGTCACGGTGTCGGACTGCGCCTGTTCGAACGCGCCGTCGTAGTCGTCGTTCTTGGTGAACTCGGCGACCTCGTTCTTGGTGTACTTGCCGATCGTGAACGGACCGGAGAACCCCTGCGCCTCGACGGCAGCGTCGTCGTCGAGCACCTCGTCGGCGGGATAGGTCTCCTCATCGACGATCGGCCCGGCCGAGGTGACGAGCACCTGCGGGAAGGTCTGGTCGTTCGGCTCCTCGAGCGTGAAGACGACCGTGGTGTCGTCAGTGGCCTCCACGTCGGTCATGGCACCCAGCAGCGAGGCCGGACCGTTGGGATGGTCGATGTCGACGATGCGCTGGAAGGAGAACGCCACGTCGGAGGCGGTGAGCTCGTTGCCGTTGGCGAAGGTGAGCCCGTCCTTGATCGTGCACACGTACTCGGTGGGCGTCTGGAAGTCGCACTCCTGCGCCGCGTCCGGTGTCAGCTCGCTGGAGCCGGCCGGGAAGTTGAGCAGGAACTGGTAGACCTGCGTCTGCACCTGCGAGGAGCCCTTGTCGTAGGAGCCCGCCGGGTCGATCGAGACCACCTTGTCCGTCGTGCCGACGACGAGCCCGTCGCCGGAGTCGCCACTGTTGCCGATCCCGCACCCGGCGAGCGTGAGTCCGGCTGCTGCGGCAGCAACGAGCGCCGCCTTCCCCCGATGGATGTTCACTGTCTGACATCTCCTTCGTCCTGTGGTCCGGGGTCCCCGGACTCAACTTCACGCGACGCTACACCTGGCCCCGGGGGGCTCGGGAAGACTGCGAAGGTTGCGGTTCGGTGACGTCGGCAGACCGTGCGGAGCCGTGTCTGCGCGGCCGGTGGCCACACCCGGGGTGGGTCCGCAGGTCCGCCCACTACGCTGGGGCCATGGATCACAACCAGTCGCTCGCCGCGTTCGACCCCGAGATCGCACGGCTCCTGGACGCCGAGCTCTCCCGCCAGCAGACGACCCTGGAGATGATCGCGTCGGAGAACTTCGCTCCCGTCGCCTCCCTCGAGGCCCAGGGCAGCGTCCTGACCAACAAGTACGCCGAGGGCTATCCCGGCAAGCGGTACTACGGCGGCTGCGAGGTCGTCGACGACGTCGAGACGATCGCGATCGATCGGCTCAAAAAGCTCTTCGACGCGCAGTACGCCAACGTCCAGTCGCACTCCGGCGCGTCGGCCAACGCCGCCGTGCTGCACGCCATCGCCCGCCCCGGTGACACCGTCATGGGCCTCGACCTCGCCAACGGCGGCCACCTGACGCACGGCATGAAGATCAACTTCTCCGGGCGGCTCTACAACATCGTTCCGTACCATGTCGACGACTCCGGGCTCGTCGACATGGACGAGGTCCGTGCCCTCGCCCGCGAGCACTCCCCCACGGTGATCATCGCCGGCTGGTCGGCCTACCCGCGTCAGCTGGACTTCGCGGCGTTCCGGGAGATCGCCGATGAGGTGGGCGCCTACCTGTGGGTGGACATGGCGCACTTCGCCGGTTTGGTGGCGGCCGGCCTGCACCCCAGCCCCCTCCCCCATGCGCACGTCGTCTCCACCACGACGCACAAGACGCTCGGTGGTCCGCGCGGCGGCGCGATCCTGTCCAACGACGCCGACCTGGTCAAGAAGCTGCAGTCGGCGGTCTTCCCGGGCCAGCAGGGCGGTCCGTTGGAGCACGTGATCGCCGCCAAGGCGGTCGCGTTCAAGATGGCGCTGGAGCCGGAGTTCGCCGACCGGCAGCGTCGCACGATCGAGGGCGCGCAGATCCTCGCCGAACGGCTCCTCGCCGACGACTCGCGGGCCGCGGGCGTCCAGGTGCTCAGCGGTGGCACGGACGTCCACCTCGTCCTCGTCGACCTGCGCGACAGCGCGCTCGACGGTCAGCAGGGCGAGGACCGGCTGCACGAGGTCGGCATCACCGTCAACCGCAACGCCGTCCCGCACGACCCGCGTCCCCCCATGGTGACCTCTGGTCTGCGCATCGGCACGTCCGCGTTGGCCACGCGGGGCTTCGGGTCGGAGGAGTTCACCGAGGTGGCCGAGATCATCGCCGAGGCGCTCAAGCCCGGCGACATCGATGTCGACTCCCTGCGCAAGCGCGTCGCCGTCCTGGCCGAGCGGTTCCCGCTGTACCCCGACGTCCAGCCGTTCCTCGGTTCGTGACGTTCGCGCCGCACGGGCGCTGACGTGCCCGGCTCGAGCGTCCGCCTGTGGTTGCGGCCCGGTCTGCTGGGCCTGCACGTCCTGCTGGTGGTGGCGGTGACCGGCTGCGTCATCGGAGGGCTGTGGCAGTACGGGGCGTACGAGCGGGAACAGTCGCAGGAGCGTGTGGAACGTTCGGCGATGGCACCGGTGCCGCTGCAAGAGGTCTGGCCGGTCGGTGAGCCGTTCACCGCGGAGCTGGACCATCGACGTGTCGAGGTGCGGGGGACCTTCGGCGCCGCCGCGGACCAGCTCTGGGTCTCGGGCCGCCACCAGGGAGGTCAGGACGGTTTCTGGCTGCTCGCGCCCCTCGTCGTCGACGGTGCCGGCGAGGCGCTGCTCGTGGTGCGCGGGTTCGCCCCCGAGGTCGGGGACCTGCCGCCGGTGCCGGCAGGAACGCAGAACGTCACGGCGATCCTGCGACCGAGCGAGGGCGAGGGGGCGGCGCTGGACGATCGACGCGTCGTCGGCACCGTGCGCGTCCCGTCGTTGCTCAACGAGCTGGACATGCCCCTGTACTCGGGGTTCGCGGTTGCGACGTCGGACACCGGGGCGGGTCTCGCACTGGCCGAGGAGCCGGAACCTGACGTGTCCTGGACGGTCGGACTGACCAACCTCGCCTATGCACTGCAGTGGTGGGCGTTCGCGCTCTTCGCGGTGTTCATGTGGTGGCGCATGTGTACCGACCAGGTGGCCCAGGCCCGCGCGGCCGTGCCTGTCCCGGACGACCCGTGATGCAGGTTTCCCACGAGACCGCTCAAAACATGCCGTGAGCACACGAAACTTCGTGTGCTTGACGCAAGATTCGAGCGGTCTCGTGGGAAACTGCACCGACGGGAACGCCGCGTGGAGCTGCTCGGTAGCCTGTGCCGGTGAGCAAGACCGCCGTCGCCTACCGTGTCATGGCCTGGATCGTGGGCCTGAACCTCATCGTCGTCTTCGCCGGCTTCTTCGGCAAGATGTTCACCGACGAGGGCTCGTTCTGGTACCGCCACGCCGACACGTTCCTGGTCATCGACCAGGTGCACGGTGTGCTGTTCATGGTGCTGCTGGTCATCATCGCGGTGCTGTCACGGCGTCACCGCTGGACCCCGGGCTTCACCATCGCGACGATGCTGCTGGCCACCGTCCCGCTGCTCAGCTTCTGGGGTGAGCGCCGCGCCACGCAGCGGCTCCGCGCTGCGCAGGCTCCGTCGGCCTGACGGCGCCACGACCTGCTGTTCGGCCGCGGCCTACCGGCCGGTGAACGTGGCGTTCCCGGGCCCGTCCTGCAGGAACGAGGCCATCCCGTGGCGCAGGTCCTCGGTGTCGAACAACGCGGAGGCGATGTCGGTGGTGCGGGCGTTGGCGTGCGCGAGCCCGCCTGACTCCAGCTCGCGCAGGATCTGCTTGGCCGCACCGAACGCCTGCGTGGGACCCTCCGCGAGCTGAGCGGCGAAGGCTGCGACGGCGTCGTCGAGATCCTCCGGCGCCACCACGCGGTTCACGATGTTCCAACCCTCGAACGTCGCTGCGTCGAAGAGCTCGCCGGTGAAGACGACCTCCTTGGCCCGCGCCACCCCGGCCCGCTGGGCCAGCCGCTGGGTGCCGCTCATCGTGGGCGTGAGGCCGATGACGCGCTCCACCAGACCGAACCTCGCCCGGTCCGAGGCGATCACGACGTCGCACGCGAGCGCCACCTCCAGCGCCCAGGTGAGGGTCAGGGCGTGGGCGACGAAGATCGTCGGCACGTCGAGAGCCGCCACCCGCTCCGGGAGCTGGAGCATGCGGTCGTAGAGCGCCTTGGTGTCCTCGCGGGTCTGCTGTGCGTGGAACTGCGCGACGTCGACACCGCCGGAGACGACCTTGCCCTCGGCGCGCACGACGAGCACGCGCGGCGGCTCGCCCTCGACGTCGGCGAGCGCGCGGTCGAGGTCGTCGTGCAGCTCCAGGGAGTACAGGTTGACCGGCGGATCGCTGAACGTGAGGGTCGCGACTCCGAGCGCGTCGCGTTCCAGCCGCACGGTCATCGAGCGGACTCCGGGTCGTAGACGCCGCCCTCGTCGGCGGTGGCCAGGCGGTAGGCGACGACGCCGAGACCCACCAGCAGCAGGATGAACAGGGTGCGGAAGGGGTGCACGAGCATGCTCATACGCTAGCCGTTCCCACCGCCGGTGGGTCGATTCGGTCACGTTGCTCGGACATGCGACGATTGGGGCATCCCGCCGACGAGAGGATGCCAGTGGCCCCCTTGACCGCCTCGCTGACCACGAACCATGGTGTGATCGAGGTCCAGCTCTTTGCCGACCATGCGCCCAAGACGGTCGAGAACTTCGTGGGTCTCGCCCAGGGCACCAAGGAATGGCTCGACCCCTCCACCGGCAAGGTCGCTGCGGCACCGTTCTACGACGGGCTCACGTTCCACCGCATCATCCCCAACTTCATGCTGCAGGGCGGCGACCCGCTCGGTACCGGGACCGGCGGTCCCGGATACACCTTCGACGACGAGTTCCACCCCGACCTGCGCTTCGACCGTCCGTACCTGCTCGCCATGGCCAACGCCGGCCCGGGCACCAACGGCTCGCAGTTCTTCATCACCGTCATCCCGACGGACTGGCTCAACCGCAAGCACACGATCTTCGGCGAGGTCGTCGACGCCGACAGCAAGGCGGTCGTCGATGCCATCGCGGCCACGCCCACCGACAACTTCGATCGCCCGCTCGAGCCCGTCGTGATCGAGACCGTGACGATCTCCGGCGCCCAGAGCTCCTGATCTGCCGGTTCCGGCCAGATCTCCTGACGGCAGCCCTGAGACCCGAGTCTCTTCGACGTGAGCGAGTCCGCGCCGGCTGATCGGTGCTACCGGCATCCCGAGGCTCCCGCCTACATCTCGTGCCAACGGTGCGAGCGACGGATCTGCCCGCAGTGCATGCAGGAGGCCTCCGTCGGGTTCCAGTGCCCCGAGTGCGTCCAGCAGGGCCAGAAGGCGGTCCGCTCCCCCAAGACGCTGGCGGGCGGGGCCGTCCCGGGTCGGCCGGGCCAGGTGTCGATGGTGATCATCGGGCTCAACGTCGCGGTGTTCGTCCTGACCGACCTCGCGCAGGTCAGCGCGATCCCCGCAGCAGGGGTGATGGCCGCCTACGACGTGCTCGACGCCGGGACGATCTATCCGGGTGTGCTCAGCGGTGGCTACTGGCGACTCCTGACGTCGGCGTTCCTGCACGCCGGGATCCTGCACATCCTGGTGAACATGTACGCGCTGTACCTGTTCGGACCGTTCGCCGAGCGGGCGCTCGGCACCCGGTGGTTCATCGCCGCCTACCTGACGATGGCCGTCGTCGCCTCGGTCTTCGTCTACTGGCTGTCGGACCCGCGAGCCTTCACGGTGGGCGCCTCAGGAGCGGTGTTCGGCCTGTTCGGCCTGGTCCTGGTCCTGTTGATCAGGGCTGGTCAGGACGTGCGGTTCCTGCTGGTGCTGCTGGCGGTCAACGTGGTGATCAGCTTCCGGGCGGAGATCAGCTGGCAGGCGCACCTCGGTGGGTTCCTCACCGGCCTGGCGATCGGTCTGGCCATCGCCCTGCCCCCGCGTGAACGGCGGGTGCTGGTGCAGCGGGCCCTCATGGTCGCGCTGTGGGTGGGCGTCCTGGGTGCGGTGGCGGCACGCACGGCCGTGCTCGCCTGACCCTGGTTATCCACATGACGTGGATCACAACGCTGTGGTTTCACACACCTGTGTCCACAGCTGTGAAGAACACCGGTGTGATTTGCACACCTGTGGGCGCAGCCGTGGATAAACGACACGGGTGTGGTTCAGCGCGCTGACCCCGGAATCCTCGGGTTGCAGGCGCCAACGGACACAATGGTGCGTGAGGAGGTCGCGGCGACCGCTCTGCATCATCATGCCGCGAGGGCGCCCGGGCGCCCTGTGGACAGGTTCGCTCACTCCCACTTCATCGCGAAGCCGAACGCCGCGCAGATGAAGCCCATGCCGATGATGATGTTCCAGTTGCCGAGGTCGCTGTAGAGCGGGATGACGACGTCGGTCTGCTGGATCGTGTAGAAGACGACGATCCAGATGAGGCCGATGACCGCCGAGGTGAGCATGGCCGGTGCAGCCCATCGGTTGCCCACCGTCCCGGGCTCCCGCGGCGGTGGCTCGGGACGCGTGCGGTCGGCGATGTTGAGCGCGACGAAGCCGATGACGGCGGCGATGGCGTAGTTCCACCGGCCGAGATCGATGAGGCCGGGGATGGCGCCGACGCCGGGGAAGTCGCGCTCGGTGGTGGCGAAGAACGTCGCCACGGCCCAGACGACGGCCACCGCCAGCACCAGCAACGCGGCCGGGTGGCGCCAGCCTCCACGGGGGGTGGGCGACGTCGAGCGGGATGAAGGCTTCTTGGCCACGACTGACTCTCCGGGGACGGTGGACGGACATGGACACGGGGTCCTCGGCTAGCGTAGTCGCAGTCGTGAGGAGCAGAGGGACCACATGGGTACCGAGGGGTCGCAGAGGCGTCCAGGCACACGCCTGTCCCTTCTTCTGGTCTGCCTCGCCGCCGGCGTGATGTTCGTGGCGGCGGCCGCCACGTCGGACGGATCGGACCTGCGTCCCACGGGTGAGGACCTCCGTTCGGTGGTCCAGGACCGTGCCGAGCAGGTGGAGGAACAGCGTAGTGAGGCCCGGCGGCTCGGGCAGGAGATCGAGGAGCTGTCCGGCCAGGCGGCATCGGAAGGAGCGCTCGACGAGGCGCGTCAGCGCATCGCCTCCCTCGGCCAGCTCGCCGGCCTCGAACCGGTGGTGGGCCCCGGTGTCCGGGTCACGCTGCGCGACGCCCCGGGAGGCGTACGTCCGGACGACGTCGACCCGAACGTCCTCGTGGTCCACGAGCAGGACATCCGGGCCTTCATGAACGCCCTGTGGTCCGGCGGTGCCGAGGCGTTGACGTTGCAGGGCCAGCGGATCGTCTCCACCTCGAGCATCACCTGTGTCGGCAGCACCGTGGTCATCGACGGCGTGCCGTACGCCCCGCCCTACGAGATCGAGGCCGTGGGCGAGGTCAGCGCCATGTCGTTCTCGCTCTCCACGTCACCACAGGTCAGCAACTACAAGCGGTATGCCGAGATGTACGGGCTGGGCCTGGACATCCGCAGCGTGGAGGAGCTGAGCCTTCCCGCGCACGACGGGTCCATCGGCCTGGCGCACGCCACCGCACTGCGTCAGGACCCGGTCGCACGCGAGGACTGAGGCGTCACGCGCTGGGCGTGGCGCCCGTCAAGGCAGCAGGTCGTCGCCGCCGTCACCGGCGTCGTCGCCGTTGCCCCCGCCGCCACCGCCACCGCCACCGTTGCCGTCATCGTCGTCGTCATCGGTGTTGGTGGAGACGGTGATGGTGATCGTCGTGCCGGGCGCGACCCGTTGACCCTCGGGGATCGACTGCGCCGAGACCTCGCCCTCCGGCGCCGTGGCATTGGGGTCCTCCCTGGTCTCGACGTCGAAGCCGGCGTCCTCCAGGGTCTTGATCGCCTGGTCCTCGTCCTGGCCGACGACGTTCGGCACGGCAACCTGCCCGCGGGAGACGATGACCGTGACGGTCGAGCCGCGATCCACCTGGGTGTTGGCCGGCGGGTTCGTGGCGATGACGGTGTTGCGTTCCTCGTCGCTGTCGCGTTCCTCCCGCTCGACCCTCAACCCGGCGTCCTCCAGGTTCGACTCCGCCTCGTCGAAGCTCAGGTTGACGACGTTCGGCACGTCCACCTGGTCAGGACCGGTGGAGACGACGATCGTGACCTCAGAGCCCTCCTCGGCGGTGCTGCCTCCCTCGGGCGTCTGCTCGATCACCAGGCCGGCGTCGACGTCACTGTCGGCGCGTTCCTCGATCGCCACCTCGAAGTCGTCGCGTTCCAGCACCCGCACGGCGGCGGACTGCTCCTCGCCGACGACCTCGGGGACGTCCACCTGGGCGACAGGGTCCGGCCGGGTCATCTGGAAGATGGCATAGGCGAGTCCGCCGAGCAGCAGGAGGGCGAGAATACCGAGGATCCACCACTTCTTGCGGCTCTTCTTGCCCTCTTCCTCGTCCTCCTCGGGGTCGTCGACCGCGGCGACCGCCGGGGCCACAGCGGTAGCGCCCGCCACCTGGGTGGCGGCCTGGGTCGGCGCCTCGACGTACTGGCCCTCGATGGCGCGCTCGAGGTCACGGCGCATGTCTGAGGCGCTCTGGTAGCGGTCGTCGGTGCGCTTGGCCAGCGCCAGGGCGACGATGTTGTCGACCGATGCGGTGACGTCGGGGTTGAGCTGCGACGGCGGCCGGGGATCCTCCCGGACGTGCTGGTAGGCCACCGAGACGGGGCTGTCACCGACGAACGGCGGCCGGCCGGTCAGCAGCTCATAGAGCAGACAGCCGGTGGAGTAGATGTCCGAACGGGCGTCGACGGTCTCCCCACGGGCCTGCTCGGGGGAGAGGTACTGCGCGGTCCCGATGACCGCTGCCGTCTGTGTCATGGCCGAGGAGGCATCGGCGATCGCCCGCGCGATGCCGAAGTCCATCACCTTGACCTGGCCGGTGGGCGTCAGCATGACGTTGGCCGGCTTGATGTCGCGGTGGATGATGCCGCTGCGGTGGCTGTAGTCGAGCGCGCTGAGCACGTCGGCGGCGATCGACAGGGCACGTTCGGGCAGGATCTTGCGGTCGTCCTTGAGGATGTCGCGCAGCGTCTGCCCCTCGACGTACTCCATGACGATGTAGGGGATGTGGTTCCCCTGGGCGTCGGTGGACTCCCCGGTGTCGTAGACGGCGACGATCGACGGATGGTTCAGTGCCGCGGCCGACTGGGCCTCGCGGCGAAAGCGTGCCTGGAAGGTGTCGTCGGACGAGAGGTCCGTCCTCAGTTGCTTGATCGCCACGGTGCGGCCGAGCCGGAGGTCGCGTGCGATGCGCACGTCGGCCATCCCGCCGCGGCCCAGCAGCTCGCCGAGCTCGTAGCGGTCTCCGAGCCGGATCGGGTCGTCGCCGATGTCGGTCATGGTGTCAGTCTCCCTGATCAGTAGACGTCAGGCGGCAGCCGAGGTCGTCGGAGCGCGCGAGTGGGGGGTCAAGTCGGGTGGTCATTCGCCGAGCACCGCCTGCATCACGTCGCGGGCGATGGGGCCTGCGAGGCGTCCTCCGGCGATCTCCGAACGTGCGGTGTCGCTGGACTCCACGACCACGGCCACGGCGACCTGGGGGTCGTCGGCCGGCGCCATCGAGACGAACCAGGCGTAGGGCGGGCGGTCGGCGGTGGACTGTGCGGTTCCGGTCTTGGCGCCGACGTCGACGCCCTGGATGCGGGCCGAGCCGCCGGTTCCGTTGGTGACCGTCTCCACCATCATGCTGCTGAGCTTGCGGGCGTTGGACTCGCTCATGGCCTTGCTGAGCCGCTCGGGCGTGGTCTGCTCGATGACCCGCAGGTTGGGGGAGCGGACGGTGTCCACGACGTAGGGCCGCATGACGTTGCCGTCGTTGGCGATGCCCGCGGTGACCATGGCCATCTGCAGCGGCGTCGCGGCCACCTCGAACTGCCCGATGCCGCTCTGCGCGAGCTGCGGGGCCTCGAGGTCGGTGTCCTCGGCGGTGAAACGGCTCTCGCTGGCGGCCAGGCCAGACACCGGGTCGGTCCCGAAGCCGAACTTGGCGGCCTGCTCGGCGAGTGCCTCCTGCCCGACGTCGCCGGCGAGGTCGCCGAAGCTGACGTTGCAGGAGATGGCGAGGGCACGCTCGAAGCTGATCGGGTCGCCGCCACAGTTGCCGCCGCCCTCGTTGGGCAGTGTGTAGTCGATGCCCGGGAACGACAGTGTCGCGCCGCCCTTGACGTCGTCGTCGGGGTCCAGCTCGAGCTCCTCGAGCGCCGCTGCCGCCGTGACCAGCTTGAAGGTCGATCCCGGGGGCAGCGTCTGCTGGGTGCCGCGGTTCAGCATCGGTTGGTCGTCGCTCGTGGTGAGGGACTCCCACGAGTCGGCGACGGCGTCGAAGTCGTGGCTGGCCAGCCGGTTCGGGTCGTAGGACGGCTGGGTGGCCATCGCGAGCACGGCTCCGGACTGGGGATCGAGCGCGACGACGGCCCCCTTGGTGTTCTCGCCGAGTGCCTCCAGGCCGGAGGCTGCAGTTCTCTGTGCGAGCGGGTCGATGGTCAGCTCGACGCTGCCCCCCTTGGGCTGCTTGTTGCCCAGCAGGTCCACGACCCGGTTCACGAAGAGCCTGTTGTCGGTGCCGGCCAGCACGCGGTTCTGGGAGTTCTCCAGGGCGCCGCGGCCGTAGATGTAGGAGAAGTAGCCGGTCAGCGGGGCGTAGAGCTCCGCGGACGGGTAGCGGCGCTGGAACTTGTACTGGTCGTCGCTCGCGACGCTCTCCGCGATGGGTTCGCCGTCGACCAGGATGGCTCCACGGTCGCGGGAGAACTCCTCGTTGATGACGCGCTGGTTGCCGTTGCGGTCGTTGAGGCTGTCGGCCTGCACGAACTGCACGATGTTGATGTTGACCAGCAGCGCCATGAAGAGCACGAGTGCGGCGACGGCGAGGTTGCGGATCGGCTTGTTCACGGCAGCTTCACCACCTGGGTCTCCTCGTCGCGGTCGTAGGAGGCCACCTCGGGTGCCGGGCGTCGGGTCTGGTCACTGATCCGTAGCAGCAGCGCGATGATCGCCCAGTTCATGACGATCGACGACCCGCCCTGGGCCATGAACGGTGTGGTGAGACCGGTGAGCGGGATGAGACGCGTGACGCCGCCGATGACCACGAAGACCTGCAGCGCCATCGAGATGGCCAGTCCTGCGGCGAGCAGCTTGCCGAACGCGTCGCGGCAGGTGAGGGCGATGCGCAGCCCACGTTCCACGATGAGGCCGTAGATGAGCAGGATCGCCATGAGGCCGGTGAGACCGATCTCCTCACCGAGCGACGTCGCGATGAAGTCGGAGAAGGAGAACGGTGTCAGCTGCGGACTGCCCTGCCCCCAGCCGCGGCCGAGGACGCCGCCGTGGGCCAGGCCGAACAGGGCGTTGATGATCTGCCCGTTGGCGTCGGGGTCGCCGAACGGGTCGAGCCAGGCGTTGAAACGGGTGCGGACGTGCCCGAAGGCGGCGTACCCGAAGTAGGCGCCGGCCACGAACAGGGTGCCGCCCACGAAGAGCCATCCCGGTCGCTCCGTGGCGACGTAGAGCATCACGACGAACAGCCCGAAGAACAGCAGCGACGAGCCGAGGTCGCGCTGGAAGACCAGGATGCCGATGCTGATCAGCCAGCCGACCCCGATGGGTCCGAGGTCGCGGCCGCGGGGAAGGTCGATGCCGGCAAAGCGCCGGCCCGCCAGCGCCAGGGCGTCGCGCTTGACCACGAGGTAGCCGGCGAAGAAGATCGCGAGGCAGATCTTGGCCGCCTCGCCGGGCTGGAAGCTGAACGGACCGATGTTGATCCAGATGCGGGCGCCGTTGATCGTGGTGCCGATGACCGGCAGCAGCGGCAGGACCAGCAGACCGATGGCGGCGATGCCGAAGGTGTAGGTGTAGCTCTGCAGGCGCCGGTGGTCGCGCACCACGAACATCACGACCGTGAACGCCAGCAGGCCGATCGCCGTCCACATCAGCTGGGCGTTGGCGAGGGGCTGGTAGCTGCCGCCGAGGCACAGGTCGGCACAGCCGAGGTCGATGCGGTAGATCATGGCCAGCCCGATGCCGTTGAGGCACAGCACCAGCGGCAGCAGCACCGGATCGGCGTACGGAGCGAGGGTGCGCACCAGGACGTGGCCGATGACGGCGGCGACCACGAGCGCTCCGGTGAGCTTGAGGGCGCCCGCCGGCACGGTGCCCTCGACGCCGAGACCGACCGCGCAGTAGGCGGCCACGCCGATCAGCACGGCGAGCACGGTGAGGAAGAGCTCGGCGCCGCGACGCTTGCGGGGGACGAGGGTGGGCTGGCTCATCGGCGCACCCGTTCGACCACGCTGGATGCCGGTGAGGCGTCGTCCTCGTCATCCCCTTCCGGCGCTGACGGGGACGGTGAGGGGCTGGGGCTGGGTTCCGGCTCGGTGGCGAAGGACTCGAGGTCGTCGACGATCTGCTGGGCGTCGGCACGGCTGGAGGCCTCGATGCCGTCGCGCACCTGGCGTGCGGTGAACTCGGGCAGGGAGTCGGTGGAGATCTGGGTGACCTCCTCGACCGTCTGCAGGGTGAGGCCGGGGACGTCGGCCTGGATGCCGCGGTAGATGGTGACGCGACCGTCGGACTCCGCGACGAAGTACTGGTCCTGCGACCACTGGTAGCCGTAGACGGAACCAGCGGCGATGACACCGATGACCAGCAGCAGTGCCAGGGCCCGGCGGAACCATCGCCAACGCGACGGCGGCTGCGGCGCGTAGCGGATCTCTTCGGGATCGACGCCGCGTTGCCCGGACCGGCTGACGGCGGCCACGTCGACCTCGGTGGTGCCGAGGTCCTGCCCGGTGCGGGGGCGGGGACCCTCGGCGGCCGCGCCCACCAGCTGGGGCCGGCGATCTGCGGAGGACAGGTGCTCGTCCAGGTCAGCGGCGGCGTCGGTCAGCTCGCCGATGACGACGGTGACGTTGTCGTAGCCGCCGGCCTCCAGCGCCAGGCGCACCAGCTCGGTGGCGGCCAGGTCGATGGTCTCGGACTGGCTGAGGACCTGCTCGATGGTCTCGGTCTCGACCATGTCGGTCAGGCCGTCGCTGCACAGCAGGAATCGGTCGCCGAGCTGACCGTCGACCCAGGCGAGATCGGCCTCGTTGTCGTCGCGGCCCAGCATGACGCGCAGCAGCAGCGAGCGGTGCGGGTGTACCCGCGCCTCCTCGAGCGTGATCTTGCCTTCCTCGACGAGACTCTGCACGAAGGTGTGGTCGGTGCTGATCTGGCGCAGCTCGCCGTCGCGCAGGAGGTAGGAGCGCGAGTCGCCGATGTGGGCGGTGGCAAAGCGCTCGCCGTCCCAGAGCATGGCCTCCAACGTCGTGCCCATGCCCTCCACGGCGGGATCCTCGCGCACGAGCTCGCCGAGACGATGGTTGGCGTGCGTGACGGCGCGGCCCAGGGCGTCGAGCGGGTCGATGTCGGGGAGTTCGCGGTCGAGCTCGGTGACGATGTTCATCGTCTCCGCGGACGCGAGGTCCCCGGCGGCGGCACCACCCATGCCGTCGGCGACGGCGATGAGCCGGCCGCTGGCATAGCCGGAGTCCTGGTTGGTGGAACGTCGCAGGCCGACGTCGGTCGCGGCGACGTAGTCGAGGCGCAGTGCGGTCATCGCGTCACTTCCGCAGCTCGACGATGGTCTTGCCGAGGCGCACCTGGATGCCCGGACCGATCGGGGTGGGGCTGGTGATGCGCTGGCTCCCGAGGTAGGTGCCGTTGGTGGAGCCGAGATCCTCGACGAACCATTGCTCACCGTTGGTGGCGAAGCGGGCATGACGGGTGGAGACGTAGTCGTCGTCCAGGCGGATGGCTGCGTCCGTGCCACGGCCGAGCAGGATCGGGTCGTCGCTCAGCGGGACGCTCTGTCCGGCGTTGGGACCCCCGACGATCTGGAGCTTGGTGGGGGCACCGCGGGGGGCGCGCTTGCCGCGGGCCTTCTTCTCCTTGCCCTTGTCACGCGGCTGCTTGGGCTGCTTGGTGCCGCTCGCGGCCGCCTGGGCGGGCACCTTGGTGCCGAAGATGTCGGAGCGGATGACGGAGACCGCGGACAGGACGAACAACCACAGCACGGCCAGGAAGCCGAGCTTGACCAGTGTGAGGGTGAGCTCGGACATCAGGTCCCTTCGCCGGTGGTGCGGATGACGACGGTCGTGTTGCCGAGGCGCAGC
Source organism: Aeromicrobium sp. CTD01-1L150 (assembly GCF_041951745.1). Classification (GTDB taxonomy): domain Bacteria; phylum Actinomycetota; class Actinomycetes; order Propionibacteriales; family Nocardioidaceae; genus Aeromicrobium. Next base: position 56,628 of record NZ_CP169555.1, read on the forward strand.
TCCGAACCGTTGGAGACGGACGCGGTCTGGACCCGGTGTCCGTTGAGGATGACCCCGTTGGTGGAGCCGAGGTCGGTGACGGTGACCGAGGTGACGTCTCCGGAGGTGTGGACCTTGATCTCGGCGTGACGACGCGAGATGCCGGGGTCGTCGATGCGCAGGTCGGCCTCGTTGCTGCGCCCGATCACGACGCCCGGCGGCTCCAGCGGGTGCTTGAGACCGTTGACCTCAAGGATCACGTCCGAGCGTCGCACGGCCGTCTCGGTCACCCGCTGCCCTGGAACGGGAGTGACGGAGGCGTTGGTACGGCTGCGGACCCGGAACCGTCCGGTGTGCAGCTGCGGCGTCTCGTCGAAGGAGATGGCCAAGGGACCGGCGAGCGTGTAGCGCTGCTCATCGACGTGCTCCTGGACGAGGACGGCGAGCTCGTGCTCCAGCGTCGTCCCGAAGGGAGCGAGCCGTTCGTAGTCGGGAGAGGAGAGCTCGACCGTGAAGTCGTTGGGCACCAGCATGCGCTGACGGGACAGGACGTGGGCGGAGTTGTCGATCTCCCGCTGGATCGCCGAGGCGATCTCCACGGGCTGCACGGCGCTGCGGAACGCGCGCGCGAAGGCGCCGGTCACAGCACCTTCCAGGCGCTGCTCGAATCGTTGGAGCACACCGGCCATCGTCGTTCCTCCTCCCGCGTCGTCAAAGGGGTCCCTGCGATGGTATCGGGACGGGTGGCCGACGCCCGGCGGCGCGGGTGTGAGATGGCCCCTGTTAGACTCACTCCTCGGTCCGCAAGGACCAAGAGCGCACGTGGCGGAATGGTAGACGCGCTGGCTTCAGGTGCCAGTGTCCGCAAGGGCGTGGAGGTTCGAATCCTCTCGTGCGCACCCCTGGGTGGTTCGGCATCGGGCCATCGTGAGATCGCCAGCGCACCTCGTCCGGCACGAGGGGGCGCTTCCTCCGGGCCCGGCGCTCACCCTCCGTGGAGCCGCGCGGGCGCAGGGGGACGGCTCAGACCACGGCAGCCGATCCACTGGTGACCCAGGCCCACGGCCGGCCGATCGCCGGGACGGACAGGTACTCCTGCCGCAGGTCGTGATCGCCGAACCCGGCAGCGGTCAGCAGGGCTGCCGGATCGCGCGTCAGGTGGCAACCGCCGAACAGCCGCTGCTGCAGGCCGTCCAGCCGCCGTTGCCAGGTCGCCACGCGAGCATCGGGGGAGAGGCCGTGCTCGGCGAGGTGCAACGTGCCGCCCGGGACCAGCAGCCGCCGCGCCTCGTCCAGGGCCGCATCGACGTCAGGGATCGTGCACAGGCTGAACGTCACCAGGACGCTCTCCACGCAGGCGTCCGGCAGATCCACCCGGGCACCGTCCAGCCCCACCCGATGTACCGGGGCGCCGGAGCCGTCGCGCCGCGGGGCCGAGAGGTCCCACGCCGCATCCGACGGTTCCACGGCCAGGACCTCGGTGACGTCACCCGGGTAGAGGTCGCAGTTCAGGCCGGAGCCGAACCCCAGCTCGAGCACCCGGCCGTGCAGGTCGTGGCAGGCCCGCTGCCGGACCGGCCGCATCATCGGATTTCCGCAGGAGGAGTCGACCAGTCGGGGAAGCACCCGCTCGTTCCACCAGTACACGGAGGGCCGTCAGAACGGGTGCGGGCCGGTGCGCCCCCACACGACGAACACGGCCACCAGGCCGAGACCGAGGTTGACGATGACGTTGGGCCACTCGCTGCGGCGTGCATGGAGGACGACCGCGCCCGCCATGATCACCGCGAGTCCGGCCGCTGCGAGCCAGGCCAGCGCCGGGGCGACGTCGAGGAGAGGAGGCAGCAGCAGGCCGACGGCCGCGACGACCTCGAGGATGCCCACGACACGGATGAGGGCGAGGGGGACGTCGTCCACCCACCCGCCGACCTTCTTGCGCAGAGCGTCCAGCGGCTGCGTCGCCTTGATCACCCCGGCGCCGCCGAAGATGGCCGCGAGGACCACCTGGGCCACCCACAACGCGACGTCCATGGTGCACTCCGCTCAACTCGGTGACGGGTCCCTGCTCGATCATGCCCTGCCGGGCTCTGCTCGATCATGCCCTCCCGGGCGGGGAACGTCCACCGTGGAATGGGCCGTCCCGGTGACGCGTTGACACCGGTCATGCGAGCCATGACTTATGACCGGTACGGAGACAACGACGTCCTGGGGCTCACGGAGCAGCCACGGCCCAAGGTCGGGCCCGGCGAGGTGCTCGTCGCGGTGCGGGCAGCCTCGGTGAACCCGGTGGACTGGAAGCTCATGTCCGGGGCGCTCGACGCCCTCATGGACGTCCGCTTTCCCGTCGTGCCCGGCTGGGACGTGGCCGGCGTGGTCGAGGAGGTCGGCATCGACACCCCCGAGGTCGCGGTCGGTGATGAGGTCATCGCGTACGCGCGCAAGGACTACGTGCACGGCGGGACCTTCGCCGAGCTCGTGACCGTTCCGGTGCGGGCCGTCGCACCCAAGCCGGCGAGCGTCGATTGGGAGGAGGCCGCTGGGCTTCCGCTGGCCGGTCTGACGGCGCTGCAGTGCCTGGAACGCGTCGGGACCGGCCCGGGCGACGTGGTGCTGATCCACGGTGCCGGCGGCGGTGTGGGCAGCTTCGGTGTGCAGATCGCCCGGGCGCTCGGAGCCCGCGTCATCGGTACTGCCTCGGCCGACCAGCACAACCGCATCCGCGACCTCGGGGCCGAGCCGGTCGCGTACGGAGACGGAGAGGTCGCGGCCATCAAGGAGCTGGCTCCCGAGGGGGTTCACGTGGTGGCCGACTTCGTCGGCGGCACGCTCGACGTCACCCGTGAGGTCGCCGCCGAGGGCGCTCGGGTCGTCTCGATCGCCGACCCCGACGTGATCGGCGCCGGCGGGCAGTGGGTCTGGGTCCGTCCGGACGGGCAGGGACTCGCGCGGCTCGCCTCGATGGTCGACGACGGCGCGGTCCGTGTCGATGTCGAGCAGACCTTCCTGCTGGAGGAGCTGCCCGAGGCCTTCGCCCGCAGCCAGGAGGGCCACGTGCGCGGCAAGCTCGCGGTGCGCGTCGCGGCAGACTGAGACCCCCCGATTTGTGAGCCCCTGCACCCAATCGTCGCTCGATTGGGTGCAGGGGCTCACAAATCGGGGAGACGGTGCCGCGTCAGCGGTTGGCGACCACCTCGATGATCGTGTCGTTGAAGGCCGGGAGGTCGTCGGGCTTGCGTGAGGTGATGAGGTCCCAGCCGTTCGCGCGGCAGTGGAAGACCTCGTGGTCCTGCCACGTCCCGCCGGCGTTGCGGACGTCGGTCTGCAGCGACGGGAACGACGTGAGGGTCTTGCCGGGAAGGACCCCGGCCTCCACCAGCACCCACGGTCCGTGACAGATCGCGGCCACCGGTTTGCTGGCCTCGACGAAGGCCTTGACGAGTGCCACGGCCTGCGCGTTCGTGCGCAAGGTGTCGGCATTGACCGTCCCACCGGGCACGACGAGGGCGTCGTAGCGCGCGACGTCGGCGTCCGCGACCGCGACGGTGGCCCGGAACGTCTCGTCCTTGTCGACGTCGCCCACCATCGACTGCACCGTGTCTGCCTCGGGCGCGACGTGCTCGGGAGTACCCCCGGCGCCCTCGACTGCGGCCCACGGGTCCGTGAGCTCGGACTTCTCGACGCCGGTCTGGGAGGTCAGGAAGGCGATGGTCCTGCCGGAAAGTGCGCTCATGGTTCCACCTCGGAGCTCGGGGTCTCACGCCGCGTGCGGCGTGCTGTGTCTCCACGCTAGATCGGCACTGGCTGGCCGGCTCGGGGTGACCCGGATGTGGGAACTTCTGCACCGAAGCGCTGCCTGGTTGGGTGCAGGCGCTCACAGATCCGCGGGACGTGGCGCCCGGATCAGAATCACCAAACTTGTGCAGAACATGCTCATTTGCTCAACCGTCCTGCGCGTCGTCGCGGGGGACCTAGGCTGGCAAGGAACAGCGCGTGGTCCTGATGAAGGAGGGTTCGGGGTGTGAAGGACCAGCAGAGCGCACCAGGTCGAGAGGTCCCGCAGTCCGCCACCACCGTCGTCGACCACGCTGCCACCGACCTGACGTGGAGCGTCGGAGCCGTCTCCGAACGGCTCGGCGTGGCCCCCTCGACCCTGCGCACCTGGGAGCGCCGCTACGGCGTGGGTCCCAGCCACCGCACCCGGGGTGGGCACCGCCGCTACACCGAGCGCGACATCGAACGAGTGGAGCTGGTGCGCCGCCTCGTCAGACGCGGGGTCTCGGCGCAGGACGCCGCCCGCGTCGCGCGCAACCTCGAGCGTGACGAGCTGGTCAACGCCCTGTCGGAGGAGTCTGCCCGCGAGGAGCACAGCATCGGCCCCGACGACCTCGTCGACGCCGTCCTCGCCGCTACCGTCACCAGTGACGGCCTTCGGCTCCAGGAGCTGTTCGGAGCCCTGCTGGGAGGGGCCCGCTTCGCCGACGCCTGGCGGGACGTCTTCTCCCCGGTGCTCGCCCGCATGGCGCACGAGAGCTCGGTCGGCTCCCTGGAGCTCGAGGCGGAGCGGCTCGCCACCGACGTCATGCTCCACGAGATCCGCCGCGTGCGGGCCCGTGGTGCACGACCCGCCCAGCCCCAGGTGCTCCTGGTCAGCGGCACCGACGACGACGCATGCCTGCCGTTCGTGGCCCTGGGGGCCGCGCTCGTCGACGCCGACGTCACCACACGGTCAGTCGGGCCCGGGGCCGAACCCCGTGCCATCACCGATCTCGTCGACAAGATGCGTCCCCAGGTGCTGGTGTGGTGGGAGCAGCCGGCCGGGGTCGAGGAGCCGCTGCGTCACCAGCTGGAGCGCCCGGACGTGGACACCTTCCTCATGCGTGCCGCCCCGACCTGGCCGCACGAGATCGGACTGCGGTTCGGGTTCGAGCCGCCCTTCGTCGCCACCGACGTCGGGGGTGCGCTGCGTCACGTGCTCGACCGGGTCACCTGAGCCGTCACCTGGGGGTGCGCTGCGGGTCTCGGTACGATCCCGCTCGTTCCTCGCGAGGTCACTCGACCTCCTCCGCTACGCTCCGGACATGGCAGAACCGCACGTACTGACCAGCATCGACGGCCCCGTGGCCCGGGTCCGGCTGAACCGGCCGGACAAGCTCAACGGCGTCACCCTCGACATGCTCCGGGGCCTGCTGGACGCCGCCACCCGTATCCGTGCCGACCGGGACGTCCGCGTCGTGCTGATCGAGGGTGAGGGGCCGTCGTTCTGCTCCGGACTCGACTTCGCCGAGGCCGGCAAGGACAAAGCCCGCGTGGTGCGGTTCTTCCTGCGGCCCCCGTGGCGCAGCACCAACACCTTCCAGCAGGCATTGTGGGCCTGGCGCGAGCTGCCCGTGCCGGTCATCGCCATCACCCGCGGCCATGTCTACGGCGCCGGAATCCAGCTGGCCCTCGCGGCCGACTTCCGCTTCACCACCCCGGACTGCCAGTGGTCTGTCCTGGAGGCCAAGTGGGGCCTGGTGCCGGACATGAGCGGCACCGTCCCGCTGACCGAGCTGGTGCCGGCCGACGTCGCCAAGCGGCTCGTCCTCACCGGCGAGGTCCTCTCCGGCACCGATGCGGCCGACTGCGGCTTGGCCACCGACGTCGCCGACGACCCGATGAAGCCGGCACAGGAGCTCATCGACGCCCTGCTGGAGCGCTCGCCGGACTCCGTCGCCGCCGGCAAGAAGCTGCTCAACGGAGTCCGGCTCGGGTCGCTGGCCCGTGCCATGCGGCGTGAGCGCCTCTACCAGCTGCGGATGTTCCGCTCGCCCAACTCCGCCGCCGCCCGCAAGGCCGGCATCACCAAGACACCACCGGAGTTCGGGCCACGGACGTTCGGCTGAAGGCCTGCGCCGCAGCGTTGTTAGGCTTGCGCGGTGACTGACGACAAGCCATCCAAGAAGGTCGCGGACCAGTACGACCGCGGGTACGACTACACCACGTACTGGAACAACCGCGACTACGAGCACGCCGCCGAGGAGGCGGCCATCCGTCGTCTGCTCGATGGTCGCCAGTTCGCTGCTGCCGCCGACGTCGGGGGTGGGTTCGGACGACTGTGCCTGCTGCTGCGCGAGTACGCCGACCAGGTGACTCTGGCCGAGCCCAGCCGCACCCAGCTGGAGGCCGCCGAGGACGTCCTGGCCGGGACGGACATCCAGAAGGTCCAGACCCAGGCCGATGCGCTGCAGTTCGACGACGCGGCGCTGGACCTCATCACGATGGTGCGCGTCATGCACCACATCCCCGAGCCCTCCAAGGAGTTCTCCGAGCTCGCCCGGGTCCTCAAGCCGGGCGGGACGGCGCTCATCGAGGTCGCCAACTACGGGCACTTCAAGAACCGCCGCCAGTTCAAGAAGGAGGGCAAGGCGCTGCCCACCGAGCCGGTGAGCATCCGCACGGTCAGTGCCGACGAGCCCGACGCCATCGCCTTCGTCAACCACAACGTCGAGACCGTCGTGGGCCAGCTGGCCGACGCGGGCCTGGTGCTGCAGCGCAAGCTGTCGGTCTCCAACCTGCGCAGCGAGAAGCTCAAGAAGGCCCTGCCCACCGGGCTCATGGTGGCTGTCGAGAAGGCGCTGCAGGAGCGGTTGGCCAAGAAGGACTTCGGTCCCAGCATCTTCCTCGAGGTCCGCAAGCGCTGAGCAGCGCCTCGGGCGGCTGTCGCTACCGCACGCTCTGAGGTTTCATGGGCGGATGGACGCCCTCGCCGAACTCATCCGCTCGCTGCCTGACGGGGCCGTGGTCGTCGATCCCGACGTCATCGAGGCCTACCGCTACGACTGGTCCAGGGAACCAGGCGCCGGCACACCGGTCGCGGTGGTGCGGCCCGGCGATGCCGCGCAGGTGCAGGCCACGGTGCAGTGGGCCGCCGAGCACCGGGTGCCGGTCGTGCCGCGGGGAGCGGGCAGTGGGCTGTCCGGTGGCTCCAGCGCCGTCGACGGAGGGATCGTGCTGAGCCTGGAGCGGATGCGCGCCGTGGAGATCGACCCGGACTGCCAGACCGCCACCGTCGAGCCCGGAGCCCTCAACGCAGAGGTCAAGCTCGCGGCCGGCGAGCACGACCTCTGGTACCCGCCCGACCCCTCCTCGTACGAGATCTGCTCCATCGGGGGCAACGTCGCCACCAACGCCGGTGGCCTGTGCTGCGTCAAGTACGGCGTGACCACGGACTACGTCCTCGGCCTCGACGTGGTGCTCGCCGACGGCACGCTCGTGACGCTCGGCGGCCAACGCATCAAGGACGTCGCCGGGCTCAGCCTGCTCAAGCTGTTCGTGGGCAGCGAGGGGACGCTCGGCATCGTGACCCGCGCGATCCTGCGTCTCGTACCTGCCCAGGCGGTGGCCTCCACGGTGGTCGCGACGTTCGCCGAGGTCGACGCCGCAGCCCGGGCGGTGGTCTCCATGCGCAGAGGGCTCCGCCCGTCGATGCTCGAGCTGATGGACCGGACGTCCATCAATGCGGTGGAGGACTACCGGTCGATGGGCCTCGACCGGTCAGCCGGCGCGATGCTCGTCGTCCAGTCCGATGCGCCCGGCGCCGCCCGGGCCGAGGAGGTGGCCACGGTCGAGGCTGCCTGCGCCGACGCCGGCGCCACCGCGGTCTTCCTGACCGACGACCCGGACGAGGGTGAGCTGTTCGTCGAGGCGCGACGGGCCGCCTTCCCGGCCATCGGTGCCCGTGGAGCCGTGATGCTGGAGGACGTCGGCGCCGCGGTTCCGCTCCTGCCCGAGCTGCTCGCCTCGATCGCGTCGATCGCGCAGGAGCACGACGTCGAGATCCCGGTCGTCGCCCACGCCGGCGACGGCAACACCCACCCGATCATCGTGTACGACGAGACCGACCCTGACGCGACGAAGCGGGCGGGGGCGGCCTTCGACGCGGTCATGGCTGCGGCCATCGAGCTCGGCGGAACCATCACCGGAGAGCACGGGGTGGGTCGCACCAAGCGGTCCGCCCTGCCGGCCCAGCTCGGCGAGGACGTGATGGCGCTGAGCCGCAGGGTGAAGAGCGCTCTCGATCCCGACGGCATCCTCAATCCCGGCGCCGTTCTCTGAGCGCCCGGCGATGAGCTGTAGCGTCAAGGCATGACCGCGATCCACGAGAGGCACCTCTTCGGTCCTGGCCCGTCCAACCCCTACCCCGAGGCGACCGCCGCGCTCGCCGAACCCTTGCTCGGCCACCTCGATCCGCTCTTCCTGACCCTGATGGACGAGACCTGTGACCGCCTGCGTGCGGTGTGGGGCACCCAGAACGCGAGGACGTTGCCGTTGTCGGCCACCGGATCGGCCGGCATGGAGGCCGCGTTCGTCAACACCGTGCACGAAGGTGACGTAGTGGTGGTGGCCGTCAACGGTCTGTTCGGCCGACGCATGTGCGACGTGGCGGCACGTTGCGGCGCGGAAGTCGTGGCGGTCGAGCACGAGTGGGGGGAGCCGGTGGACGTCGACCGAGTGCTGTCCGCCCACCCCGACCCGCGTATCATCGCCGCGGTGCATGCGGAGACCTCGACCGGCGTGCGGTCGGACGTCGCTGCCCTGGGTGCGGGCAAGGGCGATGCGCTGCTGGTCGTCGACGCCGTGACGAGCATCGGCGGCATCGAGCTGAGGGCCGACGACTGGGGGATCGACGTCGGCTACGCCGGGACGCAGAAGTGCTTGGGTGTCGCGCCCGGGCTCGCCCCGTTCACGATCAACGACCGGGCGTTCGAGCGTCGCGTGGAGAAGCCTCGCTCGTGGTACCTGGACCTCGGCCTGCTGGGCGGCTACGTCGGCGAGGCCCAGGGGTCCGGTGGTCGCACGTACCACCACACCGCTCCCACGGCCATGGTCGCGAGCCTGCATGCTGGGCTCGGGCGGATCCTCGACGAGGGCCTGCAGGCGGTGTGGCAGCGGCACGCCGATGCCGGGCGCCGGCTGCAGGACGGGCTGCAGGAGATGGGTCTGGAGCTGTTCGCCGCCGAGGGGCACCGGCTGCCCGAGCTCACCACCGTCCGGGTGCCCGACGGTGTGGACTCCGCAGCGGTGCGTCGCATCCTGCTGGAGCGGTACGACCTCGAGATCGGCGCCGGTGCGGGCGAGTACGCCTCCACGGTGTGGCGCATCGGCCTCATGGGCCGCAACGCGCGTCCGGACGCCGTCGCACTCGTTCTCACCGCCCTTCGTGAGGTGCTTGAGGAGGTTCGCGGGACCACCGTGCCTGGTTGAGCAAGAACGGTCGGGCGCGCGACGGCCTCCCGGGCGAGACTGGACCCATGAGCCAGAGCCCTACCCGCGATCGGCCCCCTTCTGGTCGGCCCCCCTCTGATCGACCCCCTTCTGATCGACTGAGGGAGTTGCTCGACGCCGTGCTGGCCGAGGACGCCGACCGGCTTGAGCAGATCGCTGCCGGCGCACACTCCTCGCCGTTCCACCTGAGCCGACAGGTGCGCGGTGCCACCGGTGAGCCGCCGGTCAGCCTGCGACGCCGGGTCCTGATGGAGCGCGCGGCTTGGCAGCTGCAGCGCGGGTCGACGGTGACGGACGCGGCGTTCGCCGCGGGGTTCGAGTCGGTGGAGGGGTTCGCGCGGGCGTTCTCCCGCGCGTACGGCCACCCGCCCAGCGCGATGCCGCCTGCCACGGACCGCGGCCACTGGTTGCCGGCACCCAACGGCCTGCACTTCCACGGTCCGGCGGTGCTGTATGCCGCCCATCCCCCGAGCACTCCGCCCCCGCCGGGGCTCTACGTCGACGTCCGCGAGGGTGCTGGGGCCGAGGACGTCGCGGGAGGACAGGAGCAACCGGCGGGAGATGTCCTGGGGCTCATGGTCCGGCACGACCTCGATGACACGGCCGCTCTCCTGGCCGCCGCCAAGGCGCTCGACGAGCGGGCGCTGTGCGACGTCCGTCTGCCCGGTCACGTCGCCCTGGAGTGGGCCGGGCCCGATGCGTCGTTGCTGGACGTCCTGGGCCATCTCGCGCTGTCCAAGGAGCCGTGGCTCGCTGCCGTCCTGGGTGAGGACGCGCCGGACGAGACGCCGCCAGACGACGTCGCGGGGCTAACCTCGCGCCACGAGCAGTCGTCCGGCCGGTGGCTCGCCTGGGTGCGCGACGTCGAGCGACGGGGTGCCTGGGCCGACCGGGTCATCGACGCCATCTGCGACCCGCCGGAGTCCTTCCAGCTCGGCCAGATCGTCGCCCACGACCTCACCTTCTCCTCCCACCGGCGTCAGCTCGCACGGTGGATGCTCCGCGACGCCGGAGTGGGGCTGCAGACCCCCGAGCTGGACCCCGACCCGATCGTCTGGCACCGACGCCAGTCAGGAGAACGACGATGACCACCATCGACCGCCCACGCTGCCGCTTCTACACCGCGACGACGCTCGACGGCTTCCTGGCCACCGAGGACGACAGCCTCGACTGGTTGCTCTCCCAGGACACCGGAGGTCAGGGACCGGACAGTGGTGACGGCACCGGCTGGTACGAGGAGTTCTTCGCTGGTGTCGGCGCGCTCGTCATGGGCGCCACGACCTATCTCTGGGTGCTCGACCACCTGCGCAGCACGGGGGAGACCTGGTCGCAGGCTTGGCCGTACGACCGCCCGACGTTCGTCTTCACGCACCGCGAGCTGGATCGGGCGGCCGACTCCGTCCAGCTCGTCGCCGGGTCGCCGCCCGACCTGTGGCCGCGTATCGCCGACGCCGCCGGCGACCGTGACGTCTGGATGGTCGGCGGTGGCGAGCTCGCCGTGAGCTTCGCCGCATCCGGCCTGCTGGACGACGTGCTGGTCTCGATCGCGCCCGTCACCCTCGGCGCTGGCAAGCCGCTGTTCCCGCGCCCCTTCGACCTGCATCTGCGCGGGGTGGAGCAGCAGGGTGTCTTCGTGTTCGCCCAGTACGGCGTCGTGGGTCCGCGTGCGGTGGAGGGCTGAGCCGACCCCGACCAGCGCCGAACGTCAGGCCGCCCTGTCAGGTTGTGCTGTCAGGCTGTGCCGTCAACCCGGGGCGTAGCGCTTGGCCGCGCGGGTCTTGGCCTTGGCGGCCTCCACCTCACGGTCCTTGGCGGGAGCGTTGGTGACGAGGTCGTCCACGAGGTGCCGCGTCAGGTGCGCGACCTCCTCCACGGCGCGGTCGAAGACCTCCTGGTTGGCCTTGGACGGCTTGGTGGTGCCGGCGATCTTGCGGACGTACTGCAGGGCGGCGGCGTGCACCTCGTCGTCGGACGCAGCCGGCTCGAAGTTGTGCAGGGTCCGGATGTTGCGGCACATGCCGCCACGGTACGCCCGGTCGTCGCCGGCGGGAACCCCTCGAACCCCGCCGTCAGCGTCGCAGGTACTCCGTGCGCGCCGTGACCGCAGTGTCCGGGAAGTCGGCGAAGACCGCGTCGATCCCTGCGTCGAAGAAGGCGAACAGCTCGGCCTCGACGTCTCCGTGCTCGGCCGGGTCGTCGCTGCTGCGCAGCTCGGTGGGCAGGAACTCGTTCTCGTTGCGGACCGTGTAGGTGCTCACCCCGAGGCCGGCCCGGTGGGCGTCGCGCACCACCGACGATGGCTCGCTCAGACGTCCCTCGGCGTCGCGCGGGATGATCGAGTTCTTCTCCGGGCCGATCCAGTCGGCGTACCGGGCGACGTCGCGTAGCCCTCGGGGGCTCATCAGGTCGGCGTAGGTGGTGTCGTCGCCCTGCTCCACGAGGTCGTACGGCGCGCCCGTGGCCGCCGTCAGCTGCAGCAGCGGGACCCTGGACTGCCGCGAGAGCTCACGCAGGTTGGACGTCTCGAAGGACTGCACCAGCACCGGCGCCCGCCCGTGGTCCCAGCCGATGTGGCGCAGCGAGCGCAGCAGCGGTGGGGTGAGGTCCAGGTCGATGGACTCGAAGTACGTCGGGTGCTTGGTCTCCGGAGCGACGCCGATGGTGCGACCCGTGCGCTCGCTGGCGGAGCGGGCCAGCGCCAGCACCTCGTCGAACGTCGGCACCTGGAACTGGCCGTCGTACAGCGTGTTGCCCGGACGGAGCTCCGGGAGGCGCTCGACGGCGCGCAGGGTGCGCAGCTCGGCGAGAGTGAGGTCCTCGGTGAACCAGCCGGTCACGTCGGTGCCGTCGATGTTCTTGGTGGTCCTGCGATCGGCGAACTCCGGACGATCGGCGACATCGGTGGTGCCGCTGATCTCGTTCTCGTGCCGGGCGACCAGCACGCCGTCCTTGGTGCTCACCAGGTCCGGCTCGATGACGTCGGCACCCTGCTCGATCGCCAGCTGGTAGGCGGCCAGCGTGTGCTCGGGTCGGTGGCCGGACGCACCGCGGTGGGCGATGACGCTGATCGTGCGGGTCGGCTTCTTGAACGGGTTCTTCAGCGTCGTCTGGCCCGACTTCTTGACCGTCTGCCGGTGGGCATCGACCGTCGGCGTGGCCGAGGCCATCGCCGGTGAGGCCATGAGAGCGATGAGTGTGACGCCGAGCGTGAGGGTCCTCATGCCCCCACGCAAGGCTCCTCAGGTGAACCACCGGTGACGTCCGCTGCCACGGCCGATGAGCAGTCCGTGAGCATGTGCTCGGACGGCAGTGGTGCGTGTCGCGGCTCGGCCGCTCCCTCAGGTGCCGAGCGCGCCGAGACGACCGAGCACGTCGCGCACGTGTCGCAGGGCGTGGCGCTCGGCCAGCCCCGTCGTGTCGTCGAAGTAGAGGCCGTCCCCGATGAGCTGGACGGTCCGGGCCAGGGACTCATCGCCGAGGTGCTCGCGCAGCACGGCGAACCAGCCCTCTCGAAGGTCGGCGAGGGCCTGCGACGCGCGGGCGTCGTTCTCCTGGGCGATCCGGGCGGCGGCGATGAGCGCGCGGTCGAAGTCGCTCCCGGAGTCGACGGACGTCTCCAGGTAGAAGTCCACGGGCCCCTTGCGCGCGGAACGCATCTTCTCCACGTCGGCCACGCCTTGCTCGCGCAGTCGCTCGAGCATGCCCTCGACGAGCTCGTCCTTGCTGTGGAAGTGGTACAGCAGACCACCCTTGGAGACGTCGGCCGCCGCCGCGACGGCGTCGAGCGTGGCTCCGCGGCTGCCGGTCTCGACCAGCAGGGACTCGAAGGCGTCGAGGAGTCGGTCCCGCGTGGATCGCTCGGCGTCAGGCATGGGGCGATCTTAGGCAGACGGCGAGCTCGAGGGGTCCGGTGCGCCGGTTCCGGGGTGCACGAGATCACGTCGAATCGACTAGGCCCCTGTACCGTCCAGACGGTACAGTAGGTGCGGTGTCCGAGCGCCCGCCCGGACACCGGGGCACGCCGGTCCAGCCGGTGCCGTGCGCCGCCCGGCACCCCCGCTGTTCCATCTGCCGCCCGTGGCCCGGCACCCCCGCCCCGCCGTTTGCCGCCCGCGGCCCGGCACCCCCGCCACTTTCGAGAGGAGGCTCGCTCATGACGACGACACACCCCCACCAGGTACCCGACGGGACCCGCGCCGGTCTGCGCGAGTGGGCCGCTCTCGCGGCGCTCATGCTCCCGGTGCTGATGGTGTCCGTGGACAACACGGTCCTCAGCTTCGCGCTGCCCGAGGTGAGCTCGTCGCTGCAGCCCACCGGCACGCAGCTGCTGTGGATCGTCGACATCTACGCCCTCATGCTCGCCGGGCTCCTCATCGCCATGGGCAGCCTCGGTGACCGGGTCGGCCGACGACGGCTGCTGCTCCTCGGCGCGGTCGGGTTCGGTATCGCGTCGCTCGTGGCTGCCTACTCCAGCACGCCGCAGATGCTGATGGTGGCCCGTGCGCTGCTCGGGTTCTTCGGCGCGACGCTCATGCCTTCCACGCTCTCGCTCATCCGCAACGTGTTCGCCCACGCCCATGACCGGCGTATCGCCATCGCCGCCTGGGCTGCGATGTTCTCCGGCGGTGCCGCGCTGGGTCCGATCCTCGGCGGCTGGCTCCTGGAGCACTTCTGGTGGGGCTCGGTCTTCCTCATCAACGTGCCCATCGTCATCGTGCTCATCCCCCTGGCCCTGGCCCTGGTGCCGGAGTCACGCGACCCGGCGCCGGGCCCGGTCGACCCGACGTCGATCGCGCTGTCGATGCTGGCGATGTTCCCTGTCGTCTATGCCATCAAGCACGGCTCCAAGGCCGGTCTGGACGACCTCACCCTGGCCTCGGTGGCTCTCGGCGTGGGAGCGGGCTGGCTGTTCGTCCGGCGTCAGCAGCGCAGTGCCAGGACGCCCGGCGCCAGCCCGATGCTCGACGTCTCGCTGTTCCGCAACCCGGTCTTCAGCGGCGCCATCGTGGCCAACCTGCTGAGCCTGATGGGATTCACCGGGTTCCTGTTCTTCGGCGCCCAGCTGCTGCAGCTGGTGCTCGGCCTCTCGCCGATGGACTCGGCCATGGTGCTGCTGCCCGGCCTGGTCATCACGGTGACTGGCGGCTTCCTCGCGGTCCGGCTGGTGCGGCACTTCCCGGTGCGGGTGCTGGTGAGCATGAGCTTCGTGGCCTCGTCCATGGGATATGCCATCGCCGCGTTCACCGGACAACCGACGGTCGTCAGCGTCATGGTGGCCTTCGCGATCATGGGCCTGGGGATCGGGATCGCCGAGACGTTGACCAACGACCTGATCCTGGCCAGCGTCCCGCCGCACAAGGCCGGTTCCGCCTCGGCGATCTCCGAGACCGCCTACGAGGTCGGTGCCGTGCTGGGCACGGCCGTGCTCGGGTCGGTCCTCACCGCCACCTACCGCGCGAACCTGGACGTCCCGCCGGTGGTTGGCGACGGTGGATCCACCTTCGAGACGTTGGGCAGCACGATGGCGGCGGCCGACGGCTACCCCAACGTGATTGGCGAACGACTCGCGGAGTCCGCGCGCATCGCCTTCGACCTGGGCGTGCAGCGCTCGTCGGGCGTCGCCATCGGTATCGCACTGCTCGCGGCATGGGTCTCTTGGCGAGCTCTCCGCGGTGCACCTGAGGCGGTGCCGGGGCCGACCCGGTAGGTCCTGACGGTCAGGACCTACCGGCGGCGGGCCAGCAGCACGGCGACGGTCAGCCCGACCACGGAGGCGGCGGTCACCGCGTCCCGGGCCAGCAGCGCTCCCGCCGACGCGCCGATGATCGAGGCGATGAACAAGGCGCCACACAGGAACGACAGGACCAGCGCGAGCACCACCGGGACGGGCTCGTCGTCGCTGCGGTTCCAGGTCAGGAAGCAGCCTGCGGCGATGACGGCGATCGCCGCGACCAGGATGATCTGTAGCGGCCCGACGACGATGCCGGGCCACGATGCACGCACGATCTCGGGGAGGGCGACGCGGTCCAGGACGAACACCGCGACGATGACACCCCACGACCAGGTCATGGCGGCGGGCCAGCGTTCGTTCATGGCATGACGCTATCGCCGTCGCCCTCCCGCAGCGGCGCCACGCTCGGCCGAGGGTGACAGACATCACATCAGGTGTCAGCATATGAGTCATGGTCAGGTGGCTGGCAGTTGCTGGACTGGCGCTCGTGGCGGCGTGTGCGGTGGGCCTGGCCATCGGGGTCGATCGCCTCTGGTGGTTCGCGGCGGCGCCGCTCGTGGCGCTGTCGGTGATCGGTGTGTACGACCTCCTGCAGCGCAGCCACAGCGTGCTGCGGAACTATCCCGTGATCGGGCATGCGCGGTTCCTGCTCGAGCGGATCCGTCCGGAGATCCAGCAGTACTTCGTGGAGCGCAACACCGACGGGACGCCCTACGACCGTGAGATCCGCGATCTCGTCTACGACCGGGCCAAGGGCAACCACGGTGAGGAGCCGTTCGGCACCCAGCGCGACGTCAACGCCGTCGGCTACGAGTTCGTCGCGCACTCGCTGAGGGCCAAGCCCAAGCCCGACGGCGTCGTGCCGACCGTGCGTCTGGGCGGTCCGGAGTGCACGAAGCCCTATGACATCGCCCTGCTCAACATCTCGGCGATGAGCTTCGGCTCGTTGTCCGCCCAGGCGGTCGAGGCGCTCAACGGCGGCGCGGCGCTGGGTGGCTTCGCCCACGACACGGGTGAGGGCTCCATCACGATCCATCACAGCAAGTACGGCGGCGACCTCATCTGGGAGATCGGCTCGGCATACTTCGGCTGCCGTACGGCCGACGGCGAGTTCGACCCGGAGCCGTACGTGCAGCGAGCGACGCTGGAGCAGGTCAAGGCCGTCTCCCTCAAGCTCTCGCAGGGGGCCAAGCCTGGTCTCGGCGGGCTGCTTCCCGGCGCCAAGGTGAACGAGGAGGTGTCCAGGGCTCGCGGTGTGCCGATCGGCACGACGATCGTCTCGCCGCCGACCCACACCGCCTTCGACACCCCCCGCGGGTTGATCGAGTTCGTGGCGCGGCTGCGTGACCTCAGCGGTGGCAAGCCGGTCGGGTTCAAGCTGTGCATCGGGTCGCGACGGGAGTTCCTGGCGATCTGCAAGGCCATGGTCGAGCTGGACAGCACGCCGGACTTCATCATCGTCGACGGCTCGGAGGGCGGCACGGGGGCGGGGCCGGTGGAGTTCGAGGACTACGTCGGGATGCCGCTCACCGAGGGACTGATGTTCGTCCACAACGCACTGGTGGGCTGCGGGATGCGTGAGCGCGTCAGGATCGGGGCGAGCGGAAAGATCGCGAGCGGGATCGACATCGTCAAACGCATCTGCCAGGGCGCCGACTTCACGCTCGCCGCGCGGGCGATGATGTTCGCGGTCGGGTGCATCCAGGCCCAGGCGTGCCACACCAACCACTGTCCGGTGGGCGTGGCCACCCAGGACCCGTGGCGGGCCCGCGCGCTCGTGGTGGACGACAAGCGGCACCGCGTGCACCAGTACCAGGAGAAGACCGTCAACAGCGCGATGCAGATCGTCGCCTCGATGGGCCTGGACTCCTTCGGCGACCTCACGCCGCGCAAGCTCTTTCGGCGCGTGGACCCGCAGGTCACCCAGACCTACTACGACCTCTTCCAGTGGCTCGAGCCCGGCGAGCTGCTCATCGAGCCGCCCGAGGGCTGGCGTCGCGACTGGGCCACGGCCTCTCCGCAGACGTTCGAGCCCAAGCTCTGAGCCCGCCTGCTGATCGGTGCTTGCGCAACCGAATGGCTTCGTCGTCGCCACATCGGTGTCGTAGCAACCGAATGTCAGACCTTGGGGTTGCTCAGACACCGATCCGGGTTGGGTGGCTGATCGGTGCCACAGCAACCGAATCAGCGCTCTTGAGGTTGCTCAAGCACCGATCCGGGACGCGGGACCGCTTTCGGTTGCGCAAGCACCGATCAGGGGTCAGCCGAGCAGGGCGGCACGGGCCATGCGGGCCAGCAGGGCGCGCAGGGCCGGTTCACTGATGCGGGCGCTGTGCGGGGTGGAGTTGAGCAGGCCGAACGTCGCCTGCACGGCCGCGCGCGCCTCCGACCGTGGCAGGTCGTCGCGCAGGTCCCGCACCACGTCCACCCAGAGGTCGACGTAGGCGAGCTGGGTGCGACGTACCGCCGTGCGTCCGGCGTCGTCCAGGCGCGCCCACTCCCGCTCCTGCACGACGATGTACGCCGGGTTCTGCACCGCGAAGTCCAGGTGCCACGCGATCAGGGCGTCGAGCCGGGCATCGGCGTCGGTCGCCGCATCGGCCCGGGCCTGACCGGTGCGCAGCAGCTCGTCGCTGATGTCGGTGAGCGCCTGCGTCAGCACCTCGGCCTTGCTGTCGAAGTGCTTGTAGAGCGCCGGGCCGGAGATGCCGCACGCGAAGCCGATGTCGCCCACCGAGACGCCGTGGAAGCCGTCCCGTGCGAACAGCTCCGTGGCGGTGCGCAGGATCTGGGTTCGTCGCTCGCTCACCCCTGCACCATAGCGTCTTGTGGTTAATGGGTGTTAACCTCAGCATCGTGAGTCCTTCGATGCACGAGCTCGTCGACGAGCTGCACGCGCATCTCGCCACCGTCCGTCTGGGCGGCAGCGAGACGTCCCGTGAGCGCCACGTCTCCCGCGGCAAGCTGCTGCCCCGCGACCGGGTCAACCGCCTTCTCGACCCCGGCTCGCCGTTCCTCGAGCTGTCCCCGCTCGCTGCGTTCGGGATGTACGGGGGTGCCGGGCCGGGGGCGGCCGAAGAGCACGCAGTCCCCAGCGCGTCGATCATCACCGGAGTGGGCCGCGTGGCCGGTCGTGAGGTGATGGTGGTGGCCAACGACGCGACCGTCAAGGGCGGCACCTACTACCCCCTGACCGTCAAGAAGCACCTGCGTGCGCAGACCGTCGCGCAGCAGAACCAGCTCCCGTGCGTCTACCTCGTGGACTCCGGCGGAGCATTCCTGCCGATGCAGGACGAGGTCTTCCCCGACCGTGAGCACTTCGGCAGGATCTTCTTCAACCAGGCCCAGCTGTCCGCCCGCGGCATCTCCCAGGTTGCTGCGGTCATGGGCTCGTGCACCGCCGGCGGCGCCTACGTGCCGGCGATGAGCGACGAGACCGTCATCGTGCGTGAGCAGGGCACGATCTTCCTCGGCGGGCCTCCGCTGGTGAAGGCCGCCACCGGCGAGGTCGTCACCGCCGAGGAGCTGGGCGGCGGAGACGTCCATGCGCGCACCTCCGGGGTCGTCGATCACCTCGCCGACGACGACGCGCACGCCCTGGACATCGTCCGCTCGATCATCGGCACCCTGCGACCGTCCGAGCCGCACCTCCTGCCACAGCAGGCGGTCCCGCCGCGCGAGGACCCGCAGACGCTGCTGGACGTGGTCCCCGTCGACCCGCGGACGCCGTACGACGTCCGCGAGGTGATCCGCCGCGTCGTCGACGACTCCAGGCTGCACGAGTTCAAGCCGCTCTACGGCGACACGCTGGTGTGCGGGTTCGCGCACGTCGAGGGCTACCCCGTGGCGATCGTCGCCAACAACGGCATCCTGTTCAGCGAGTCCGCCCTCAAGGGGGCGCACTTCGTCGAGCTGGCCAACCAGCGCGGCATCCCGTTGCTGTTCCTGCAGAACATCGCCGGGTTCATGGTCGGCCGTGAGTACGAGAACGGCGGCATCGCCAAGGACGGCGCCAAGCTCGTCACGGCGGTCGCCTCGAGCGTCGTGCCCAAGCTGACCGTCGTCATCGGCGGCTCCTACGGGGCAGGCAACTACGGCATGTGCGGCCGCGCCTACGACCCCCGCTTCCTCTGGACCTGGCCCAACGCCCGCATCTCGGTGATGGGCGGTGAGCAGGCGGCCTCCGTGCTCGCAACCGTCCGCCGTGACGGCATCGAGGCCAAGGGCGGCACCTGGTCGGCCGAGGAGGAGGACGCCTTCAAGGACCCCATCCGCGCCCAGTACGAGGAGCAGGGTTCGCCGTACTACGCCACGGCACGGCTGTGGGACGACGGCATCATCGACCCACGGGACACGCGGCGCGTCCTCGGCCTGGCGCTGCAGACCTGCGCGAACGCCCCCGTCCCGTCCTTCGAGTCCCGCGTGGACGGCGGCGCCGAGCCGTCGTTCGGCGTCTTCAGGATGTGAGGGCCATGACCGCCACCGCGTTCCGCACCGTCCTCGTCGCCAACCGTGGGGAGATCGCCCGGCGGATCGTCCGCGCCTGTCGGCGGGCGGGCCTGCGCAGCGTCGCCGTCCACACCGACCTCGACGAGGGCGCGCTGCACGTGAGCGAGGCCGACGACGCTGTGCGCATCGAGTCCTACCTCGATGCCGAGGAGATCGTCGCGGCCGCCCGCGCGAGCGGAGCCGAGGCCGTGCATCCCGGCTACGGCTTCCTCTCCGAGAACGCCGCCTTCGCCCGCGCCGTCGCCGGTGCGGGACTGGTGTTCGTGGGTCCGGACGCCGACACGATCGACCTGATGGGCCGCAAGGACCGGGCCCGTGAGGTGGCCGAGCGTGCCGGCGTGCCCGTCACGCCGCAGTTCACCATCGGCCCCGACGGCGCGGCCACGGTCCCCGACGACGCCTACCCGGTGCTGGTCAAGGCCGCCGCGGGCGGCGGTGGCAAGGGCATGCACGTCGTGCGTTCGGCCCGTGAGCTTGCCGAGGCCGTCGCAACCGCCCGGCGCGAGGCGCTCTCCAGCTTCGGTGACGACACCCTGCTGGTGGAGTCGTACGTCGAGGGAGGGCGCCACGTGGAGGTCCAGGTCTTCGGCGACGCCCACGGCCACGTGGTGCACCTGTTCGAGCGGGACTGCTCGGTGCAGCGTCGGCACCAGAAGGTCGTCGAACAGGCACCGGCCCCCGGCCTGGAAGCCGAGCTGCGGATGCTGCTGCTGGAGTCGTCGGTGGCGCTGTGCCGGGAGATCGGGTATGTCGGCGCCGGAACGGTCGAATTCCTGGTGGCCGACGGCGGCCAGACCGGCTACTTCCTGGAGATGAACACCCGCCTGCAGGTGGAGCACCCGGTCACCGAGCAGGTCACTGGTCTCGACCTCGTGCAGTGGCAGCTCGACGTCGCCGCCGGGCGGCCTCTCCCGCTGAGCCAGGAGGCGATCACCTGCACCGGCCACGCCGTCGAGGTGCGGGTGTACGCCGAGGATCCCTACACGGGGTTCCTTCCGCAGGCCGGCCACGTCCTCGACGCCCACTGGCCCGACCGTCGCGACCAGGTGCACGCCGCCATCGAGGGGGAGGCTGACGTCAGCCCTGCCTACGACCCGATGATCGCCAAGCTCGTGGGCCGCGGAGGGGATCGCGACGCTGCGATCGACGACGTGCTGGCGCTCGTCGACGCCTCGGCGGTCGTCGGCATCGAGAGCAACCTGGGCTGGGTGCGGCGGCTGGTCGATTCAGGCGCCTTCCGATCCGGCGAGATCCACACGGGCTGGCTCGACGCCCACGAGGGCACGCTGCTGCAACGCCCTGACGTGGCCGAGGAGGCAT
Organism: Aeromicrobium sp. CTD01-1L150; assembly: GCF_041951745.1. Classification (GTDB taxonomy): domain Bacteria; phylum Actinomycetota; class Actinomycetes; order Propionibacteriales; family Nocardioidaceae; genus Aeromicrobium. The sequence goes on from NZ_CP169555.1 coordinate 77,431, forward strand.
TGCAGACCGCTGCGCGGGACCTGCTGGCACCCTCTGGGCCCGGCCCGTTCGATCGTCGCGACGGATGGCGCAGTGCCGGACCGGCCGACCCTGCGGTCCAGCCGGTGCTCGATGCCGACGGAACTATGCACGACGTGGTCGTCGACCATGCTCGCGCAGCCGGCGCCCTGGTCCATGCGCTCGGCGCCCGGCGGTGGGTCACGTGGCAGGGCCGCACGGTCGTCCTCGAGGCGGCCGACGCGATGCGCCGTGGCGCGGCGGCCGTGGCGGGCGAGGCCGGCGTCGTCGCGCCGATGCCGGGCACCGTCGTCGCCCTCGACGTGGCCGAGGGCGAGACCGTGACGGTCGGCCAGCGGCTCGGCGCCGTGGAGGCCATGAAGATGGAGCTCGCGCTCACCGCCCCGCACGACGGCACTGTCACTCACGTCGGCGCCGCCGTCGGCGACCAGGTCGGCATGGGCCACGTCGTGATCCACGTCGAGGAGGACGCATGACGTCCCAGGAGTACCTGCATAACCGGGAGGGACGATGAGTCTGCCGATGGTCGTGCGGGACCCGGAGCTGCCGGAGCGGGTGACGATCTACGAGGTCGGGCCGCGTGACGGGTTGCAGAACGAGTCAGAGGTGGTGCCGCTGCCGGTCAAGGCCGAGCTCGTGAACCGGCTCGTCGCCGCCGGTCTCCCCGTGGTGGAGGCGACGAGCTTCGTGCACCCCCGGTGGGTGCCGCAGCTCGCCGACGCCGCCGAGCTCGTGGCTCTCCTGAGCGACGGCGAGGCGATGCACCATCCGGTACTGGTGCCCAACGACCGCGGCCTCGACCGTGCTCTGGAGGCCGGCTGCACGCACGTGGCGATCTTCGCCAGCGCCACCGAGACCTTCGCCGCCAAGAACCTCAACAGCACCGTCGAGGAGCAGATGGCGATGTTCGCGCCCGTCGTGGCACGGGCCCGCGGGGCCGGCGTCGACGTCCGTGCCTACGTCTCGATGTGCTTCGGGGACCCGTGGGAGGGCGCCGTCGACCCCGACGTCGTCGTGAGGGTGGGCCGCGACCTGCTCGACCTCGGTGCCTCGCAGCTGTCGCTCGGAGACACCATCGGCGTCGCCACCACAGGCCAGGTGAGTGACCTCGTGGCCCGGTTCGATGCTGCCGGCGTGGGCGTCGATCGCCTCGCCATGCACTTCCACGACACGTACGGACAGGCCCTCGCCAACACGCATGCCGCGCTGCGGACCGGCGTCACGACCTTCGACGCGTCGGTCGGTGGCCTCGGTGGCTGCCCCTACGCCAAGAGCGCCACCGGCAACCTCGCCACCGAGGACCTGGTGTGGATGCTCACCGGGCTCGGCATCGAGCACGGGGTCGACCTGGACGCCCTCGTCGCCACCAGCACGTGGCTGGCCCCGCTGCTCGGCAAGTCCCCGGCCAGCGCCGTCGTGCGCGCCAGGGCGGGCGAGCTCGACCTCAGCTGAGCACTGCCGGTCCCAAGTGGGCGCAGGCCACCAGAGCGAGCTCCATCTCCATCCGCGCCTCCTCGAGCGGCCGTCCACGCAGCGCGAGGGCACGGTCCACCCGGTACTTCACCGTGTTCTTGTGCAGGTGCAGCACCCCGGCCGCCGCGGTGTAGCTGCCCTGCGCTCGAAGCAGCTCCCGGAGGGTCTCACGCAGCCGCGCCGCTCCCGCCGTGTCCACCGCGAGCTCACCGAGCGACCGAGTCACCAGACGTCGTGTCGCTGCCAGGTCGCAGACCAGCATTGCCGCCGTGCGGACGTCGGTCTCGGCAAAGGTCGTCACCACCGGCGCCGCGTCGCCCGCGACCAGTGCCACCTGCCGCGCCTGCTCGGCCTCCTCGTGGCTGAGCCGGAAGCCTGCGAGGCCGGAACGAGCCGAGCCGAGCGCAACGCGAACACCCTCGATGTCTGCCAGCGTCGCGGCGACGGTCCCGGCGTCCGGCTCGTCGTCCTCCCGACGTCCGAGGGGGAGCCAGCCCCAGCCGTAGGTGCCGTCACGGGCGAGGAAGAGCGGTCGGGTGCTGCCGCTGGCCCGCTCGGCCAACGCGGTGAGCGCGTACTCCAGTGATCGCAGGCGCCCCGCCTGCTCGTCGCCGTCCGCCCACAGGACGACCCCGACATGACGCTGACGCAGCCGGTACCCGAGCGCCCGCTCGGCCTCGTCGACGTCGATGATCTCGGCGGTGCCGCCCACGAGGCGCTCCACCATGGCGGCCCGCAGCGTCGAGCGGTGCGACATCCAGCGGTCGCGCTCGGCCTCGTAGGCTCCGATGACCTGCTCGGTGATGTTGTCGATGTAGGCGAACGTGAACTCGGTGAAGCGGCGGCTGGTGTTGATGACCACCTCCAGGTCAGGTTCGGACGCCACCAGGTCCGCGTGGACCCAGTCCACCACCTTGGCCTGGGCGAGCCGGTAGGCGCGGATGAGGGCGGTGACGGAGACGCCGTGCTGGGCGAGCCGGCGTGCGTACTCCTGGGCTGCGGCCGGAGCGGTGACCTCGGTGATGGGGATGTCATAGCGCAGGATGTGCGCCAGGGCCTCGAGGTTGCTCTCGATGCTGCCGTACAGGAGGTCGAGCAGGACGCGGTCGTCGTTCAGCTCCTCGATCTGGTCCGCCAGGTGGCTCTGGAGGGACCCGGTCAGGAATTCAAGGTGCTCGCTCAACAGTGCACCCACCGACGTCATGGTGTGCGTGACGGCGGACGTTCCTGATCTCACCGCTACTCCTTTGTGTCGAGGAAACAGAACTTCGTGTGATGTGCATCATGCCAGTACGAAGATGCCCGGTCATCACGGCTTGAGAGCACGAAGATCAGTCGAAGGTATGTGTCCCCAGCACAAGTGATCCACGTCGGATCCACCTAAGGTCGGCAGGACCGACTGCCGCGACGAAGGAGCCGATGGTGAGCGATCCGGCACACCTGCTGGGTGCGTGGCCCCGCGAGCGGAGTGCCCGAGCGGCCGCGGCCGACGGGCCTTGACGTGGAGGAGCCTCTGGAGCCGTGCCGGAGCCGTCTGACCCGGGTCACGGTCCCGTGCAGCTGCTCCTGCTCAAGAGCCTTCCGAAGAATCCCGTCGGCACGATCGACAAGCCGCCCCCTGCGCACCCTGAGCACGACCCCGGCTTGACCACCAGCGCGACCACGAGGAGCCCGACCATGCCACTGATGACCCCGGTGTCGCCCACCGACGACCCAGCCGCCTTCCTGCGCCGTCCCTTCGGAGAGCGGATGCGGGCCCTGACCGGCTTCTGGGCTGAGAACGGGTTCGGGTCACCGCGTCTGTTCCACATCATCTACGTGCTCAAGGTCCTCGTGCTGTACTGCTTCGGCGGTCTGCTCGTCGTCTCCCTCACCTCCGACGTCGGTTCCGTCTGGTCCTTCGGGCAGTGGTGGGCCGAGCCGGTGGTCTACCAGAAGCTCGTGCTCTGGACCTTGTTGCTGGAGGTCGTCGGCATCGCCGGGACGTGGGGGCCGCTCGCCGGGCACTTCAGGCCGATGACGGGCGGCCTGCTGTACTGGCTGCGCCCCGGCACCCTGCGGATGCCGCCCTGGGGTGAGAAGGTCCCCGGCACCGGCGGAGACACGCGCACCGTCCTCGACGTCGTGCTCTACGCGGCGCTGCTCGTCTCGCTGGCCACGGCGATCGTGCTGCCGGGCGTCGCCAGCTCCTCCCTCGAGGCCGTGCTGCCCGATGCCGTGGGCGGTCTCGTCCGGGCCGAGGCGCTCGCGCCCGTCATCGCATTGCTGGTCGTGGTCGGACTGCGGGACAAGGTGATCTTCCTGGCAGCCCGCGGAGAGCAGTACCTGCCGGCGGTCGTGTTCTTCGCGACGTTGGGGTTCGTCGACATGATCGTCGCCGCCAAGCTCCTCATCGTCAGCGTGTGGATCGGGGCTGGCGTCTCCAAGCTGGGCCGGCACTTCGTCAACGTCGTCCCGCCGATGTTCTCCAACGGTCCGTTGATTCCGGGCACCGTGGCGCGACGCACGCTGTACCGCGACGCACCCGAGGACCTGCGCCCTTCCAAGGTCTCCTGGTTCTTCGCCCACGTGGGCGGGACCACGGTGGAGATCGGCATCCCGCTCGTCCTGCTGTTCACCACCGACATCAGGATCGCCGTGGCGGGCGCCGCGTTCATGGCGTTCTTCCACTTCTTCATCCTGCAGGCCTTCCCGCTCGCCGTGCCGCTGGAGTGGAACGTGCTGTTCGGGTACCTCGCCGTCGTGCTGTTCGTCGGCTTCCCGAACGCTGACGGCTACGCGGTGTGGGACTTCTCCCAGGCCTGGATGCTGCCGGTCGTCGCGGGGGCGCTGCTGGCCTTCCCGATCCTCGGCAACCTACGGCCGGACCTGGTCTCCTTCCTGCCGTCCATGCGTCAGTACGCCGGCAACTGGGCCTCGGCCACGTGGGCCTTCGCGCCCGGTTGCGAAGAGCGGCTCAACGACCTGCCGAAGGCCGCGAAGAACCAGGTGGACCAGCTCCAGGAGCTCGGGTTCGACCCGGACGCCGCCGAGCTGACGATGCAGCTCACCCTCGCCTGGCGCTCGATGCACAGCCAGGGCCGCGGCCTCTACTCACTCATGCTGAGTCGCCTCGAAGACATCGACCGGTACACCCTGCGCGAGGCGGAGTTCTCGTGCAACACCATCCTCGGTTGGAACTTCGGTGACGGGCACCTGCACGACGAGCGCCTCGTGGAGGCGATCCAGCGTCGGGTCCGGTTCGAGCCAGGGGAGTGGATCGTCGCGTTCGTGGAGTCGCAGGCCATCCATGAGTCGGTGCAGCGCTACCGCATCATCGACGCCGCGCTCGGCGTCGTCGAACGGGGTACCTGGGTGGTGGCCGATGCCGTCGAGGAGCAGCCGTGGCTGCCCAACGGCCCGATCCCGCTGACCGTCGAGTGGCGCCTGCCCGGATGGGTGCCGCCCGCGGAGGTCGAGCGCGCCGGCGCCGTCGAGGAGACCGGCTCCTTGGGCGGGAGCATCACCCCGGTGCAAGGATGAGGTCATGACGTCAGCCGCGGTGGTGGGCAGCGGTCCCAACGGGCTGGCCGCCGCGGTCCGGCTGGCGCAGGCCGGGCTCGACGTCACGGTGCTGGAGGCCGCCGCGCAGCCGGGCGGCGGCACCCGGACCTCGGAGCTGACCCTGCCCGGCCTGCTGCACGACGAGTGCTCGGCGTTCCACCCCACCGGCGTCGTCTCGCCGTTCCTGGCGTCGCTGGACCTGCAGCGCCACGGGCTGCGGTGGGTGTGGCCGGAGGTCGACCTCGCGCACCCGCTCGACGACGGACGGGCCGGCGTGCTCTCGCGCGACATGGCCCGCACGGCCGCCTCGCTCGGCGCCGACGCCCGCTCCTGGGAGCGACTCTTCGGGCCCCTCGTGGCGACGTTCGACGATCTCGCCGACGACATCCTGCAACCGATCCTGCACGTCCCCGAACATCCGGTGGCGCTCACCCGGTTCGGACTGCGCGCGCTGCTGCCGGCCACGCAGGTGGTGCGACGGTGGGACGACGAGCCGGCCAAGGCGCTGTTCATGGGGGTGGCGGCTCACGCCTTCGGACGACTCGACCTGCCACTCAGCGCGTCGGTGGGACTCATGCTCACCGCCGCCGGTCACCGTGCGGGCTGGCCCGTCGCGGAGGGAGGCTCGCGCGCCATCGCCGACGCGCTGGTCTCGGTGCTGCGCGAGGCCGGTGGCACGGTGCGCACCGGCGTCGAGGTGACCAGCCTGGACCAGCTGTCCGACGTCATGGGCGGACCTCCTGACGTCGTCATGCTCGACACGTCACCGCGCGCCGCGCTGCGGATCGTCGGCGACGCACTCCCGCCACGCATCGCCCGGGCCCTGCGCGCCTACCGGTACGGCCCGGCCGCCTTCAAGGTGGACCTGGCCATCGACGGGGACGTGCCGTGGCGCCACGAGGAGGTGCGGCGAGCGGGCACGGTGCACGTCGGCGGATCGGCTGCCGAGATCGCCGACGTCGAGGCGCGCACCGGGCGCGGCGAGATGCCCGAGCGTCCGTTCCTGCTCGTGGGGCAGCAGTACCTCGCCGACCCGACCCGCTCCCGCGACGGCATGAACCCGCTGTGGGCGTACGCGCACGTGCCGGCCGGTCATCAGGGTGATGCCACCGACGCGGTGCTTGCGCAGATCGAGCGGTTCGCCCCGGGCTTTCGTGAGCGCGTCGTGCGCGTCGTGTCCAAGGGGACGGTGCAGATGGAGGCGTACAACGCCAACTACATCGGGGGCGACATCGGGACCGGCGCCAACACCTGGCGCCAGATCCCGATGCGTCCCCGGCTCGCGCTCGACCCGTACTCGCTCGGCGTTCCCGGCGTGCACCTGTGCTCGGCGGCCACCCCGCCGGGCGCCGGCGTCCACGGCATGGCCGGCTTCCACGCCGCCGGGTCGGCGCTGCGACGGCTCTGAGCTCAGCTGGGTCGAGTTGCCTTCAGCACCGTGTCGCGCACGTGGACGTGGGCACCGACACCCGTGCCAGTTCTGTCGGCCGTGCCGGCCCACAGCTCCCAGCCCGAGGGAACGGCGTCCTGCAGGTCCTCGGCGAGGAACATGTCGTCGCGTGGGCGCGTCGCGCTCGGCACGTCGTCGGGATGATGGCCCACGACGAGCAGGGTTCCGCCCGGTGCGACCGCAGCGGCGAGGCGACGCACGACGTCGAGCATGGGTTCGTGCGGCAGGTGCAGGTAGTGCGCGGTGACCAGGTCCCACTGTTCGCCGTCGGGCTCCCACGTGCGGGCGTCACCCAGGCGCCACGTCACGTCGACGCCGGCGGAGCGGGCGTGCTCGGCGGCCCGCTCCAGCCCGGCGGCAGAGAAGTCCATCCCGGTGGTCTCCCAGCCCTCGCGAGCCAGCCAGATTGCGTCGCCACCCTCGCCGCAACCGACGTCGAGCGCCGTTCTCCTTGCCGCCCACGGCCCGGCATCTCCGCCAGGGGCCTGATCCGGTCGGGGGTCGGGGTGGTTGGCCGGTGGTTGTTGGTCGCGGGTCGGGCGCCTCTCACGGGGCAGGTCGGCCGTGTGCGCTGGCAGCTGCGGGTTCACGTTGCCGCTCCAGACCGACTCGTGGTCGGGGGAGTAGCGCTCGTCCCAGGCGGCGGGTTCACGCATCGCGGCCCGCAGTGACTCCACCGCCGTGGCCGTGTCCTCCTCGACGAGAGCAGCGTTGATGAACGCACCCACCTGCGTCCCGGATGCCGACGACGCCACGACCGTCGCCATCGGCGCCGAGGCGTTGCCGACGACGTGCACGCCGGGGACGTTCGTCGCGCCGGTCATGGGATCGGCCTCGAGCGTCGTCGCGACCACGGTGCCGCCCATCTCCATCGGCTTGGACATGACGCCCAGGGCATCGGCCAGCTCGGTCCGTGCGTGGGGAACGGAGGCCACGACCAGTGCGTCGAGCCCCACCACCTCTCCCGACGAGGTGCCCACGCCCACCAGGACGTCGTCCTCGACCAGCACCTCGGTGACGGTGTCGTCGACGACACGTACGTCGCGAGCGGCCAGCTGCTCACGCTCGCCGTGGCCGAGGGAGTCGCCGTCCGCGGCGAGCAGCACCACGCGGTCGCTGAGCTGGCGGAACAGCCCCACCTGGTGCATCGCGGCGGGCGAGGTCTGCAGGATCCCGATGCGCCGGTCGCGGACCTCCCAGCCGTGGCAGTACGGGCAGTGCAGGACGTCACGGCCCCAACGCTCGGCCAGGCCGGGAACGTCCGGCAGCTCGTCGACGACTCCGGTCGCGAGCACGACCCGCCGTGCCGTCAGACGGGTGCCGTCGGCATCCTCGCCCTCGAGAGTCGCGGTGAACGAAGGTGTCGGGCCGGATTGGGTCTCGATGGCCACGACGCGTCCGCGCAGCACACGCGCGCCGTACTGCTCGACCTCACGACGTCCGTCGGCGACGAGCTCCAGCGGTGGCGCGGACTCACGGCCCAGGTAGTTGTGCATGTGCGCGGCAGGGGCGTTGCGCTGCTCACCGGCGTCGACGAGCACGACGCTGCGGCGTGACCGGGCGAGCACGAGGGCCGTCGCGAGGCCGGCGGCGCCTCCCCCGACGACGAGCACGTCGACGGAGGCGTCGGGGGAGGGAGCGGGGCTGGTGGTGGAGGGAGAGTGATCGGCGTTCATGTCTCCTAGAGTCCCCGTGGCCGAACCGGAGCGCAAGTATTCTTGCTGATATGGCAAACTAGGGCCATGAGCGACGACCTGGACGGTGTCCTGCGTGGCGTGGGACCCCGACTGCGACAGCTGCGGCTGGAGCGTGACGCCACCCTCGGTGACCTCGCGGTGGAGACCGGGATCTCGGTGAGCACTCTCTCGCGCCTGGAGTCCGGGCAGCGCAAGCCGACGCTGGAGCTGCTGCTCCCGCTGGCCGCCGCCCACCGGGTCGCGCTCGATGAGCTGGTGGACGCGCCCGAGACCGGGGACCCGCGCGTGCGTGCCAAGCCGGTCGAGCGCCACGGGAGCACGTACATCCCGCTCACCCGACGCCCCGGTGGGCTGCAGTCGTACAAGATCGTCATGCCGCCGCGACCGGACGACGTCCCCGCGCCGAAGACCCACGACGGCTATGAGTGGATGTACGTCCTGTCGGGGACGCTGAGACTCATCGTCGGCACCCGCGACCTCACGCTCGGCCCCGGGGAGGTCGCGGAGTTCGACACCCGGACCCCGCACTGGCTGGGCAACCCGGGACCACACCCTCTGGAGGTGCTGGCGATCTTCGGCCCGCAGGGCGAGCGCATGCACGTGCGCACCTGAATCACCGAGCGGGTCAGGCCGAGGGGGCGATGTTGCGGTCCCTGAGCTCGCGGCCGGCGTACTGGCCGATCTGCCACGTGGCCCAGCCGTCGGTGCCTCCGCCGACGACACCCCCGATCAGTGGCACACGTCGTCCCACGAGCGTCACGGCACGCTTGCCCGCCGTCCGGGCGACCAGCTCGCTGGTGACCTCGCGCGAGATGAGATGGTCCAGCTCCGGATCGTGCACGGGCGACGTCGCGAGCGCCATGGGCGACGACGGCAGCGAGCGGCGCTTGAGCAGGTCCTTGACGGCGTCCTCGCCGAGCATGCAGGCGAGGATCGCATTGCGCACCCGCGCGTCGTGCAGGTCCCATCCGCGGAGATGGGCGATGCCGGCCACCAGGTGGCACTGCACCAGCGTCACACCCACGACGTTGGCCGGGATCGCGGCCGCGGCGCTGGCGATGCCGCCCAGGTTCGTCACGAACCCCTGCGCGCCGGCCAGGGCTGTGTGCCGCTTGACCAGGGTGCCGATGGCCGCTTCGACGTCGCCGCCGGCGTCCACCCGGCGCCGGTTGGCCGAGGCGGCGGCCGACGGGAGCGGCCCGATGCCGTCGATGGCCTGGTCGAGAACGCGCCGGACGAACCCGGACGCCACCCTCGGCGCCGCAGCGCTGCCCGCCTTCGCGGCTGCCTTGCTCCCGATTCCCATGCCGACATCCTAGGATCACGCGCAGAATCCGGCCGGCGGACGCTGATGAGCACACTAGGGTCGGTGCATGCGGCCCGCGTTCTCGGAGACGGTGACGTCGCAGGAGTGGCTCGACGAAGCCCGCTCGTGGGTGCACGCCCGGGGCGAGGACGCCGGGCTGCGGCTCGTCGGACCGATCGAACAGCGTCGGGTCAGACCGTGGTCCACCCTGCTCGTCGCGCCCACGGACCAGGGCCTGGTGTGGTTCAAGGCCAACAGTCCGTCGATGTCCTTCGAGGCGGGGCTGCACCAGCTGCTGGCGGCGCGCCGACCACACGACGTGCCGGCTCCGCTGGCCGTCGACACGGACCGCGGCTGGATCCTCACGACGGACCGCGGGGTCACCCTCGGCGACGACCACGCCCCCACGACGCAGGACTGGGTCGACGTCGTCCGCACGGTCGCCTCCCTGCAGCGTGGCGTGGCCGAGGAGGAGGCGTCGTTCCTGGCCACCGGGCTGCCGGACTGCTCCCCGCCCACCGTCCCCGGCCGGCTCGACCGCATGGTCGACCGGCTCTCCGAGCTCCCCAGCACCCACCCGGCGCACCTCGCGGCATCGGACCGCGACGCCCTGCACGCACGCAGGGAGGACGTGGTCGATGCCGCGGGCCGGCTGGCGTCGTCCCCGCTCCCCACGACCCTGCAGCACGGCGACGTCCATCCGTGGAACGCCTTCACCGATGGCCGGCTCCTCGACTTCGGCGACGCCCAGTGGGCCCACGCCGTGGAGGTCCTCAACGTCCCCTACGGCTGGGTGACGAGCGAGAGCGACCTGCCGTGGGAGGAGATCCTGTACGCCTACGGCGAGCAGTGGGCCGACGTCGTGGGGGCGCGCGAGCTGCGGGCACTGTTCGGCGCCACCGCCTACACCCACGCCGTCAATCGCGCCGCGACGTGGTGGGGCTGCCTCGTGCACGCCACGGACGAGGAGTGGATCCAGTGGGGCGATGCGCCGCGCCACCACCTGCTGCGGATCCTCGAGGCATGAGCGAGCGCCAGCGAGCGAACCATCCGGGTCTCCTCCGGTCCCGCTCCTGCGGTGGTACTTCTGAGGACGTGACCGGATGAGCCCGACGCCACTGGGTCCGTCGCGCTGGCACCTCGACCCCACGCAATGGCCCGAGGAGGACTGTGTGGCCGCCGGTGCGGACCTGGAGCCCGAGACCATCGTCGCGGCCTACCGTCAGGGCGCGTTCCCGATGCCGCACGCCGGGATGCTGCTGTGGTGGTCCCCGCTGCGGCGCGGTGTCCTGACCCGTCAGAGCCTGCACGTCAGCCGGTCACTGCGGCGCTCCATGCGTCGGTTCACCGTGACGGTGGACGAGGCGTTCGACGACGTCGTGGCCGCGTGCGCGGACCCACGACGCCCCGGAGCGTGGATCGATGACTCGATCCGCGAGGCCTACGGACGCCTGCACCGGCTGGGCTGGGCGCACTCGGTGGAGACCCGCGACGGCGATGGACGGCTCGTGGGCGGCCTGTACGGCCTGGCGATCGGCGGGCTCTTCGCGGGGGAGTCGATGTTCCACCGGGTCACCGATGCGTCCAAGGCCTCACTCGTCAACCTGCTCGACCTGCTGGAGCCCGACGCGCTCGTCGACGTCCAGTGGCGGACCCCCCATCTGGCCTCGCTCGGGGTGCACGAGTGGGAACGGGCACGCTACCTGCGCGTGATCGCGGACGTGACAGCGGCCCCCCTACCGACGATCTGGCGGTGAATCAGCCACGCCCGGGCCCCGGGGTGCCGTGGAATCGCAGGGAATCATCCCTAGACTGGCGGCGGAAAGCATCCACCGAATCAAGGAGTCCCCGTGGCAATCTCCCGCAGCGACCTCGTCTCGGCCCTCGCCGAGAAGGCCGGCACCAGCAAGACCGACGCTGACTCGGTGCTCTCGGCGCTCGCCGACACCCTGCTCGACGCCGTCGGCAAGGGCGAGAAGGTCTCGATCCCCGGCATCCTGTCGGTCGAGCGTGTCGAGCGTGCAGCCCGTACGGGCCGCAACCCCGCCACTGGCGAGACCATCGAGATCCCGGCCGGCTATGGCGTGAAGGTCAGCGCCGGATCGAAGCTCAAGGCTGCTGCCAAGTAAGGCACAGTCCCCGCAAGACCAGTACGTCGAACGGCCCCGGACCGCCAGGTCCGGGGCCGTCGGCGTGTCTGCTCCGTTTCCCGCCCACGGCCCGGGACCCCCGCGGTGTCTTTTCCCGCCCACGGCCCGGGACCCCCGCCGGGGGCCTGGCCGTGGTGGTGGTTGAGTCGGTTTGCCGGTGGTGGCAAGCGTGTGGTTGCGCCCGCCCACGGCCCGGGACCCCCGCCGGGGGCCTGGCCGTGGTGGTTGAGGCGGTTCGCCGGTGGTGGCAAGCGTGTGGTTGCGCCCGCCCACGGCCCGGGACCCCCGCCGGGGGCCTGGCCGTGGTGGTTGAGGCGGTTCGCCGGTGGTGTCGAGCGGGTGGTTGGCCTCAGGTGACGACGGGTCGCCCCGCCGCCTCCCAGGCGTCCATGCCGCCGGCGAGGTTGACCACGTCGTGCCCCTGCTGCGACAGCCACGCGGTGGCCCGGGCCGAACGTCCACCCAGGTGGCACAGGACCACGGTGCGGGCCTGCGGGTCCAGCTCGCCCACCCGCTCGGGCACGTCCCCCAACGGCACGTGGACCGCCCCGTCGACGTGCCCGGCCGCCCACTCGTGGGGTTCGCGGACGTCCAGGACCACCAGGTCCTCCGGCAGTGGATCGGGCAGGTCTGCAACGGTGATCTCCGGCACGCTCATGAGCCGATTCTGACAGTCCCACCATGGATGAATGACCGAGGTCGGACCCCCAGGGGTGGAACATGACCACCCCGTATGGCTAATTTGGACCAGTGCCTGACTATGCAGAGTCGTCCGGGGGGGCCGCGTCCACGACGCGCGACCGTGTGCGTCTGCCCTTTCACGCCTCGACGCCGAGCATCGCGCGTACCAAGCTGGCCGCGTTCCTCACCATCCACCGAGCCGACGCCTCGGTCATCGACGACGCCCTCATCGTCGTCAGCGAGATGATCGCCAACGCGGTCTCCCACGGCGAACCGGACACCGAGGACACCATCGAGATCTGCTGGAGCCTGGACCGGTCGCGTGGGTTGCTGGAGCTCAGCGTCCACGACGCGGGCGAGAGTGCCGCGCTGGAGCCGATCGACTTCGACGAGGACTCGTTGTCCGGCCGCGGCCTGTCCATCATCAGCCGAGTCGCCGACCGTTGGTGGGTCGACGTGAGCCACGGCACCACCGTCAACGCCGAGCTCGCCCTCGCCGCGCACTGACCGCTGTCACCACGGGGTCCCTTCGCCCGTAGAGTGACTGCCCGTGGGTAAGAAGTCGCGACGCAAGGGCTCGGTCACCAAGGATCGGGCCACCAAGCGCATGCCGTTCGTGGCGCGCACCTTCGGGGGACTTCCCGGTGAGGGAGACTGGATCGCGCTGCGCGAGTTCGTGCCCTCCGGCACGGCCGACGTCTCCCTGACGGACGGCACCGTGGTGCGGGTGTGCTCGCGACTGCCCGGCAACGGCGCCGCGATCCGACGGCCCGACGGCCAGACCTGGCTCGGTCTGCAGGTGCAGCACAACTTCGGCGACATCAGCCGCGACCTCGCCCACCTGGTGGAGACCGCGAACGACGTCGAGCCCGGCAACCCGGTACCGGTGACCGACCCCGGGGTGGGGCCGCGGCTGCAGGACCTGGTGGACCCGTCCTCGACGTTCGACGTCGAGGTGCACGAGGGGTTCGACTTCTGGGTGGAGGGAACTGAGGCCGAGGGGTCGGAGGCGATCGCCGCCGCCAACGAGTCCGTCCCACCCACCGAGCGTCTGTCGTCGGTGGATGCGGCCTACTGGACGCGGATGGGCGATCGTCGCTACCTGCGGTGGGTCGTCACCGAGGACGAGAGCGCGGTCCTCAACGCCTTCGCCCGGTTGCACGAGGTCGATGCCGACCGCGTCGGCGACGGAACCCGCCTGATCGGGATGTTCCGCGCCCACGGACTGCTCGTGCCGGTCTGGGAGATGGATCCCGACGTGGTCTCGGACGGGGCCGACCTGCTGCAGGAGCCCGTCTCGGCCCTGCGCAGGCGTCTGGACGACGCACTCGCGGACACCTCCGACCTCACCAGTGAGCAGCGCAGCGTGCGCAACGGGCTGGCCAGCCGCCAGGTCACCATCCGCTGATCGCCGCCATCGCGCTCTGCGATGGTCGACAGGACCTGGACCTGTCACGTCTCAACCTCTCGTGTCGTCAAGGGAGTGAGACCGACAGGAAGGCCGAACCCATGCCACGCATCACCGCACTCACCCCCCGTGACGCCGGGTGGTTCACCCGGATCGCCTACCGCCTCGCACGCCGCCAGTTCGGCGAGGTGCCCGAGCCGTTCGCGGTCACCGCACGGCACCCGCGCCTGTTCCGCACGGCGTTGTGGCACGAGCTGGGACTGCAACGCGCCACCCGGGTGATGCCCCCGGGACTCATCGAGCTCGCCGTCTACCGCACCGCGTGGACGGTCGGCTGCTCGTGGTGTGTCGACTTCGGCGCCATGCTGCAAAGGCTCGACGGCCTGGACGTGGAGAGGCTTCGCCACATCGCGGACTTCGAGACGTCGGATGCCTACTCCGACGCCGAGCGAGAGGTCATCCGCTACGCCGACGCCATCGGTTCGACGCCGATGAGCGTCACCGACGAGCAGGTCGCCGCCCTCGTCGATCGGTACGGGAAGCCCGGTGTCCTCGAGCTGACCTACCAGGTGGCGCACGAGAACCAGCGGGCTCGGTTCAACCACGCGCTCGACATCACCGATCAGGGCTTCGGCAGCGGCGATGCCTGCCGCATCCCATGGGAGACCAGCCGGTCCTGAGAGCACCGCGACACGCGGCCGGGTTAGTCTGACGCCGTTTCCGTTCCCACACCCGAGGATGACCCATGCGTGCAGCACGTCACGACTCCATCGACTTCTCGCAGCCCGCGGACACCGTGTTCCAGGCCGCGCTCGGCGTCCAGCAGAACACCAAGAACGTCGTCGTCCTGGCCGTCCACAACGAGGGGCGAAAGCTCGTCGTGCGGGAGAAGTCGATGATGTCGAACCGCAAGTTCCACCAGGTCTGGGTGGAGGAGAAGGACGCTGGGTCGACGCTGAACGTCGTGGTCGGCACCGACCCCCGAACGCCCAAGGCGATGATGGACGGCAAGGCCAACGACAAGTCGCTCAAGAAGTACCTCCAGGCAGTGCAGGGCGCCGTGGACGGCAGTGCGCCCGCCCCCGTGACGCCGGTGGCCAACCACTACCTGCAGAAGAAGACCGAGGTCCCGTGGACCGACCCCGATGCCGATCCCGAGATCGAGCTCGACGGCAACATCGTGGCGATGTACGGGCTCTAGGGTCCTCGCCCGTCCCTGGCAGGAGCCGAGCCTCGGGGCCGGTCCATGTCCCCGACGTCGCGTGGTCGTACGCTGAGCCCATGAGCGGTGGGCCCATGAGCGGCGAGCAGTGGGGCGCTGAGGCGGTCCGCCGCGCCGGCATCGAGACGACCGGCATCGAGATCATCGAGGAGTCGCAGCGGACCGCCCGGCCGGCGGACCTGTTCTGGCCGTGGTTCGCGGCCAACGTGTCCGTCTTCGGGATCTCCTACGGCAGCTACGTGCTCGGCTTCGGGCTCTCGCTGTGGCAGGCGACGCTCGTCGCGGTGGTGGGCGTCGTGCTCTCCTTCATGGCCTGCGGACTGGTGGCCATCGGCGGCAAGCGCGGATCGGCCCCCACGATGATCCTGAGCCGCGCCTCGTTCGGGGTCGTCGGGCAGAAGGTGCCGGGTGTCTTCTCCTGGCTGATCTCCATGGGTTGGGAGACGTTCCTCGCCATCATGGCGACGCTGGCCACGGCCACGGTCCTGCGCGAGCTGGGCTGGGGAGGTGGCACGGCCACCAAGGTCGTCGCCTGTGCGGTGATCGCCACGCTCATCGTGGTCGCGTCCGTGGCCGGCTACCACCTGATCATGCGGATGCAGTCGGTGCTGACCTGGCTGACAGGCGCCGCCACCATCGGGTACATCCTGCTCACCGTCGACCAGATCGACCTGGCCACCGTCACCGCGATGCCCCACGGCTCGGGGCAGGCGGTGATCGGGGCGTTCGTCATGGTCATGACCGGGTTCGGATTCGGATGGATCAACATCGCGGCGGACTGGTCGCGTTATCAGTCCCGGACGGCCTCCGGGAGCCGGATCGTCGCGTGGAACACCCTCGGTGGGGCGCTCGCTCCCGCGGTGCTCGTGGTGTACGGGATCCTGCTCGCCGGGTCGTCCACCGAGCTGCAGGACGGCATCGTCGTGGACCCGATCGGCACGCTCGCATCGGTGCTGCCGACCTGGTTCCTGGTGCCGTTCCTGGTGGCGGCCGTGATGGCGCTGGTGAGCGGGGCGGTGCTCGGGATCTACTCCTCCGGCCTGACGCTGCTGAGTCTTGGCGTGCGGATCCCGCGTCCTGCGGCGGCCGGGCTCGACGGTCTCATCCTCACCGCCGGCACGATCTACGTCGTCTTCTTCGCCACGACGTTCCTGGGCCCGTTCCAGAGCTTCCTGATCACGCTCGGAGTTCCCATCGCCGCGTGGGCGGGAATCATGATCGCCGACCTGGCGCTGCGGCAGCGTGACTACGACGACGACGCCCTGTTCGACGCCTCCGGCCGCTATGGTGCCGTCGACTGGATCTCGGTGGGCACGATGCTGGGCGCCTCCGTCGTCGGCTGGGGGCTGGTGGTGAACGCGTTTGCCGAGGACGCGTCGTGGAACAACTGGCAGGGCTACCTGCTGGAGCCGCTCGGGCTCGGGACGCGGGTTCCCGGCGGGTTCTGGGACGGCGACTGGCCCTACGCCAACCTCGGTGTGCTCGCGGCCTTCGCGCTCGGGTTCGGCGTGACATTCCTGGCGCGGCGCTCGGTCGTGAGGAGGCAGGAGCGGTGAGCGAGTGGCTCGTGGTCGTCGACGCGCAGCGGGTCTTCGCCGATCCCGGCTCGCCGTGGCAAGCAGCGCACTTTGCCGACATCGTCGCACCGGTGCGGGAGCTGGCCGAGCAGCATCCTGACCGGGTCCTCCTGACGCGGTGGTTGCCACCGGAGCTCAAGACCGGATCGTGGGTGGAGTACTTCGAGTCCTGGCCGTTCGCCGACACTCCACCGCTCGATCCGCAGTTCCACATCGTCCCTGAGCTCACTGGCCTGACCGACCGCCCGACGCTCGATGCCACGACATTTGGCAAGTGGTCGGTGCTGGAGCCCGTGACCGGTCCGACGCCTGACCTCCTCCTGGCAGGGGTCGCCACCGACTGTTGTGTGCTCTCGACCGCGCTGGCTGCCGTCGACGCCGGGGCGCGGGTCCGCGTCGCGTCGCGCGCTTGCGCCGGGTCCACCGAGGAGAACCACGATCGCGCGCTCGCGGTGATGGACCTCTACGCCCCGCAGATCACGATCGTCTGAGGCCAGCGGCTCGCGGAGGGCGCCACAGCGATATATGGAGAGCGTGTCACGACGGGATGACGCCGGAGCCGTCAGGCGTCCTCGAGGCGGACTCCGGTGAGCTTGGCCGGATTGGCGAGGTCGTAGGTGGCCACGACCAGGCCGTCGCGCACCGTGAACCCTGCGACGCGCGACGGCGAGGACGACCGGGCGTCTGGACCCTCCAGTCCAGGCAGCCAGAGCCCGAGCTGGCCGTTGACGCGAACCGGCACGTAGACATCCATCGCCTCCTCGCCGAAGCGCACCAGGAGCCCGAGGTAGAACCGGGCCACCTTCTCGGGTCCGGTGATGGCGTTGAGGGCCGTTCCGGTGGTGCCTCCGGCATCGCCGATCGCCACCGCGTCGGGATGCAGCGTGGCGACGACGGTCTCGAGATCGCCGGACAGCAGCGCCTCGACGAAGCGGCCGACCGCGTCCTCGTGCTCGGCGTCGGGCACCGGCTCGGGTGCAGCGGCTGCCGCGCGCCGGCCTCGTGAGGCGTGCTGGCGGGCGGCCTCCGCCGAGATGCCGAGCACCTCGCCGATCTCGTCGAACGGCAGGTCGAAGACGTCGTGCAGGACGAAGGCCACTCGCTGCTGCGGTGTGAGGCGGTCGAGCACCACGAGGGCCCCGAACCGGGCATCATCGTGACGGACGACGACGTCGAGCGGATCGGTGCCAGCGGTCTCGTACGGCCGCACGACCGGTTCGGGGAGCCACTGCCCGACGTACGTCTCGCGGCGACGTGCCGCCGAGCCCAGACGGTCCAGGCACAGTCGCGCGACGACGCGGGTCAGCCAGGCGGGCAGGTCGTGGATCTGCTCGGTGGTGCGGTCCAGACGCAGCCACGCCTCCTGGACGGCGTCCTCGGCATCGGCGACGCTGCCCGTGGTCCGGTAGGCCAGAGCGAGCAGCCGGGGCCGCTCCGCCTCGAAACGCCCTGCCAGCTCGTCGATCTTGCTCATGCTTGCTCCTCAGCCGTGGTCGGTCCTCAGTCGCGCACGATGGGACAGGACATGCAGCGCGGCCCGCCCCGTCCGGAGCCGAGCTCGGAGCCACTGATCGCCACGACCTCGATACCGTGCTCGGCGAGGCGGGCGTTCGTCTGCTCGTTGCGCTCGTACGCGACGGCGAGCCGTGGCCCGATCGCCAGGGTGTTGTTGCCGTCGTCCCACTGCTCACGCTCGGCAGTGACCGGGTCGAGCCCGGTGTCGATGCGGTGCAGTGCGTCGATGCCCATCGCCTCGGCGGCGGCCTCGAAGAACGGTCGCTCCGGCCCCACGACCAGCTCGATACCGTCCCGCTGCTCGTCGCCCGCTGTGCTTCCTGGCCGCCCGTGGCCCGGCGCCCCCGCGGTGTCCTCTTGCCGCCCGTGGCCCGGCGCCCCCGCCGTGACGGCGAACGCCCTCAGATGGTCGGCCATGTTGGGGTAGATCACCACGGTGTCGACGTCGACCATCGTGACGATGGTGTCCAGGTGCATCGTCGCGCGTTCCTGGGCGATCGGCACCGCGAGCACCGTATGGGCGAGGGGCCCCGCACCCCCGCCGGTGAGCACCTGGGTCGCGAACCGCTCGAACCCGGCGGGCGTCGTGCGCTCCCCGACGCCGACCGCGATGACCCCGGCCGCCAGGAGCAGCACGTCACCGCCCTCAAGGTGCTCCAGGTGCGGGCCGTGGATCCTCTCGACGCCGGCGAAGCGCGGGTGGTGCTCGTAGATGATGCCGGTCAGCTGCGTCTCACGGACCCGCGCCGGCATTGCGAGGCTGGTGACCGCCACCCGGCCTGTGCTGGTCGAAGCCGCCCGCTGCCCGGCACCCCCGCCGGGCAGCCACACCGAGGAGTCGCGCGTGAACAGCAGGTTCGGCAGTGGCCCGACGAGGAAGTCCTCGGGCTGCAGCAGGCTGGTCACGATGCTGCGGTGCGCCAGCTCGTCGTTGCGCAGACCCGCAGTGACCACGGCGGCGAGGTCCTGCGGATGTAGGTCCGACATCACCGAACCGAGGTGCTGACGCAGTCCGTCCCCGAGGTGCAGCGTCGCCGTGGTGCTCTCGATGATCTGCCGACGCGCGGCCGTGTCCTGCAGCGTCTCGACCAGCAGGTCGAGCAGGTACAGCACCTCGACGTCGTGGTCGCGCAGCGCCTGGGCGAACGCATCGTGCTCATCCTGCGCCCGACCCACCCACGGGACGCCGTCGAAGAGCAGCGAGTCGTTGTTGCGCGGGGTCAGCCGTGCCAGCTCGGCCCCCGGCCGGTGGAGCATCACCGTCCGCAGTCGACCGACTTCGCTCGCTGCCCCGACCGTCATCCGATCACACTAGCGGGACAGTCCCCGACGAGACCTCGCGCCGTCTCTCGGGTATACATCAACCCAACCGCCCCCGAAAGGCAGGAGAGGACGTGCGCGCAGCACTGGCACAGATCAACAGTCACGAGGACCCCCAGGTCAACCTGGAGATCGTCCGTGACCACGTGGCTCGCGCGGCCTCGCAGGGCGCCGAGCTGGTCGTGTTCCCGGAGGCGACGATGAGTCGCTTCGGCGGAGTGCCGCTGACGACGGTGGCCGAGCCGCTGGACGGACCGTGGGCGCAGGCGGTCCGTGAGATCGCGGCCGAGCACGGCGTCACGGTGGTCGTCGGGATGTTCACGCCCGGGGACGAGGGCCGCGTCCGCAACACCCTGCTCGTCGCCGGCGGGGCGTCGGCGTCCTACGACAAGATCCACCTCTTCGACGCCTTCGGGTTCGCCGAGTCCGACAACGTCACGCCGGGTGGGGACATCGTGACGTTCGAGGTCGCGGGGACCACCGTGGGCCTCACCGTCTGCTACGACGTCCGGTTCCCCGCCCTGTTCTCGGCGCTCGCGGACGAGGGTGCCCGCGTCGTGGTCGTCCCGGCCTCGTGGGGTTCGGGCCCGGGCAAGCTCGAGCAGTGGGAGCTGCTGTCCAGGGCGCGCGCCCTCGACAGCACGTGCTTCGTGCTCGCCTGCGACCAGGCCGACCCCGCCGCCTCGGGTGAGGAGGTGGCCGGGAGCGCACCCCGAGGGGTCGGCGGCAGCATCGCGGTGGCACCGGACGGCGCCGTCGTCGACCGGCTCGGTGCCGAGCCCGGCCTGCTCGTCACCGACCTCGACCTCGGCGTCGTCGACGAGGTCCGCGCACGCATCCCGGTCCTGGCCAACCGACGCCTCTGACGCCGATCACTCGGTCCACATGTTTCGGGGGAAACCGGCACCACGGGGCCTGCCGGTTCACGTGAGCGACACGTGGCAGCCGTACGCTCGGAGGGTGGACTGGAACGACTACGACGCGGCGCTGTTCGACCTCGACGGTGTCATCACGCCGACGGCCGAGGTGCACATGCGTGCCTGGGCCCAGATGTTCAACGACTTCCTCGCCGAGCATGGCAGGCAGGACCCGTACACCGACGACGACTACTTCGAGCACGTCGACGGCAAGCCCCGCTACGAGGGTGTGCGCGACTTCCTGACCTCGCGAGACATCGAGCTCCCGCAGGGCGGTCCCGATGACGACCCGACCGCCGAGACCGTCGGCGGCCTCGGCAACCGCAAGAACGTCGTGTTCGAGGAGATCCTGCAGCGCGACGGCGTGCAGGCCTACCCCGGCTCGGTCCGCCTCGTGGACAAGCTCACGGCCGACGGCGTGCCGATGGCGATCGTCTCCAGCTCGCGCAACGCGCCCAAGGTCCTACAGGCGGCAGGGATGCTGCACCGCTTCGAGATCGTCGTCGACGGCAATGTCGCCGCCGAGCGTCAGCTCGCCGGTAAACCCGCACCCGACACCTTCGTGTACGCCGCGCAGCAGCTGGGCACCGAGCCGGCCCGCGCCGTCGTGCTCGAGGACGCCGTGAGCGGCGTCGCCGCCGGACAGGCCGGCCGGTTCGGCCTGGTCGTCGGCGTCGACCGGGGCGTCGGCGCGCAGCGACTGACCGACCATGGCGCCGACGTCGTCGTGACCGACCTGGAGGAGCTGCTGTGATGGTGCCCCTCGACATGCCCCCGGAAGGATACGACACCTCCGGTCTGGGTCCCTCGCACGAGGCGCCCCCCGTGCATGACTTCCTCGACCGCTCGCGCTTTCCGGTCGATGAGTGGCGGCTGGTGGAGCAGCGTCCTGAGCCCGGAGACCTCGGACTCACCGAGACGCTCTTCTCCGTGGGCAACGGCTATCTCGGCCTGCGCGGCAACGTGGAGGAGGGCCGCGACGCCCACACCCACGGCACCTTCGTCAACGGCCTCCACGAGACCTGGCCCATCCAGCACGCCGAGGAGGCGTTCGGGTTCGCCCGCGTCGGGCAGACGATCGTCAACGCCCCCGACGCCAAGATCATCCGCATCTACGTCGACGACGAACCGCTGCTGCTGGCCGTCGCCGACCTGCTGGAGTACGAGCGCAGCCTCGACCTGCGCGACGGGATGCTGCGCCGGCACCTGTTGTGGCGCACGCCCTCGGGCAAGCGGGTACGCATCGACTCCACGCGCATGGTGAGCCTGACGCAGAAGCACCTCGCGGTCATGACGTTCGAGATCACGTTGCTCGACGACGCCGCGCCCGTGGCCATCTCCTCGCAGATCCTCAACCGCCAGGACGGTGAGGACGAGTACCACGTGCCTAGCTCTGCCATGGGAGAGGGGGACATGGCAGAAGAGGCCACCGCAGACGGACGGAACGGAGCGAGCGAGGGAGGCGACCCACGCAAGGCCGAGCAGCTGACCCGCCGCGTCCTCGCCCCACAGGAACAGGTGGGCGACGACGAGACCGGCCGCGTGGGACTCGGCTACCGCTGCGTCGACAGCGGCATGACCGTCGCCGTCATGGCCGATCACGACCTGCGGACCGACAACGACCACAGCGGCCAGGTCATCACCGGTGAGGACCTCGCCAAGACGACGTACCGGATCGCGGCAGAGCCCGGCGTGCCGATCACGCTCACCAAGACGGTGGCGTACCACACCTCGCGCGGGGTCCCGTCGCGCGAGCTGCTGGACCGTTGCCGTCGCACCCTCGACCGTGCCGGCGAGCAGGGTGTCGATGAGCTGTGGGCGGAGCAACGCTCCTGGCTCGATGCGTTCTGGGAGCGCACCGACGTGCAGATCCCGGGCCAGCCGGAGGTGCAGCAGGCGGTCCGCTGGAACCTCTTCGCCCTGATCCAGGCCGCGGCCCGGGCCGAGGGCCAGGGCATCCCGGCCAAGGGGGTCTCGGGGTCCGGCTACGGCGGCCACTACTTCTGGGACACCGAGGTGTACGTCATGCCGTTCTTGACGTACACGACGCCGCGTGCGGCTCGCAACGCGCTGCGGTTCCGGTACTCACTGCTCGACGACGCCCGGCGACGCGCCCAACAGCTGGCCCAGAAGGGCGCCCTGTTCCCGTGGCGGACGATCAACGGTGAGGAGGCCTCGGCCTACTACGCGGCCGGCACCGCGCAGTACCACATCGACGCCGACGTCTCCTACGCGTTGAGCCAGTACGTCGGCGCCACGGGCGACACCGAGTTCGTGGACCGCGAGGGCATCGACATCTTCGTGGAGACGGCCCGCCTGTGGGCCGATCTCGGCTTCTGGCGCACCGAGGTGGGCGGCACCTTCCACATCCACAGCGTCACCGGACCTGATGAGTACACCACCGTCGTCAACGACAACCTGTTCACCAACGTCATGGCGCGCTTCAACCTGCGTCGCGCGGCGGAGGCGGTGCGCACGCTGCAGGATGAGAACCCCGAGGCGCACGCGGCCATGGTGCGCCGCCTGGACCTCACGCACGACGAGGTGGAGGAGTGGTCACGGGCCGCCCACGGCATGGCCATCCCCTTCGACGAGCACCTGGGCATCCACCCGCAGGACTCGCACTTCCTCGAGCGGGAGATGTGGGACCTCGACAACACGCCCCTGGACCACCGGCCGCTGCTCCTGCACTACCACCCGCTGGTCATCTACCGCTTCCAGGTGCTCAAGCAGGCCGACGTCGTGCTGGCCCTGTTCCTGCAGGGTGAGAACTTCACGCCGGAGCAGAAGCGCGCCAACTTCGAGTACTACGACCCGATCACGACGGGTGACTCCACGCTCTCCGCGGTCGTGCAGTCGATCATGGCGGCTGAGGTCGGGTACCACGACCTGGCGTACCGGTACTTCCTGTCGGCGCTGTTCGTCGACCTCGCCGACCGTCATGGCAACACCACCGACGGCGTCCACGTCGCCTCCACGGGGGGCGTGTGGAGTGCGCTGGCGTCCGGCTTCGGTGGGTTCCGTGACCTGGGCGGCGGGCAGTGGTGCCTCGACCCCCGCCTCCCCGACGCGTGGGAATCGCTCACGTTCCGTCTCACGCTGCGCGGCACCCGCGTGCGGGTGACGGTGCGTCAGCAGGAGTTGGAGCTCGTCGTCGAGGACGGTGAGTCCCGGTTGGCGTTCGACGTACGGGGCGCCGAGGCTGTGGTCGCTCTCGGCGAGCCGGTCACGATCCCGCTCGAGGGCCAGGGTCCGCGCCTGGAGGGTGAGCCGCCGGCGCCGTCAGGCACTCGCCGCGCCGACGGCACCGTCATCTCCTCCATCGTCCCCGGCGCCTGACCTATTGCCGGCACCTGCCGACGTCATCGGCAGGTGGGGCGATCTCGTCAGCCTTCGCGGATCGTCATGGACGCGATCCGGTCGCCGTCCACGGCGAAGGCGAAGCTGGACAGCCCGTTGGCGTGCGTGCTGCGCCAGTCGCCGATCACGGTGACGGTGCTCTCCTGCGGTCCGTCGACCGTCACCTCCTGCGGGGTCAAGGTGCCGGTGGCGCCGATGAACTCCTTGTCGCTCCACGCCTTGATGGCCTCGCGCCCGGTGAAGATGCGACCCCAGTCGTCGACGAACCCGTCGTCGGTGAAGGCGTCCAGGAAGCCCTGCTCGTCGTGCCGGTTCACGGTCTCGATGAACGAGGCGACGGGCTCGGGGACAGCCGATGGTGACGTGGTCATGGTTCCTCCCGGTGGTCGTGGTCGGTCCTACCGTGCCACGCCGTCGCGGCGGACGGAATCTTCACCCCGCCAAGAGGTCCCAGGTGCACCTAGAGCGAGCCCCACACATCGGTGGCGACCGAGACGATCAGCTCGAGCTTGGCCTTCTGCTCATCGATGGTCAACGAGTTGCCCTCCACCGTGGAGGAGAAGCCGCACTGCGGCGACAGGCACAGCTGATCGAGGTCGACGTAGCGGGCCGCCTCGTCGATGCGGCGCTTGAGGTCGTCGGGGGACTCCAGCTCACCGCTCTTGGTCGTGACCAGGCCCAGCACGACGCGCTTGCCCGGTGCGAGGTAGCGCAGCGGCTCGAAGCCGCCGGAGCGTTCGTCGTCCCACTCGGCGAAGAACCCGTCGACGTCCAGGCCCCCGAAGACCGCCTCGGCCACGAAGTCGTACCCCCCGGAGGCCGCCCAGGAGGAGCGGAAGTTGCCCCGGCACATGTGCGTCGTGACGACCATGTCGTCCGGCTTGTCGGCGAGGGCCTCGTTGATGTGCTCGACGTAGCGCTCGTGCTGGTGCTCGGCGTCGCCGCCGATGGAACGGACGTGCTCGCGCTGCTCGGGGTCGTTGAGGTAGGCCAGGCTCGTGTCGTCGAACTGCAGGTATCGCCCGCCGAGAGCGTGGACGCCCCGCACCTGGGAGGCGTACGCGGCGGACAGGTCTGCCCAGAACACATCCTCGTCGGGGTAGACCTCCGGGTCGATCGACGCGCGGCCGCCGCGGTAGTGGACCATCGACGGGCTCGGCACGGTGAGCTTGGGGACGAGCTCGGCTGACACCTTGGCGGCCTCGTCGCGCAGGAAGGTGAAGTGCTCGCCGAAGATGGGCTCGTCGATGTGCACGGGCTCGTCGACGTGCAGTCCGGAGGGCGTGAAGTCGATGTCGCCCTCGGCGTTGTGGAAATGGACGGCGATGTCGCCCTCGGTCCGGTTGATGCCGCCGATCGCGTAGATGAAGTCCATGTGCCACGACGCGCGGCGGAACTCCCCGTCGCTCACGGTGCGCAGCCCGGCGTCGGCCTGCAGGGCGACGACGTCGCTGATGGCCTGGTCCTCGGCTGCGCGCAGGTCGTCGGCAGAGAGTCTTCCGTGAGTGAACTCCTCCCGTGCGTGCAGCAGTGGTTCGGGGCGCAGCAAGCTGCCCACGTGATCAGCTCGGAACGGCGGGCCGGAGTTGGAGGCGTCCATGCGGGCAACGTACCGAGGCGGTTGGTCCAGTCAAGGGCGACTTTCATACAGCGAAAGCCTGCTTCAGGCAGCCCGACCCGTCGGCCAGTGAAGCGATCCGGGGCGGCGCCTGACATGGTTCGGCTGACCGCCTGGCTCATCGGTGCGACCCTGAGACCAGGGAGACGGACCGATGCCGACCCGCCATCGCATGCCGGTCCGCAACCACCAGGTTCGAGGAGCGTCCACGATGGACACCGCAGGAACCGAGAACGCCTTGGTCCGCTTCGCCTCGGCCCTGGCGAGTCAGGATGCCGGGCAACGACCGGCCGACCGGCTCGGCACCTCGGCCTGCGCTGCGCTGGAGGCCGACGGGGCCGCGATCACGATCGACGTGATCGACACGGGCCGGGTGCTCCTGACGGCGACCACGCAGTCCGTCGAGCGGTTCGAGTGCCTGCAGGACGTGTGTGGCGAGGGGCCGACCCACGACTGTTCCATGACCGGTCGGCCTGTGACGTGGTCGCCCGAGCGCGACGACGGCGATCGGTGGCCGCAGCTCAGCACCTCTGCCCCTGGCGCCGACCTGAGAGGCACGTTCTGGACCGTCCCGATGCGCCCGGCTCGCATCGTCATCGGTGTGCTGACGCTCCATCGGGATGTGGGCCACTTCCGGACCGATCCGCCGGCGGCGCAGGTCATCGCCGATGCCGTGGGGGCGGCGATCCTGCGCGACCCCGGAATCATCGAGTCCGACGGGGACAGCGGCGGCCCGGGGTCCTGGCGCGAACGTGCCAGGGTCCATCAGGCGACCGGGATGGTCGTCGCACAGCTGAGGGTCTCCTCCAGCGACGCCCTCGCGATGCTCAAGGCCAGGGCGTATGTGCGCGAGGTCGAGCTGCTCACCGTCGCCGGCGACGTGATCGAGCGGCGCATCGACTTCTCCGCCAGGCACGGCGCCGAGGGACCGTCATGACCAGACACGTCCATCAAGCCCTCGCGGAGGCATCGGCGGCCTTGGTGGGTGAGCACGACGTCGCGGGCACCGCGCGGGCGATGGTCGGCGGCGTGCTCCGTTCCGTCGACGGCGAGATCTGCGGCATCATGCTGGGCAACAACCTCGGAGTGCTCGAGGTCCTCACATGTGGTTCGCACCGCGCCGAGGAGCTGGACCTCTTCGAGGGCCTGTCCGTCGGTGGACCGTGTGCCGACGCCTGGCACGGCGACACCGTGGTGACAGCCTCGCTCGACGAGGCCCGGCGAGACTGGCCGGACGTGGCCGAGGCGATGCGTGCGGCAGGTCTCGGATCGGTCGCGGCGGTCCCGTTGCGGTGGTACCGCGAGCCGCTCGGTGCGCTGGTGGTCTTCTGGACCGGTGCGGCAGACGTCACCGCCGATGACCGGGCCGTCCTGCAGGCCTTCGCAGACCTCTCGATGCTGCTGGTCATCCATGCCGATCGGGTGTCGGTCCGCTCTGCCGCCCAGCGGGTCGATGCCGCGCTCGCCGGGCGGGTCATCATCGAGGAGGCCAAGGGCGTCCTGGCCCACGAGGAGAACCTCACCATGGAGCACGCCTACGACCGGCTGCGTCAGCTCGCCGACGTCAGCGCGTTGACGTTGACGGACGTGGCGAGACGGATCGTGCGCAACGCTGCCATGGGCGGCGAGAAGCCCACCGCCGGCTGACCGGCGGTGGTCAGCGCACGCGGGCCGGTCCGGCACCGCCGGTCACGAGTCGCGTCCACGGTCCGGGCGGGACCTGGGCGGCCTCGACGAAGCGCCAGTCCACGGTGTCGGTGGAGCCGTCCAGCTCACTCAGTCCGAGACATCCGTTCACCGCGGGCGACACGTCGAGGCCGGCGCCGTTGAACCGCCGGTTGGCCGGACGCCGGTCGTCATGGCCGAAGACGTACGCGGCGTCGTCGTAGACTCCCGGGCCGGCGTCCTGGACCTGGGCGAAGCACACGCGGCCCCGGTGCCGCAGCTCGACCCAGCGATCCTTCATCAGGCTCACCGATCGGTTCCCGACGTGCCGGGCGTAGGGCGCCCGACCGGCCCAGGGGACGACCTCGCCACGGCGCGCGAAGCCGTCCTCGTCGTTGACGTCGTCGTACGGGAGATCGAGGTAGAAGGGATTCTCCCGAGGGGTCATGGCGGTGGGGAAGTAGTCGTTGGCCGCCACGCGGGTCTCGGTCTCACAGCGTCCGCCCCGTACGATCCCGTCGCAACCGCCGTAGCTCCTCTCCCACTGCGAGTCGTAGGTCGAGAACGACTGACGGCCGTCCGCTGCGAAGGCGTCGAAGATCTCACCCACCCAGAAGGTGGTCACCACGATGTCGGTGTGCCACGGATGGGGACCCGCCACTCGCCCCCCGCTGCACGGGAGCTGGCAGCAGAGGACGGCGGCGATGCACACGGTGATCAGCGTCGCCGCGATCCCGGGCACCGTTCGGGGGGTGTCCACCGTGGCGCTCTGCCCATCACGGGATCATCGCGTCGACGGCGCCCGCGATGCGTGGGGTCGTCGACGACGGGGTGTCGATGGGCGGGGCGTCGGCGGGCGGGGCGCCGATGCTGTCGTAGAGCTCGTGGTCGTCGGTGACGAGCGTCCCGTCGCTGAACAGGTTGAGCCCTGCGCTGATCGCCGTGCTGCCGTCCGGGATCCTCGGCGTCCTCCAGACGGCCTGCGTGAACCTCTCGGTGGCAGGGAACCACGGGCTGGAGGTCCAGTAGTGCCATGCCCCTCGGGCGTCCCTGAGGTAGACGGCGAACTGGGTCGGGACCGTCGAGGTGTACCAGGACCGGACCGAGTAGCTCCGGCCGGCCATGACCGGTGGTGCGCAATCGCCCATGTCGAACGTGGGCAGCCACTTGGCATCGCCGTCGACGTGGTCCGTGACGCGGACGGACGCCCCGCGACCGGCTCGACCCTCGCTCGTGCCGTGCAGTGCGGAGTTCGAGCCGTAGCCCCCGCGCATCCAGCAGGTGGGCGTCCCGTCAGGGCCGATCTGCTCCATCCCCGGGTTGGCCACCCCGTTCTCGCCGGGTGCGAGCGGCTCGCGCGCGGGTCCACGCACCACGGGCCTGCTGGGTCCACCGACCGCATCGCCGACGGACCTCACCACGGTGCCGAGCTTGTGCCGTGGGCCCAGCCAGCGGACGAACTGCTTCAGGATCGTGGGGGTGACGGAGATCTGGCAGCCGCTCGTGCAGATGTTGTGGAACGTGATCTGCACCCACCCGCCGGTGCGCTCGGCCCGCTTCACCACGCCTTGGAGGTCGGCGAGCGTCCAGTCGTTGTCGACCTGGTCGGGCGCCCTGGTCGCGTACGGGTCGGTGGGCGGGAGGGTCTCGGCGTGGCCGCATCCGGGACAGGCCCCCCCGGGCCGCTCGAGGCCCCCGAGCAGCCGAGCACTGTTGTACCCGCACTCCTCGGCGGTCCGCTCGACGGCGGCGTTGCTGCGCGCGTACGGATAGGCAAAGCTCCGCACGAAGAACCCCCACGTGACCAACGCCGCGCGGTCGTCGCAGATCTGACGGGTGGCCTCAGCGCTGGACACCGCCGTGAGATCCGGGTGGTGGATGGTGTGCCCGCCGATCTCGTGGCCGGCGGCGGCCATGGCTCGCAGGTTGGAGAGACTCAGGTGCCCGGGGGAGTCGATGAGACCGGAGGGGACGTAGAAGGTTCCTGGCATGCGCGCCTTCGTCAGGATGTCCGCGGCCTGCTTCTGGTTGTCGTTGCCGTCGTCGAAGGTGAGGCTGACGACGGTCTGTTCT
Organism: Aeromicrobium sp. CTD01-1L150; assembly: GCF_041951745.1. Taxonomy (GTDB): domain Bacteria; phylum Actinomycetota; class Actinomycetes; order Propionibacteriales; family Nocardioidaceae; genus Aeromicrobium. The sequence goes on from NZ_CP169555.1 coordinate 106,424, forward strand.
GCCGGGGAAGCGGCGGTGGTGGCGTCGGTCGGCGGTGACGACACATGGGCGAGGACGGTCGAGAGCAGGGTGCTCAGCACCAGGAGGATCCGGTTGACGATGGTCTGGGGTCTCATGGGGCGTCCTACTCGACGGTGACGGACTTGGCGAGGTTGCGGGGGCGGTCCACGTCGCGGCCCAGTGCGGTGGCGAGCTCGCGGGCGAGCAGCTGCATGGCCACGACGGACTCGAACGGGCCGCACCAGTCCATCCCCACGATCCCGCTGGTGGACTCGGGGACCCCGAGCGCCGGGATCTCGGCTCCGAAGCCCCCGACGCGGATGACGTGGGCCCCGCGGGCCATGACTTCTGAGATGTTCGCTGCCAGACGCCGGCCGCCGGGATCGACCACCACCACGGGTGTCCCGTGCTCGATGAGTGCGAGCGGGCCGTGCTTGAGGTCACCGGCCGGGTGGCTCTCGGCCCAGCGGTAGCTGAGCTCCTTGAGCTTCAGCGCGCCCTCTGCCGCGTAGAGGGCGCCCGTGCCCCGGCCGAGGAAGAGGAAGCCGGAGCTCGAGGTGAGCCCGGCGACCAGCTCGGAGACGGCGGGGACCGAGGCCCCGATGGCCTGGGAGAGCACCTCGGGTGCTCGGCGGAGGTCGTCCACCAGGCGTCGTGCGGTCCCCACGTCGAGGCGGTCGGTGGCCGTGAGCAGCGACAGCGCGAGGCACCAGCCCGCAAAGAGCTGGGACATGTAGGTCTTGGTCGCCGCCACACCGATCTCGGGGCCCGCCTGGCATCCCATCACCGCGTCGGCCCGGCGTCCCAGCGCCGAGTGCGGGTTGTTGGTGATCGCGACGACGGGGTGCTGCGGCGCGATCACCTCGAGTGCTGTCAGGACGTCGGCGGTCTCTCCGGACTGGCTGAGCGCGATGATGAGGGTTCCGGGCTCGATGACGCTCTCGTCGGCCTCGCTCGCGACGATCGACTGGTGGGGGAGCGCGCCCACTCGCCCGAGCACCGAGGCCACTGCTCGGCCGGCGTTGAGGGAGGTACCGCAGCCCAGGACGGCGATCCGGGTGGGATCGGGCAGGCCGAAGGAGCGCCACAGGTCGGGGCCGGCAGCTGCCCGGCCCCATCGATCGAGGAGCCTGGCGACGACGTCTGGCTGTTCGTGGATCTCCTTGCTCATGAAGTCGGGGTGCAGGCTGACGACGTTCGCTCGCGGCACGACGTCCTGGGGGATCGGTGACGGGCTCGCCGAGGCCCGGCCCTCTCGTCGCCAGAGCTGTCCGTCCCGGCCCGCTCCGACCGCGACGATGTCGCCGTCCTCGAGGACCCGGTAGTCCTCGACCCAGGTGTCCAGGCAGCCGGCGTCACTGGCGATGAAGTGGTCCTCGCCCGATCGCGCCACCACGAGGGGGGACCGGTGGGCGCTCGCGACCAGCTGACCCGTCACGGCGTCCAGGACGACCAGTGCCCACGACCCCTCGAGCCGGGCGACGGCCTCCTCCGTGGCCGTGACGACGTCGGCGCTCGGGCGGCGTCGCACGACGTCCTCCACGAGGTGGGCGACGACCTCGCTGTCCACCTCGGACTCCAGGACGTGCCCGGCGAGCTCCAGCTCGTGGCGCAGGTCCGCGGCGTTGTGCAGGATGCCGTTGTGGACGATCGCGAACCGCCCGCTGCAGTCGACGTGCGGGTGGGCGTTGGCCTCCGAGACCGTGCCGTGGGTCGCCCACCGGGTGTGCCCGATGCCCGACCCGACGTCGGACCGGGGCTCCCAGGCGGGCAGGCGTCGGGTGAGGTCATTGACCCGCCGGGTGGTCCGGAGCCGGCGGACCAGACCGTCGCCCCCTGCGGTGGCGATGCCTGCGGAGTCGTAGCCGCGGTACTCCAGTCGCGCCAGTGCCTCGACGAGGTGCGGCGCGGTGGCACGCGTCGTCCGGCAGGCGATGATGCCGCACATCAGGTCACCGCGGCGCTGGGCGCCGACCGGGGGTCGAGGAGGTGCTCGGCGACCCGGGCGATGACGGTGTCCAACGGGGTGCTCGGCCGGTAGCCGATGAGTGCGTGGGCGCGGGAGTTGTCGGGGACGCGGCGTCGCATGTCCTCGAACCCCGGACCGTAGGCCAGGTTGTACGGCACGAGGTCGACCGGGCTCGGGCTCCCGGTGACCGCGAGGATCCTGCGCGCCAGGTCCAGCATGCTGATCTCCTCGGCGCCGCCGAGGTTGTAGGCCGAGCCGTGGGCGCCCGGTTCTCCGGCCAGCGCCACCATCGCCTCGACGACGTCGGACACATAGGAGAAGCACCGGGTCTGTCGCCCGTCCCCGTACACGGTGAGGGCCTCGCCGCGGAGCGCCTGCCCGACGAGGCGAGGCAGCACCATGCCGTACTGGTCGCTCTGCCGTGGCCCGACGGTGTTGAACAGCCGGACGATGGTGACCGGCAGGGAGAGCTCGTTCCAGTAGGCATGGGCGAGGGCCTCGTCGAGTCCCTTGGCGGCGGAGTAGCTCCACCGAGCCACCAGGGGCGAGCCCAGCACCCGGTCGGCGTCCTCGTGGAGCAGGTCGGAGGTGTTCTTGCCGTAGACCTCGCTCGTCGACGCCAGGAGGACCTCGGCTCCCGACTGGTGGGCCGCCTCCAGCACCATCTCCGTGCCATGGATGTTCGTCCGCATGCTCGACAGCGGCGAGTCCACGATCAGCCTCACCCCCACGGCCGCGGCGAGGTGGTAGACGCGGTCGGCGCCGTCCATCGCCTGTCTCACGGCGGCGGGGTCGGTGACCGATCCTCGCCGCAGCTCGACGTCGGCCCGACCGATGAGGTGGTCCAGGTTGCGGCTCCGACCGGTGGAGAGGTCGTCCAGGACCGTGACGTGCTCACCGTCGGCGAGCAGCCGCTCGACGAGGTGGCTGCCGATGAAGCCGGCTCCGCCGGTGACGAGGCTTCTCATGAGGACACCCGGTCGTTCCCGGCGCCGGAGCGATAGGTCACGTCGAGGACGAGCTGGCCGGCGCGCATCCAGTCGAGGTCCGCCCCGGTGTGGGGGGTGTGCACCAGCACCAGCGCCGGGTTGAAGCGTCCCGGGTCGCGTACGGGGACGAGCTCACGTCCGCTCGGCAACGTGAGGTGCTCGACGTGGTCGTCGACGTACCCGATGCCTGCTCCTGCTTCGGCGAGACGGTCGAGGATCTCCAGGGCGGGGGACTCCCGGACGTCGGCCACGTCGGGCTTGTACGCCACCCCGACGATGAGGATGCGAGCGCCGGACAGGCTGGTTCGCTGGTCGGCCAGGAGGGTGCGGACGCGCTCGACGACCCGCGTCGGTCGATCGGCGATCTGTGCCATCGCGGTCGTGATCATCGGTGCGTTGACGCGCGTCGCCCGTAGCTGCCACAGGAGGTAGTGCGGGTCGCACGGGATGCAGTGCCCGCCGACGCCCGGGCCCGGGCGGAAGGCCATGAACCCGTAGGGCTTGGTGGCGGCTGCGCCGATCACCTCGGTCACATCGATGTCCAGGGTGCTGCAGATGTCGGCGAACTCGTTGGCCAGGGCGATGTTGACGGCACGAAACGTGTTCTCCAGGAGCTTGGTCATCTCGGCGACGGCCAAGGACGGCACCGCGTGAACCGAGGTCGCGTATCCGGCGAGTACCTCGGCGGCGCGCTCGGTGCAGGCCGCGGTGGCCCCGCCCACGACACGGGGGACGTCCTCCTGTGCCACGGAGACGCTGCCGGGGTCGATGCGCTCGGCACTGAACGCGACGTGGATCTCCTTGCCTGCTCGCAGTGCACGGCGTCGGGCCGGCCGGACCAGCAGCTCCTCGGTGCACCCGACGTACGTCGTGGACGTCAGGAGCAGGAGCTGACCCGGCACGGCCTGGTCCACGACCATCTGGCAGGCGCCGCGCAGGATCTGCAGGTCGGGAACCAGGTAGCGGTCCACCGGCGTGGGCACGCAGATGATGACGGCACGGGCGCCGGAGAGCGTGGCGATGTCGTCGGTCAGCAGGAAGTCGTCGGAGGCTCTCGTCGTCGCGAGCCGGTCGTGGTCGCTGCTGATCAGATCGGCCCGGCCCGCGGCGATGTCCGCCAGACGGTCGCCTGAGACGTCGAGAGCGACGACGCGGTGGCCGGCAGCGTGGTGGGCCAGGGCCGTCGGCAGTCCGACGTAGCCGAGACCGACGACGGCGACGTCGTGGGTGAAGAGGTTCTCCGGTGCTGGTGGTGCGGGTGTTGGCGTGGCCGGCAACGCGGTGCGCGCGGTCCCGTTCGGCGGGCGCCTCGGCGGGTCGGCGGACAGCGTCGACGCAGTGTTGACAGTGTTCATGTGTCTGGTTCTCCCGTGGGTGTTCGGCCGCAGTGCACCGAGTGGTGGCCCCGTCGTCCGTTCCCCGACGTCGTGCTCCAGTCACTGTGCGGTTGCCCCCGGGGTCGGTCAACGAGTACGGGGAAAGTCGGCGGGGACCCGCCGGAGGACCTGCGGGGCGGGTGCGGGGTGGGTGCGGGGCCCGCATCGAGTGTGCGGACGATCGGCACCGTCGAACCGGCGCCGCGCTCCTACGATGAGCGCTGGAGGTCCGATGCTGATCGTGGTGACCGCTGTCCTGCTGCTCGGCCTCAGCACACTGTGCTGGTCCGGCGTGGGTGCGATACGGCTGATGAGGAGTCGGGGCGAACGAGAGCCCGAGGCATCCTTGACGCGCGCGGACGTCGCCGTCCTGATCGCGGCGCGCGATGAGGAGCTGGTGATCGGTGCCACCTTGCGCTCGGTCATGGAGCTCGTCGATCCCCGCCAGGTGTTCGTCGTGTCCGACGACTCCAGCGACGACACGGTGCGACTGGCTCGGTCCCATGGTGCGCGGGTCATGGAGCTGGTCAGGAACCGGGGCAAGGCTCGCGCCATCGTCGCGGGTCTGCGTCACTTCAGCCTGGCCGAGAGGTTCGCGGTCGTCATGCTGCTGGATGCCGACACGCGACTGTCGCCGGACTACTTCTCCAGTGGTCTCCCGCTGTTCGAGTCCGCGGAGGTGGTGGCCGTGGCCGGCAGCGCCAGGACTCTTGAGCCGGGCAGGATGAACGGGAGCCTGCGCAGCATCGTGCTCGCCTACCGCGAGCGGACCTATGTCGCCTTCCAGACGCTGCACAAGTTCGGCCAGGCCGCGGCCCGGGCCAACGCCGTCGCCATCGTGCCCGGGTTCGCCAGCATGTACCGGTCCACGGTCCTGCGTCACATCGACATCGCCGCCCCTGGCCTGGCGATCGAGGACTACAACATGACGTTCGAGGTCCATGCCAAGCGGCTCGGACGGGTTGCGTTCGACCCGCGATCAGCCGTCGCCTACACGCAGGACCCGGACACGATGGGGGACTACGTCAGCCAGATGAGCCGGTGGGGCCTCGGCTTCTGGCAGACCCTGATGAGACATCGGTGGCAGCCTCGGCTGTTCTGGGTCTCGCTCGCGGTCTTCGCCGTCGAGGTGGTGCTGAGCAGCATCGTCGCGCTCGGCGTGCTGGTGCTGGCCGTCACGGCGGCCGGCGGATGGATGCTCGACGCCGTGGGACTTGGGTCGGCGGCCGGATCGGCCCTGGCCGGGTTGCCGTGGTTGCTGCTGGCCGCGATCATCGTGGTTCCGGACGTCGTGATGAGTCTCTACGTCGCCGTGCTGACGCGGCGGATCCGTTTCGTGGTGTACGCCCCGGCCTTTCCCGTGCTGCGCCTGGTCGATGCCTTCGTGTCTCTGCGGGCACTGTCCCGCGCTGTCCGCGGCGGGTCCAGTGGCCGGTGGCGCAGCCCGGCGCGACGCCCTACGTCAGGTCCAGTCGGTCCTTCGGGCGGACTGGTTGAGCACCTCGACCAGGTCTCGGCGTGAGGTCACTCCGGCGAGCCGGTACAGCCGGGTCAGCCGCAGCTCGACGGCGCGGACCGAGAGGTGCAGCGCCTCGGCGATGTCGCGGGTTCGCTGACCCGCGACGAGGCGTTGCACGATCTCCTGTTCCTCGGTGGAGATCGCCCCCAGCGGGCTCTGGTCCTGCGGCGTCTCGGGCTGTCCCCCGAGCCTGCGTGCCCAGGACTCCGCGCCACACTGCTCGAACGTTGCGGCTGCCTGTGTGCGGGTCTGGCAGGACGCGGCGGGGTCGCCGAGCTGCTTCTGCCGGTGGCTGAGCGCGCCCTGTGTGCGGCCGAGCTCGTAGGCGGAGTCGTCCGGGCCGAACATCCCGATGGCCTGCGTGAACAGCTCGAGCGACCTCTCGTCCTGGGTGGAGATGGCCCGGCACCGCGCCACGGCCAGCTCACCCCATCGGGACGGGTGCGTCGTGACGCGTTGCTCGAGCAGCCGGGTGGCGACATCGGCCTCCTGGTGTCGCTCGGTCCGGGCGCAGGCTTCGACGTAGTCGGCCCAGTGCCGCAGCAGGGTGGGGTTGCGGAACCGCGTCGACAACGCCGTCACCTGACGCAGGTCTCGTACGGCCTGGTCGTGGTCACCGGTGAGCATGGCGACCGCGCCTCGCAGTGCGATCGCCCGGGCGCGCAGTCCGGAGTTGCCCGCGCGGGTGGACCGTGCGAGTGATGCCTCGACGTGTCCGTGGACCTCGTCGATCGCTCCCAGGGAGTAGGCGCACCACCCTCGGATCCAGGGTTCGTCGGGGTGCGCCTCCAGGGTCCAGGGTGAACGCTGCTCCCAGGCCCGGGTGGCGATGCGGGCCATCCTGAACTCACCGGCGTCGAGCTCGTTCTCGATGGACATGTAGGTGGCGATGCTCGCCCACAGGGGGTCGGGTCCGTTGATGACCACCGCGAGCATGTCTCGGGCCTGCTGGTGGTGTCCTCGCAGGGCCAGGGCGCGACCCCGCATGAGCAGGAGGTCGGTGGGCAGTCCCGGTGCCGGCGCCAGGGGGAGCAGCACCGGCTCGGTCGGCTCGGGAGTGCCGTCGAGGGCGTCGAGGATCTCCCCGGCGGCGCTCAGCCTCTCGCGTGTGAGGCGGTGCGCCGGCTCGGTGTCGCGCCCGACGGTGAGGAGATCGCGGGCCGTCTCGACCTCCCAGCTCTCGGCGCGGTGGAGCACGGCCAGGCACAGCAGCACATCGACCCGATCCCTTCCGTCGAGGCCGTGGTGTCTCACGACCGTGCGTACTTCGTCGTCCACGGCCGGACCATCGCGAAGGATCTGGCTGGCGAGCCGTACCGAGGCGAGCGCGATCGGCTGGTCGGTGCTGAACGGCGTGTTCTCACGTGTGCTGTAGCGGGCCGTCAGCGCGAGGTGGCGATGCTCGAACAGGCAGGTGCAGAGGACGACCAGGGCATCGGTGTGGTCATCGAGGCTGTGGCTCCGGCGCAGGGCGCGCTCGGCGAGCTCGACGGCCGCGTCGGTGTGGCCGTCGTTGACGAGCTGGGCCGAGGCTCGCAGCAGATCGTCGACCGTTCCGGTCGTGTCACGTCCGAAGCTCTCGTGCCACACCGTGAGACTGGCGTCGTAGGACGAGGTGGCCCTGGCCAGACGCGCATGGATCGCCCGCCGGTCACGGGCCGAGCCGGTGGAGGCGAGAAACGTACGTACCCGTGGGTCGGCCAGCCTGATGTACTGACCGCTGCGCACGAGCAGGCCGTCCTCGACAAGGTCCTCCACGACGTGCGGTGAGCCGTCCAGGAGGTCGCCGAGGGCCATCGCGTGACACAGCGGAGCCAGTGACGCGATCCGCAGGATCTCCAGGGACGCCGGGTCCAACGTGTCGAGGACGGCCGAGGCGATCCGTTCGTGCACCGTGGACGAGGCCGGGGGGAGCTTGAGCCCGGTGGGTCGCTGCGCGGTCCCGGGTGCCAGCTCGTCGAGGTGCGCCAGCAGGACTGCCGGGTTCCCGCCCGAGCGTTGAGCGATGATTCGCGCGCTCGTGCGATCGGTGCTCGGGTGCTCGTCGGCGACCTGCATCTGGGCCGCCTCGCTCATCGGACCGATCGCCACGGTGGGCATTCCCTCGAAGTGCTCGGCCGGTGCTGGCTCGGTCGCGGTGAGGACCAGGCGCAGCCCGGTCCCACCCAGATGGGCTGCGATCGTCCCCATGAGGGCGAGGCTGTCGGGGTCGAGGTCGTCGACGCCGTCGATGAGGATGCCCGTTGGTGGGAAGGACATCCCCTGGAGCAGGGCGATCAGGTCGTGCGCTGCCGCGTGCAGACCGTCGGGCTGCTGCGAGCGCAGCGTGACGTGGCGAACCAGGTCGGCCGACTCCAACCCTCGCAGGGAGCTGATGAACGCCGCGATGCCCGACAGGGGGTAGGAGGACTCCGCGGCGCGAACCCGGACGACTGTGGTGGGAGGCCCGGCATTCCCGGCGATCTGCTGCAGGAGGTGTGACTTGCCGATCCCGGGCTCGCCCAGCACCAGGAGCGCGTCCTCGCGAGTGGCGTCGAGCAGGTCAAGGGCCCGTCTCAGGACGTCGTCGGGCTCAAGTCGTTCCACTGCGTGTGCCTCAACGCCGGTTGGGCGGCCCCCATGTCCTCGCGGTGGTACCTCATGACGCTCATCTCCTGGAATTGAGCCCCGCCCCTGGAGTTCGAGGCTACAACAGGGGTGGTGCGGAGCACTGATGATTGTGGAAACGTCCCGGCATGCTCGCCGGCGTCGAACGTCTCGCCACGCGATGACGGGAGGATCGTGGTGCCGTGAGGGACGGTTCGCGACCTGACGTCGGCGTAGCGGTTTACGAGCGCTGCTGATCGTGCCGACAGCCGCACCTGGGCCACGACTAGACTGTGGTGGTGCTGATCGTCAGGTACGAGCTCTCGGACGGAACTCTCGGCGAGGACATGGTCCCCGCCGGGCACAAGTGGACCTTCGGCCGCCCCGGAGGGGAGGAACCGCCCACCGTCGGCGTCGACGACCGTCGGGTGAGCCGCACGGCGCTCGTCATTCGTGACAGCGGCCCGGGCCCGGTGGTCTTCCGGGGCCAACGAGGTGAGACCGCCAATGTCGCGCTGCGCTCGCTCGACGGGTCGGTCCAGTGGCTCGACGAGGGCACGGCCGGCCACCTGACCCACGAGGCGCGTCGGGTCGAGATGCACGTCGGCATCGAGCACATCATCACCCTGGAGGTGGAGTTCAGTGACCGGCCGAGCGTCGTCGAACGACAGCAGCGAGTCTCCTCGGCCTTCGACTACTCCGCCGAGTAGACCGGCGATGGGTGTTGATCCGGGCTTCGTCGCCGCCCTCCCCAAGGCCGAGCTGCACGTCCACCACGTCGGGTCCGCGTCCGTGGCGGCCGTGGCCGAGCTGGCCGCACGGCACCCAGACTCTCCCGTCCCCACCGATCCGGACCTGCTCGCCGACTACTTCGCCTTCCGGGACTTCGGGCACTTCGTCGAGGTCTATCTCTCGGTCGTCGACCTGCTGCGTACACCGGAGGACCTGTGGACGTTGACGCACGAGGTCGGCCGTGACCTCGCCGCGCAGAACGTCCGCTACGCCGAGCTGACGCTCACGCCGTACACGTCGATCGTGCGCGGCATCGCCGCCGAGGCCTACTGCGAGGCCGTGGAGGATGCTCGCCGCGTCGTCGAGCGCGACCACGGCGTGGTGCTGCGCTGGTGCTTCGACATCCCCGGCGAGTCCGGTGTCCCCGCCGCCGACGTCACGCTCGACGTCGCGCTGCGGCTGCGTCCCGACGCCCTGGTGAGCTTCGGTCTCGGGGGCCCGGAGGTGGGCGTGCCCCGCCCGCAGTTCCAGCCGCACTTCGACGCCGCTCGCGCCGCCGGGCTGCGCAGCGTCCCGCACGCCGGGGAGTCCACGGGCCCGCAGACCGTCTGGGACGCGGTGCGGTTCCTGGGTGCCGAGCGCATCGGTCACGGCATCGCCGCCGCGCAGGACCCTGATCTCATGGCCCACCTCGCGGCCGAGGGCATCGTGCTGGAGGTCTGCCCGACGTCCAACGTCCGTACCCGGTCCGTCCCGTCGCTGGCCGAGCACCCTCTCCCTACGCTCGTCGGCGCCGGGGTGCCGGTCACGATCAACTCCGACGACCCGCCGATGTTCACCACGACCCTGAACGAGGAGTACTCGGTGGCCGCCGAGCTGCTGGACCTCGACGAGGCCGGCGTCGTGGCACTGGCCGCGACGGCCGTCGATGCGTCCTTCGCCCCCGATGACGTGAGGAAGCGCCTGCACGACGAGCTCGCTGTCACCCTGCCCTCGCGGTAGCGGCGGCGGGCAGGGTCGCCGGCGGGTCCCTCAGACGCGGTCGACGACGGGAACCACGGGTACCCGCACCAGGAGCACGCCCGGATGGACCTCCGCGGTGATCTCCGTGCCCTCGCCCACCGGGTCGCCGTCGAGCTGCATCGGCGTCGCCGACGACGCCTTGACGTGCACTCGTGAGCCGGTGAACCGGTCGAGGCGTTGGTTGGTGCGCTTGCGGCGTGTGATGACCCGCCAGGCGATGCCCACCCAGCCGAAGAACCGGCGCGGTGCGAGCACCACCACGTCGAGCAGGCCGTCGTCGATCTCCGCCGCGGGCAGCAAGGGGATGCCGCCCTGCAGGAACCCGACGTTGCCGATGACCACGGTGCGGGCTCGGAACTTGCGGGGCTCCTCGTCGTCGACGCTGATCTCGACCTTCATGCCCGGGAAGCGCAGCGCCTTCACGCCCGAGACGAAGTAGGCCGCCCAGCCGACCTTCTCCTTGAGCTTGTCGTCGACACCGGTCATGATCATGGCGTCCATGCCGAGTCCGGCCATGACCAGGAAGACGGTGTCGACCTCTCCGTCGGTGCGGAACGTGGCCAGGTCGACGGCCTTGTCCTGACCACCGAAGGCAGCCTCCAGGGCGTCACGGGCGTTCAACGGCACGCCCAGGTTGCGGGCCAGCAGGTTGCCCGTGCCGTGCGGGATGATGGCGACCGCCACGCCCGTGCGCGCGACCTCCTCGCACACGGCGCGCACGGTGCCGTCGCCGCCGGCGGCGATGATGAGGTCGACGCCCGCCTGCAGGGCCGCGGTGGCCTGGCCGTGGCCCGGGTCCTCGACGGTCGTCTCGAACCACAGCGGCTCGGTCCAGCCCTCCTTGGCGGAGACCAGCCGGACCTTCGCCTTGAACTCCTCGACCGGGCCCACCTTGGCCGGGTTGAGCACGACCGCCACCCGACGACCACCGGTGCCGGTGGTCATGGCGAGCTTCGAGGGCAGCCGGCGCGGGTCGATCGCGACCAGAAGCCACAGGGCCAGCGTCACCGAGATGCCCATGGCCAGGCCGGCGGCGACGTCGGAGAGGTAGTGGACGCCGAGGAACACCCGGCTGGCGGCCACGAAGATCCCGAGCACCACCCACAGGGCGAGCACGAGCCGACGGCGCCAGCCGCGACCGGTGAGGATGATGGTGAGCAGCACCAGGACGGTGAAGAACACGCCCGCCCCGGTGGCATGACCGCTGGGGAAGGAGTAGCCGCTGGCCTCGTGCAGCGGCGCGTCCCATGGCGGGCGCTCGCGTACGAAGAGCAGCTTGAGCAGCACCTTGACCAGCAGGGCGGTGACTGCGCTGAGCAGCACCCACGTGCCCAGACGCCACTCGCGACGCCAGAAGCCGTAGCCGGCGATCGCGGCGAGGACCACCGCGCTGGACCAGGTGCTGAACACGACGGCCGCCAGCTCCAAGGAGGAGACGAGCAGAGCCGAGCTGGCGCCGACGTCGTACGCCGCCCGGGCGACGTCGGCGTCGAGGTCCATCAACGGGCCCCACTCCGTGGCGACCGCGACGGCGAGCAGCACGAACACACCGGTGAGGACACCGAGCACCACCAGCAGGATGCCCGGACGGCCCGGAGTGGCCCGGCGAAGATCGATCGACACGTGCTCCCTCTCGTCGTCCTGTGGTCCCGATGGCCCCGAACAGCGTAGTGGCCGGCGCCGCCGCCGACCCCGTACGACGAGCGGGGCCGGACCTCGCGGCCCGGCCCCGCTCGTCAGGTGGACGCGCTCAGCGCTCCTCGTCACCTCGGATGAACGACTCGAGCGTGGCGCGCCCGAGGTCGTCGGCGCGCTGCTCCGGTGGAGACTTCATCAGGTAGGACGAGGCGCTCAGCAGCGCGCCACCGATGCCACGGTCCTTGGCGATCTTGGCCGCACGGATGGCGTCGATGATGATGCCGGCCGAGTTGGGCGAGTCCCAGACCTCGAGCTTGTACTCCAGGTTGATCGGGGCGTCACCGAAGGCGCGGCCCTCCAGGCGCACGTACGCCCACTTGCGGTCGTCCAGCCAGGCGACGTAGTCGCTCGGGCCGATGTGGACGTTCTTGTCGTCGACCTTGCCGGCCAGCGAGCCGCTGAGGTTGGACGTGACGGACTGCGTCTTGGAGACCTTCTTTGACTCAAGGCGCTCACGCTCGAGCATGTTCTTGAAGTCCATGTTGCCGCCGACGTTCAGCTGGTACGTGCGATCCAGCGCCACGCCGCGGTCCTCGAACAGCTTGGCCATGACCCGGTGGGTGATCGTGGCGCCGACCTGGCTCTTGATGTCGTCGCCGATGATCGGGACCCCCGCGTCCTCGAACTTCTGCGCCCACTCGGGGTCGGAGGCGATGAAGACCGGCAACGCGTTGACGAAGGCCACACCGGCATCGATCGCGCACTGCGCGTAGAACTTGTCGGCCTCCTCAGAGCCCACCGGCAGGTAGGAGACGAGCACGTCCACCTGGGCGTCCTTGAGCGCCTGGACGACGTCGACCGCCGGGGCGTCGGACTCCTCGATCGTCTCCAGGTAGTACTTGCCGAGACCGTCCAGCGTGTGACCCCGCTGGACGATGACGCCGGTCGGGGGCACGTCGGTGATCTTGATGGTGTTGTTCTCGCTGGCCGTCGTGGCGTCGGCGAGGTCGAAGCCGACCTTCTTGGCGTCCACGTCGAACGCGGCGACGAACTCGACGTCGCCCACGTGGTAGTCGCCGAACTGGACGTGCATCAGACCCGGGATGGTGCCGGCCGGATCTGCGTCCTGGTAGTACTCGACGCCTTGGATCAGCGACGTGGCGCAGTTGCCCACGCCCACGATGGCTACGCGTACAGGATTCTTTGCCGAACCCATGGGGTCTCCTTCTGAGCTGGTGTTCACTCGTTGGTGTGGTGGTCGTCGGCCTCGACGGTCTCGTCGGGGCCCCCTTCTCTGGTGATGTCCGGCGAGGCTGTGCCGTCGTCTGCCGCCCGCGGCCCGGCACCCCCGGCTGTGCTGTCTGCCGCCCGCGGCCCGGCACCCCCGGCTGTGCTGTCTGCCGCCCGCGGCCCGGCACCCCCGCCGGAGCGCTCGCGATCGATGAGATCGGTCAGCCAGCGCACCTCGCGCTCGACCGACTCCAAGCCGTGCCGCTGCAGCTCGCGGGTGTAGGCGTCAGCACGCTCCCGGCTGCGCCGGGCGGCGTCGCGGACGTTCTCGAGCCGCTCCTCGAGGCGGCTGCGGCGCCCCTCCAGGATGCGGACCCGCGTCGACATGTCGGTCCGCGCGAAGAACGCGAACCGAACGCCGAAGTTCTCGTCGTCCCACGTCGACGGGCCCGACTCCTCCATCACCTCGGAGAAGTGCTCCTTGCCCTCCGCCGTGAGGTGGTAGACGATCCGGTTCCGCCGCCCCCGGACGGCGACGTCGGTGTCCTCGTCGGCCACGATGAAGCCAGCCTTCACCAGGGTCTTCAGGCACGGGTACAACGTGCCGTAGGACAGCACCCGGCCCCAACCGAGCAGCCCGATGAGCTGCTTGCGGAGCTCGTAGCCGTGCATCGGCGTGTCCAGGAGCAGGCCGAGGACGGCCAGCTCAAGGGTCTCGCCGCGTCGTGCCATGGGGCCTGCTCCCGCTCGTCGGTCGGTCACCGGTCACTCGACTCGGTATATCGGGACGATACATCGATTCGCTGACCAACGCGACGCCGCCCGTGTCGTGATCCGAGTCACATGTGGCCCGAGGCATTACCGTGCTCTCAGGATGATCGGTCACACTGGACGTTGGCCTGTTTGCGCCGACGCCTCTGCCTGCCGTGGCGACCGCACCCGAGCCCCTGACCAGAGCGTGGCTCCGAGCCGACCCGAAGGACCCAGCCTTGACGACCACCCGCCGAGCGACTTCGCAACGTCGCGGACTGATCCGTCGCATCAGCGGCAACGGGCCGGTCTGGATGAAGGCCATCCGTTGGTTGCTGGCGATGAGTGTCGCGGGATTCCTCGCCGGGGCCATCGCGTTCTTCGTCCTGTACCGGGTCATCGAGGTCCCCAGCGCCAACGCCGACTTCGAGACCCAGACCACCAAGGTCTACTACAGCGACGGCAAGTCCCTCATGGGCGAGTTCGCGATGCAGGACCGCGAGAACATCAAGCTCGACGACGTCCCCGCCGAGATGCAGGCCGCGGTCATCGCCGCGGAGGACCGGACCTTCTACGACAACCGTGGCATCGACGTCCGGGGCATCATCCGCGCTGCCCGCGACAATGCGAGTGCGGGCGAGGTCACCGGCGGTGGCTCCACCATCACGCAGCAGTACGTCAAGGTGCTGTACCTGACGCAGGACCAGTCCTGGAGCCGCAAGGTGCGCGAGGCGATCCTGTCGATCAAGATCCACAACCAGCAGAGCAAGTCCGAGATCCTGCAGGGCTACCTCAACACCATCTACTTCGGCAACGGCGCCTACGGCGTCGAGGTGGCCTCGCAGACGTACTTCGACCAGCCGGCATCGGAGCTGACCTACGGCCAGTCGGCGCTGCTCGCGACCATCATCAACCAGCCGAGCTACTTCGACCCCTACGCCGAGAACGCCAAGGACCGCATCATGCCGCGGTTCACCTACGTGCTCGAGGGGATGGTCAAGTCCGGCGCGATCACGGCGGAGGAAGCTGCCAAGTGGAGTGACCGCTTCCCCAAGGTGAGCAAGAAGAAGAACGCCGAGCGCTTCGGTGGTTCCAAGGGTCACCTGCTGGCGCTCGTGCAGAAGCAGATGCAGGGCATGGAGTTCACCGACGCCCAGATCCTCGGTGGCGGTCTGCGCATCACCACCACCGTCGACCGGCGGATGCAGCGCGCTGCCGTCAACGCCGTCGACCAGGTCCGCCCTCCGGGCCTCGACGAGCTGCACACCGCGGTGGTCTCGGTGGAGCCCGGCACGGGTCGGGTGAAAGCCATGTACGGCGGTCCGGACTACCTCGAGAGTCAGCTCAACTGGGCCACGCTGGGCGTCCAGCCGGGCTCGACGTTCAAGTCGTTCGCGGTGCAGGCGGCCCTGGAGGACGGCTTCAGCCTGAACACCATCCTCAACGGCAACTCACCCATGCAGGTCGGCGGTGGCACGGTGGCCAACCAGGGCGACAGCGGCGGCCGCTCCTTCGGTCGGATCCCGCTGCGCACCGCCACGCAGGAGTCGGTGAACACGGCGTTCGTCGACATCACGCAACAGCTCGCCGGCGGTGCCGATGCCGACATCACCGAGGGCACCAAGAAGATCCGTGACGCGGCCGAGGACGCCGGTCTGCCGGGATCGGTGCTCGATGAGATCGACCCCGCGGCCGCCGTCTACTCCCTCGGCTTCGCGCCGGTGCCGCCGGTCGACATGGCCAACGCCTACGCCACGTACGCCGCCGGTGGTGAGCGCGCCGACTGGTACATGGTCGAGGAGGTCACGGACTCCGACGGCAACGAGCAGCAGCTTCCGGAGCGCGAGACCGAGAAGACGATCCCCGACGACGTCGTGGGTGACGTGGTCGCCTCGTTGGAGGGCGTCGTGCAGTCCGGCACCGGCACGAACGGGCGGACGGTGTGCCCCACGCTGGGCAAGACAGGCACGGCGACGGCCGGCTCCGACGACAACCAGCACGTGTCGTCCTCGTGGTTCGTGGGCGCCACGCCCAAGCTGGCGACGGCGGTCATGTACAACCGCGGCGTCGGCAACGAGGACCTCGAGGGCTACCTGGTGCCGTTCTTCGGTGGCACCTACCCGGCGCAGACGTTCCGGGCCTTCATGGATGCTTCGATCGATCCGACGGACTGCGGTACGTTCCCGGGCCCCGGCAACATGCAGTCCGACAAGGGCCAGGACTACGTCCCGGTGCCCCAGTGCGGCGACGGCCAGCGCCTGAACCGCGAGCGCACCGAGTGTGTCGATGAGGAGCCGGAGGAGACGGAGTCCCCGACCCCGACCCCCACGACGCCGTCGCCGACCGTGCCGACCCCGGATGACGACGACGATGACCAGGACGATGACCAGGACGATGACGGCGGGGTCACACCCGGCGCACTAGGACAGGGCAGGGGCCCTGGTAGGTGAGCGCCACGCGAGCTGCTCGGTGGCTGAGTGCGACGCGAGGGCAGCGAGCGGCGTATCGAAACCACGCTGACCTGACGGCGCGTCGTTGAGGAACGGCCACGTTGACGTGAGTGTGCGTCGTTGGGGGGTCGTGGTTTCGATACGCCCTCGGCGACGCTCGTTCCGCCCCCGAGCACTTCGCTGCGCTCCGTGCAGGGAGGTACCCCCAGCTGGCCGAGGGCTACTCAACCACCGAGGAAGGGGACGGGAGTCATGGGTTGCGCGAGCTGCTCGGTGGCTGAGTGCGACGCGAGCTCTGCGAGCGGCGTATCGAAGCCACGTTGACGGCCGTTCGCGCTACTCAACCACCGAGTGGTGGGGGCCTCGAGGGCCAGTCAGTCGGTCAGCGTGATCCGGTCGAACGTCGCGGTGGTGTAGCGCACGGCTGCAGGGATCGTGTCGCCGACGACCGGGGGGGCGACCGAGCGGGGCAGCAGCACCATCGAGGCCTGCATGTGGGGCGGCTCGGCGAACCATCGCTGCCGCCCGCCGATCGTGAACGGGCTCAACGACAGCCCCGCGGCCTCGAGGCCGCCCTTGGCCAGGGTCTTGCCGCGCTGGACGACGCTCGCGCCGGAGCGCGGCGCCTCCAAGCCGATGCCATGGCTGGTGCCGCCGGAGACGATGAGCAGGTAGCCGTCGCGGGGGACCGGGCGCTGACGGTAGCCGATCCGTTCGCCCCGGCTGACCTGGTGGACGTCGAGCACGGCCGCGTGCACGGTGAACGCCCCGAGATCGCCGAGCCACAGCGACGTGCCGATGCGTGGCCGGACGTCCAGCTGGGGACGGCGCTGCCGCAGGGCCGCCAGCTCGGTGGGGAGCAGGTGGGAGACGAACATCCGGGACGTCTCCACCTGGGAGGCCTCCAGTGCGGCTGCCCAGCTCTCGGCCTCACCGAGGTTGTCGCCCGCCATGGGCAGATGGACGGCGAACCCCTCGAGGCGCAGTCCCTCCAGCGCGCGCGCGGCGGCGGACAAGGCGTGTCGGTCCAGGCCATGGCGTGACATGGTCGTCTCGCCCTCCAGCACGATGCGCGTCCCGGGGCGGGTGGTCGCGAGCGCGGCGACGTCCTCGACCCGGCCGAGCGTGTGGATGACTCGCGCGTCGTCGGCGTCGGTGCCGTGCAGGAAGGGTCGCCACGGGCTCAGCACCATGACGTCCCCACCGAACGTGGCGAGCGCGTCCGGTACCTCCTCGTACGTGCCGACCGCGAGGATGTCGCAGCCGAGGGTGGTCGACTCTGCGGCCAGGAGGTTGCGCCCCAGGCCGTAGCCGTTGCCCTTGACCACCGGGACGATGCCGGGGGTGTGCTCGGCGACGGTCGTGAGGTGGCGACGCCAGCGGGGCGCGTCGACGCTCAGCTCGAAGCTCATCCTCGTCTCCTCATACCGCTCGTGCCTCGCGGATTTCGTCGCTCGGCTGCTCCGTGAGAGCCGCGCGTCGGATGCGGGTGTTGCGCGCTCTGAGGACGGCTCTCCCGGCTCATCCTCGTCTCCTCATATAAGCCGTGAAGGCGGCGTGGAGGGGACGATTGAGCGGGAGGTCCCACTCGCCGACGTACTCCACGGCGTCGCCGCCGGTGCCGGCCTTGAACTGGATGAGACCGACGTGCGGGTCGTCGGGGTCCAGGGTGTCGGTGATGCCACGCATGTCGTAGACGTCGGCGCCGGCCGCGAGGGCGTCGCGGATCATCTGCCACTGGACCGCGTTGGATCCGCGGACGTCCCGCTTGGCGGTGGTGGAGGCGCCGTAGGAGTACCACGCGTGGGTGCCGACGCGTACGAGCGTCGTGGCGGCCACGAGGTCCCCCTCATGGTGGGCGAGGTGCAGGCTCATGCGGTCGGGGTCCTCACCGTTGAGGGCGTCCCACATGGTGCGAAAGTACGACAGTGGCCGGGGGGTGAAGTGATCGCGCTCGGCGGTCTCGGTGTAGATCCGGTGGAAGTCGGCGAGGTCGTCACGGGTGCCGTGGGAGGTCTCGACGCCGGCCTTGGCCGCCTTGCGGATGTTGCGCCGCCACAGCTGGTTCATGCCGGCGAGGACCTCGTCCTCGCTCTTGGGCGAACCGTCGGCGTGGGACAGCGGGACCCAGAAGTTGTACTGCGGCTGGCCGGCGGCGAACCCGCCCTCGGTGGCCAGCGGCTTCCAGCCCAGTGACGACAGCCTCTCGGTGACCGCGATGTTCTGTGGGTCGGTGACGTCGGCCGGGGTCCTGCGCAGCGACGGCAGGGCGTCGTCGGCGATGGCCCGCTTGACGGTGTCAGCGTGCCAGCGGCGAGTGACCACCGGCGGCCCGATCCTGATCCCGAAGGCCTTCTGCTGCTTGAGGTGAGCGGCCAGTGGGCTGAGCCAGCGGCTCAGGTCGGGGTCGGCCCAGTCGATGGCCGGGCCCTCGGGGAGGTAGGCGAGGTAGCGCTGGATCTTGGGTACCTGTCGGTAGAGGACCAGCGCAGCACCGACGATCCGGCTCTCCCCGGCCGAGCCGGACTCGAACCAGCCGATCGACTCGCCACGCCACTCGGCCTTGACGCGCGCCCAGGCGGGCGTCTGCAGGAAGCTCACCGACGACCGGGAGGTGATGTGAGCCAGGTGCTCGTCGGCGGAGATGGTGCGGACCCGGAGCTGTGCTGACGTCACGCTCGCGAGGCTACCAACCCGTCAGGATCTGACCGGCCCGCGCGTCGGATGTGCTGCATCAGGGGGGCGGGGGAGCGAGGTGTGGTGGTCGTTGGTTAGCCTTGCCTTATCTGATCATGAGACGAGGAGGGCCCATGGCTTCGGCTGTCCGGACCCGGATCGGGACCGTCGTGTCCCGCAGCACGCTCACCCCCCACCTGGTGCGCATCACGCTGGACGTCGGCGACATGTCCACCACCGGCATTCCCGATGAGTACGTCCGCCTGATGATCCCGGCGGACCCGTCCACCGCCCGGGGCGCGGACGTCGTGCTGCCCGAGATCGACGAGCAGTGGAACGTCACCTGGCCCGAGGGCGTGGAGCCGCCGGCCTACCGCGTCTACACCATCTCCGACCACCGGTGGATCGACGGCGTGGCCGAGGTCGACATCGACATCGCGCTGCACGACGCCGGCGTCGGCTCGGACTGGGCGAAGGTCTGCGAGCCGGGTGACCGGATCGGGTTCGTGGAGCCGCACGGCCTCTACGTGCCGGTCGAGGGCGTGCCGTGGCAGCTGCTGGTGTGCGACATCACCGGACTTCCGGCGCTCGCCCGCATCCTGCGCGGTCTCGACGCCGGCCAGCGCGCTGAGGCCGTGGTGGTGCTCACCGACGAGCGCGATCGCATCGCGCTGCCCAGCGCCGCGGACGTCGACGTCCGCTGGGTGGTCGTGGACACCGAGACCGACACGAGCGACGCGTTGAGCGAGGCGGTGACCGCGCGTGAGCTGCCGGCCGAGGGCCCGCGGTACGTCTGGCTCGCCGGTGAGGCCCGCGCGAGCCGTGCCGTGCGTCGTCGGCTGCGCCGTGAGCTGGGCTGGCCGCAGTCGGACTTCTACACGTGCGGGTACTGGCAGATCGACAAGGAGAAGTGGGAGTCTCGCTTCCAGCAGGTCGAGGACGTTGTGCTTGCGGAGTCCCGCCGGGCCCAGGCCGAGCTGGCCGATGACCACGGTGCCTTCCTCGACGCCCTCGACGACATCTACGAGAAGGTGGGTCTGTAGGGCCGTCGGTGGCACCGCGCTCGGTTACCCGTGCGGCTCCTCGCCGGTCACCATGTGGTCGGCCTGGTTGAGGCCTTCTCGGACGAGGCGGGCGACGTGGCCGCCGTTGAGGCGGTAGATCTGGTGGCGTCCGTCCCGCTCGGCGGACACCACTCCGGCGAGACGGAGCTTGGCGAGGTGCTGGCTCACCGCGGTGCGTGAGGCGTGGGTCCGGTCAGCCAGCTCGCCGGCGGTGCAGTCCTTCTCGGTCAGCAGCCACAGAAGCTCGAGGCGGGTGGGTTCGCCGAGCATGGCGAAGACCGCGGCGGCCTCCCGGAGCCGCGTGGCGTCCGGGTGCTGGGGGTGGTCGAGGCTCTCGGCGTGCTCCGAGGGCCGGACGGGTGGCATGGACACAGTCTTCCATGGCAGCACGGTCGTCCATGACCGCGCGGCCGTGGTCCGTCTTGATGCGTGCGCACATGCGCACATATAGTGACCGTCATGTCGCGCCCCCGCCGATCGATCCTTGCCCAGCGCACCTACCGCAACCTCTTCCTCGCCCAGGTCACCGCCTTGCTGGGCACCGGACTGCTGACCGTCGCCTTGAGCCTGCTGGCCTTCGACATCGCCCCCGGCTCGGCCGGCTCCGTCGTCGCGACAGCGCTGACCATCAAGATGATGGCCTACGTGGGGGTGGCGCCCGTCGTCACCGCGGCAGTCTCCCGGTTCGAGCCGCGAACGGTGCTGCTCACGGCGAACGTGGTCCGCGCGCTCGTGGCCGGCAGTCTGCCCTGGGTGGAGCAGGTGTGGCAGATCTATCTGCTGATCTTCGTGCTCCAGTCGGCCTCCGCGACGTTCACACCGGCCTTCCAGGCGGTCGTGCCGACGGTCCTGCCCGATGAGGATGAGTACACCCGGGCCCTCTCCCTGTCGCGCCTGGCCTACGACCTCGAGGCCGTCGTCAGTCCGCTGATCGCCGCGGCCCTGCTGCTGGTCCTGCCGTACCACGGACTCTTCGTGGGCACGGCCATCGGCTTCGCCGTCTCCAGCGCGCTGGTCCTGCGGGCCGGGCTCGCGGTGCAGGCGTCCGACGCTCAGGCTGAGTCCTTCTGGTCGCGGGCCACTCGTGGCGTGCGGTTGTTCGCCCGGCGGCCGGCCTTGCGGGCGCTGGTCGCACTTGATCTCGCGGTCGCGGCAGCGACGGCCCACGTGCTGGTCAACACGGTCGTGGTGGTCCGCCAGGACTTCGGTCGGGGCGAGACGGGGGTGGCCATCGCGCTGGGCGCCTTCGGCGCGGGCTCCATGCTCGTGGCCCTGACCGTCCCGTCCATCCTGAGGAGGGTCGAGGACCGCACCGTCATGATGGTCGGCGCGGGAACGGCGTCAGTGGCGTTGCTGCTGGCGTCGTCGGCTGCGCAGGACCCCGAGGCGTGGCCGCTCCTGCTGCTGGTGTGGGCCCTGCTCGGTTCATCGACGTCGATGGTGATGACACCGGCTGGCCGAGTCGTGAACCGCAGTGTCCGAGCGGTCGATCGCCCGGCCGCCTTCGCGGCGCACTTCTCGCTCTCCCACGCGTGCTTCCTCCTGGCCTATCCGGTGGCGGGGTGGGCCGGGTCGTCGCTCGACGTGGCGGCGAGTGCGCTCGTGCTGGCGGCAGTGGCGGGCCTCGCCGCCCTCGCCGGCTGGCTGCTCTGGTCGCCGGCGACGGCCGATCGATCACGCCGCACCATGTCCCAGACGTCTCGGTGACGTCTGCCAACGTTCTTCCGGGTTGGCCCGGTCAGGCCGTCTCGGTCGGCGCCAGGAGCCGTCGCAGTGCGGCGACCTGGGCGGGCAGGAGCTCGCGGGCATCCCGGGAGGGGGCGTGGACGCCCCAGGCGTCGAGTGAGGTGATCACGGCCGCGCTCATGCGAACCTGCAAGTCGGCCGGCAGGTCCCGTCCGATGGCGCCGACCTCCCGGCCGACGTCCACGACGTCGGTGAGCCAGCGTCGCAACCCGTCCCCGTCGGCCGACGTTGCGGGGTCGTGCCACATCCGGCCGAGCTGCCAGAACACCTCATCCTGCTCTCCCGCCTGCAGGAGTCGCTCGGCCAGTGCGGTGATCTCGCCCCAGAAGTCGGCCCGGAGGGCCTGCCGCGACGGGGGCTCGATGATCTCGACGAGTCGTGTCCCGAAGGCGTCGATCACGGCTTCCACGAGCGCCTGCCTGGAGCCGACGTGGTGGTAGAAGGAGCTCTTGCTCATCCCGAGGGCGGTCACGACCCGGTTGAGGGACGCGTGCTCGAGGCCGCGCTCGGCAAGCTCGGCGGCGGCGAGCCGGAGGAGACGGTCCCGTCGTCCGGGATCGAGGCTGGAGAGATCGCGGGCCACCACGGCCTCACCCTAGACACTGTGGACCGGGTGGTCCACAGTTGCTAGGGTCGCGCCTGTTGGACCACCCGGTCCACTGGAGGGAGGTCCCCATGACAGTGCTCACCAAGGCCCGCATCGAGTGGAGCGTCCCGTCGCCGCGAGCAGGCTGGCGCGGGGCGGTGGACCGCTTCTTCGGGCCCGGGCCCACTCGCGCGGAGGTCGTGGTCCAGGCAGTCGGTGTTCCCCTGCTCGCCGCCACGCTGCTCGCCGCCTCGGGGGACGTCCTCGGAGGCCTGGGACCGCTCGGCGTCCTGGTGCTGGTGCTGTTCGCGGTCGACGGCGCCGGGGGGATCCTCACCAACTCCACCGGCACGGCCAAGCGGTGGTACCACCGCCCGGGAACGCGGGGCGAGAGGCTACGGTTCGTCGGCCTTCACGTCGTGCACGTCGCCCTGCTGGCGTGGCTCGTCATGGGGGACGCGGCGTGGTTCTGGGTGACGACGGGTCTGCTCGTCCTCGGCGCAGTCGTCGTCGAGTGGACGCCGTGGGAGGTCAAGCGCCCGACGGCCGCCGGCCTCCTGGTGGCCGGTGTGGTCGTCAGCGGCGCCCTCACCTCCGTCCCGGCCGCCCTGACGTGGGTGCCGCTCGTCCTGTTCGCCAAGCTGCTCGTGGCCCACCTCGTGCCAGAGGCACCCTTCCGGCGTCCTACGTGACGTGACGGTGGGACCGTCACAGGACGAAGCCGACGGGCGGGACCGCCGGGGTGATGAGCAACGTCATGCCGGCCTCGGCCGGGGTGCGGTTGGCCTTGCGGTGGTTGCAGCGCAGGCACGCCGCCACGGCGTTCTCCCACGTCAGCGTGCCGCCGCGGCTGCGCGGGACGATGTGGTCGACTGTCTCGGCGGTGCCGCCGCAGTAGCCGCACATCCGATCACGCGCCTTGACGGCTGCCTTGGTGCACAGGTTGCTGCGCCGGTGCTTCCAGCGGGCCACGACGTAGCGGACGAGCCGCAGCACCTTGGGGCGGGGGAAGGGCCCGAACGTGCCCTCGTCCTCCTCCTCGATGACCGCGACCTCGCGGACCAGCATCTTGATGGCGTGACGCAGCGAGACGCGTTGCAGGGGCTCGTAGCTCGCGTTGAGCACCAGGATGTTCGTCTGTGCCATCGGCCGACCTTTCCGGACACAGAGTAGCCCGGCGCGCCCGAGCTCGGGGGGTGGGCTCGCGGCCGTCATGTCGCGCTCGACGGCTCGGTCAGAGCACCCAGGACGCACCGAGGATGGTGGGCAGGGCCGCGAGCAGCATCCAGACGGGCGAGACGAGCCGGGCACCGAGGATGAGCCGGATGCCGACGTACATGATCGCCGCGACGACCCCCGACATGACGAGCAGGCCGACGGCGGTGCCGTGCCGGCCCGGCTCGTCCACCACGACGTGGGCGACGCCGATGAGCCCGAGGACACCGTGGATGACGACCGCGAAGAAGACGAGCGCCCCGACTCGTCGCCGGACGCGGTCGAGTGCGGCGGTCTCCTGTGCCGACATGACACGGGGCTGGGGGGTGCTCATCGGGTGGTCTCCTCGCGGTGTGCTGGCCCCATGATCTCCTGCGGCACGACACCCCGTGCTCGGGGTCGGCATCTGGGCCTCGAGTCGTGATGCCGTCCTGATGCGGTATGACCGTAGTAGTATTGAAGTATGAAGATCAGCATCAGTCTGCCGGATGAGGATGTGACCATCCTTGATGACTTCGTCCGCACCGCCGGTCTGCCTTCGAGGTCGGCAGCATTGCGCCACGCTGTGCGCATGCTGCGCCTACCCGATCTGGAGCAGGACTATGCTGCTGCGTGGCAGGAGTGGGAGGAATCCGGTGATGCGGCAGCCTGGGGCGTGACGTCGGCGGACGGGATCGCCGATGTTGCGCGGTGAGATCTGGTTGGCAGACCTGGAGCCGGTGCGCGGGAGCGAGGCGAACAAGCGCCGCCCGGCAGTGATTGTCAGCAACGATCGCGCGAACCTGACCGCGAGGAGCCTCGGCCGGGGGGTGGTCACGGTCGTGCCGGTGACGAGCAACACCGATCGGGTTTTTGCGTTCCAGGCGTTGCTTCCTGCCGCTGACACGGGCCTGCGGCAGGACTCCAAGGCTCAGGTCGAGCAGGTCCGCTCTGTGGCGGTGGAGCGGTTGGGGTCGGTGCTTGGTCGAGTGCCGTCAGACGTCATGGCGCAGCTTGATGACGCGCTGCGGCTGCACTTGCAGCTGTAGATCGACCACGATAGGTCGTCGCGCTGGAGCGGCTGCACGACCGTGTCCCCACGCTCTGCTGGCGAGCGTCACGTCGTCGTGGCACGCGGTCGCGACGGCGCCGCCTCGTTGCCAAGAAGCCCAGTCCTTCCGTTGCGCATCGGGTGCGCACCGCTAGCGTCGGGGTTGTGAGTGAAGAGCGCTACTGGGCCGACCGCGTGCCCGAGACCCACCGCCCCTACATCGCCGACGAGGACCGCTACCAGCACCTGGAGTACCGGCGGGTCGGCACGAGCGGGCTGTTGCTGCCGCCCATCTCGCTCGGGCTCTGGTACAACTTCGGCGACAACCGGCCCTTCGACACCCAGCGCGAGGTCCTGCGGCACGCCTTCGACCATGGGATCACCCACTTCGACCTGGCCAACAACTACGGTCCTCCGTACGGTTCGGCCGAGGAGAACTTCGGCCGGATGATGCGGACCGACTTTCGTCCGTACCGGGACGAGATCCTGGTCTCGAGCAAGGCCGGCTGGGACATGTGGCCCGGGCCGTACGGCAAGCTCGGATCCCGCAAGTACGTGCTCTCGAGCCTGGACGCGTCGCTGGAGCGGATGAGCCTGGAGTACGTCGACATCTTCTACTCCCACCGCGTCGACCCGGGCACGCCCGTGGAGGAGACGGTCGGGGCCCTGGACACGGCGGTGCGTCAGGGCAAGGCGCTGTACGCCGGGATCTCGTCGTACTCGCCGGAGAAGACCGCGCAGGCGGTGGCCGTCGCCCGCAGCCTGGGGACGCCGCTGGTGATCCACCAGCCGTCGTACTCGATGCTCAACCGCTGGGTCGAGGGCGGCGGGGGTGCCGGGCCTGGGGGTACCTCCCAGCACGGAGCGCAGCGGAGTGCTTGGGGGAGGGCGGCCGGAGGGAACGGCGGGGGTGCCGGGCCCGGAGGGAGGGCAGCAGGAGAGAGGACGAGTCTGCTGGCCGTGCTCGACGAGCACGGCCTCGGCAGCATCGGCTTCACCCCGCTCGCCCAGGGCCTGCTCACCGACCGCTACCTCGGTGCGGACGCTGTGGAGCGCGCGACACAGCGGCCCAGCCTGGATGAGTCCGTGCTCACCGATGCCAACCTCGAGCGCCTGCGCGGCCTCGCGGCGATCGCGGCCGAGCGTGGTCAGTCACTCGCGCAGATGGCCATCTCGTGGGTGCTGCGGCCCGGTGGCGTGACGTCGGCGCTCATCGGCGCCTCCTCCACCGAGCAGCTCGACGAGAACCTCGCCGCAGCGCGGCAGAGTGAGTTCAGCGACGAGGAGCTGGCCCGCATCGACGAGCTCGCCGGCACCACCGACGGCGTCAACATCTGGAGCGTCTCCTCCGACCTCTGACCTGACGGACGCCGGCACCCCGTGGTCGCGCGTGTGACGCCGCTCGGTGCGTGACATCTGACAGGTGCCGGTCATGACATCTGACAGGTCCCGGGTGGCACTCCCGGCCACTAGCGTGGGCCCAGCCGAGGGAGCGCTAGCACCGAGGAGTGCGCCGATGACCGAGACCGTCCCGTCACACAGCCGAGAGGTCGCCGCGCGCGCGGCGGACCTCGTCAAGACCTACGGCAAGGGTGCTGCGCAGGTGCGCGCCCTGGACGGCGTCTCGCTCGACGTCCGCGCCGGGGAGTACACCGCCGTCATGGGCCCGTCCGGGTCCGGCAAGTCGACGCTCATGCACTGCATGGCCGCGCTCGACACCCCCACCTCTGGCACCGTCACGATCGGCGACTCCGACCTCGGAGAGCTCAAGGACAAGACGCTCACCCTGCTGCGCCGCGACCGCGTGGGGTTCGTGTTCCAGGCCTTCAACCTCGTGCCCACCCTCACCGCCCGCGAGAACATCGTGCTGCCGTTGTCGATCGCCGGCGCCACGCCTGACCCGGAGTGGTTCGCGACGGTGATCGACGCCGTGGGCCTGGCGGACCGGCTCGACCACCGCCCGAACGAGATGTCCGGAGGGCAGCAGCAGCGCGTCGCCTGCGCCCGCGCCCTGGTGTCCCGTCCGGAGATCGTCTTCGCCGACGAGCCCACCGGCAACCTCGACTCCACGTCCGGCGCGGAGGTCCTGGCGTTCCTGCGGCGCAGCGTCTCGGAGTTCGGCCAGACGATCGTCATGGTCACCCACGACCCGGTGGCCGCGTCCTACACCGACCGGGTCGTCTTCCTGGCCGACGGCCGGGTGGTCGATGAGCTCCGTGACCCGACGGCCGAGACCGTCCTGGAGCACATGACGGCACTGCAGGCGCTCGCTGGGCAGAACGCTGGGCAGGACCTCTGATGGGGGGCTGCTGATGCGTCGCGTCACCTGGCGCAACCTGCTCGCGCGCAAGGTCCGCCTGCTGCTGAGCGCGTTCGCGATCGTCCTGGGCGTCGCGTTCGTGGCCGGCTCCTTCGTCTTCACCGACACCATCGAGCGCAGCTTCGAAGGGATCGTCAGCGGATCGGTCCCCGACGTCACCGTGCGTCCGGTCGGCCTCACGCAGGACAGCATGGAGGGCTCGGTCAACCTGGAGGCCCGCACCATGCCCGCCTCGCTGGTCGACGAGCTGGCCGGCGCCCCGGGTGTGGCCCGGGCCGACGGGAGCATCGACGGTGTCGGTCTGTTCGTCGTCCGTGCCGACGGCAGGCTGCTCGGCGGCACCGGCGCCCCGACGCTCAGCTTCAACTACAACGACGCCCCCAACACGCTCGGTGAGCCCGCCGTCACGATCTCCGAGGGCCGTGAACCGCGTGCGGCCGGTGAGATCGCCCTCGACGAACGGTCGGCGCAGGCGGCGGACTACTCCATCGGTGACACGGTCCGGATGGTCACGGCGGGTGAGCAGCCGGAGGTCGAGGCAGAGCTGGTGGGGATCGCCGAGTTCGCCGGCGGCGGGCTCGCCGGCGCCACACTCGTCCTGTTCGAGACCGGGGCGGCGCAGGACGTCTTCCTCGGCGGCGCCGACGCCTTCACCAGCGTCTCGGTCGCCGGTGAGCCGGGCGTCAGTGAGACCGAGCTGGCCGACGCCGTGGGGCCACTGCTGCCCGAGGGCGTCGAGGCAGCCACCGGCCAGGAGGTTGCCGACGAGATCGAGGGAGTCGTCGGGGAGGTCCTCGGCTTCCTCAACGCGTTCCTGCTGGTCTTCGGCGCGATCGCGCTCGTCGTCGGCACCTTCCTGATCGTCAACACGTTCTCCATCCTCGTGGCGCAGCGCAGCCGCGAGCTGGCCCTGCTGCGGGCCCTCGGCGCCTCACGCAGACAGGTGACGCGCTCCGTCCTCACAGAGGCGTTCGCCGTGGGGCTGGTGGGCGCCACGCTCGGCCTGCTGCTCGGGTTCGGCCTGGCGGCGTCGCTGCGGCTGCTGTTCGCCTCGTTCGGCCTGGACCTTAGCGGGACGTCGCTGGTCTTCAAGCCCCGCACGGCCGTCGCGGCGTACCTGGTGGGACTGGTGGTGACCATGGTGGCCGCCTACCTCCCGGCACGCCGTGCCGCACGTATCGCCCCCGTGGCCGCGATGCGTGACGACGTCGCCCTGCCGGACAGCTCGGTGCGTCGTCGCACCCTGCTCGCCGTCGCTCTCGTCGTCGTCGGCGCACTCCTGCTCGTGTGGGGACTGGTCATCGGTGGTGACGTCCCGCTCAAGGTGGGCGCCGGCATCTTCTGCATCCTCATCGCGATCTCCTTGGCCAGTCCGGTGCTTGCCGTCCCGGTGCTCAGCGGCACCGGGCTGCTCTACCGCCGAGTCTTCGGCACGGTGGGCACGCTGGCGACGCAGAATGCCCGGCGGAACCCACGTCGCACCGCAGCCACCGCGTCGGCCCTCATGATCGGGCTTGCCCTGGTCAGCACGATGTCGGTCATCGGGGCCTCGGTGAACAAGTCGATCGACGCTGCGGTGGAGAAGGACTTCACCAGCGACTACCTCGTCTCCAACGCGGTCGGCATCCCGTTCTCGCCCGCCATCGCCGAGCGGCTGGCCGCCCTCGACGACGTCGACACCGTGGCGCCCGTGCAGGCATTGACGGTCTCGGTCGGGGACGACCGGCTGATGCTGTCGGCCACTGACGTCGAGGCGTTCAGCGAGATCTTCGACCTCGAGTACGTCGAGGGTGGCGCGCCGTCCGACGGTGAGGTCGCGCTCACCGAGGACACCGCGGACCAGCTGGGCGTCGGGGTGGGCCAGAGCATCGACCTGACGTTCCCCTCCGGCGATGTGCCGGCCACCGTCGTCGGGGTCTATGAGTTCAGCAACGTCGCGGGATCGGCTCTGGCGCCGTTGTCGACGGTGGCCGAGGGGCAGCTCCAGCGGACCGACTCCAGCGTGGCCGTCAATGCCGCCGAGGGTGCCGACACCGATCAGGTGGGCCGTGCCCTCGAGGCGGCCACGGCTCAGACACCCACCGTCACGGTGCAGAACCAGAGCGACTTCGCCGAGGCGCAGCGTGCGCAGGTCGACCAGCTGCTCCTGCTCATCTACGCGCTGCTGGGCCTGGCGATCGTCATCGCCGTGCTCGGCATCGTCAACACGCTCGCGCTCAGCGTCATGGAACGCACCCGAGAGGTGGGCCTGCTGCGAGCCGTCGGCCTCTCGCGCCGCCAGCTGCGTCGCATGGTGCGGCTGGAGGCCATCGCGATCGCGGTGCTGGGTGCCGTGCTGGGGATTGCCGCCGGCGTCGCGTTCGGTGTGCTGCTGCAGCGGTCGTTCGTCGACGACGGGATCACCGACCTCGCGATCCCGTGGCCGAGGCTCGTGACGTTCGTGGTGGTCGCCGCCGTCGTCGGGGTGCTGGCCGCCGTCCTGCCGGCCCGCCGCGCCGCCCGCCTCGATGTCCTGCGTGCCATCACCACGGAGTAGGCACCGCCGGTCCAGGGGCCTGACGATAAGGTCAGCGGGACTCAGCTGGCATCAAATCTCGGAGGATCCCCCCATGACTGTTGGTCTTGTTCGCTCCCGTGGCACGACGATGGCGGGAGGTTTCCTCGCTCTCGCACTCGTCCTTTCCGGGTGCTCTGGCTCTGACGACGAGTCGTCCGACTCGCCACCGAGCGAGGCTCCGACCTCCGAAGCCGCTGAGGCGGACGCCGTCGCGGGCGAGGAGGCGGAAGTGGAGATCGCCGAGGCGTTTGAGGATCCGGACATGGGAGACAGCCTCGAGATCATCTCGGCGGTCCGTGATTTTCCCTCCGAGGAGCACGCCGACCTGATCGCCGACGGCGGCGAGGTCGTCCTGGTCCAGGTGAAGGTTGCTCCCGGCGAGGAGTATGGCGGGCGTATCTCGACCGGCAACTTCGAGATCTCGTGGGACGACGGCGCTGACTTCTGGAATGACAAGACCCGCATGGTGACCGAGGAGATGGCTGCCGCCGACCGCCCCGAGCTCGAGGACGTCGCGCGCCGCGACGGCGGGGAGACCACCGGATGGGTGGCGTTCCTGGTCGATGAGAAGGCCGACACCTACCTGCTCAACTACACGCGTGACGGCGCGAAGGTGATCGGCTCGGACGAGACGGTTGATGAGTTCACCCACGAGGTGGAGATCCCCGCCCCCTGAGGCTCCGGCATCGAGACATGGCCCCGGGCGCGGTTGCTTCGGGGCCATGCCTCTGTTCGGGATCACCAGGAGGCAACGGCTCGGGCTCGCCCCTCTGAACCCGTCGACCGCACTCGAGGGGCAGGTCAGTTGGACCATCGTCGTGGCCACGGCTAGACTTGCCCGGTTGCTCGCCGCCCAGTGGCCGGCACACTCTCCTGCTGCGGATGGTCCGTAGCCGTTCAGACCGAAGGAGGGCGCACGTTGTCGTTGCGTCAGTACGAAGTCATGGTCATCCTCGAGCCCAGCCTCGATGAGCGCACGGTCGCTCCGAGCCTCGAGACCTATCTGAAGGTCGTCACCGACTCCGGTGGCAGCGTCGAGAATGTCGACGTCTGGGGCAAGCGTCGCTTCGCCTACGAGATCGACAAGAAGACCGAGGGCATCTACGCCGTCCTCGACCTCACGTCGACGCCGGAGGCCGTCAAGGAGCTGGACCGTCAGCTCGGCCTCAACGAGTCCGTCGTCCGCACCAAGGTCACGCGCCCCGACGTGCGTTGACCCGCCGGCCGCAGCCTGTGGACGAGCCTCGCGCTCTGTCAGCGGTCTGCGGTTGCATGGAGTCAGACATCACCCACCCGAAAGGCTGAGCCTCATGGCTGGAGAGACCACCATCACCGTCATCGGCAACCTCACCGACGACCCGGAGCTGAAGTTCACGCCCTCCGGCGCCGCGGTGGCCAACTTCACCGTCGCGCAGACGCCTCGCACGTTCGACCGTCAGACGAACGAGTGGAAGGACGGCGAGGCCAACTTCTTCCGCTGCGCCGTCTGGCGCGACCAGGCCGAGAACGTCGCTGAGTCCCTGCAGAAGGGCCAGCGCGTCATCGTCACGGGCAACCTGCGCATCCGCAACTTCGAGCGGCAGGACGGCTCGCGTGGCACCAGCGTGGAGATCCAGGTCGACGAGGTCGGCCCCTCCCTGCGGTGGGCCACGTCCAAGACGTCCAAGGCATCGCGCTCCGGCGGCGGAGGCTTCGGTGGCGGCCAGGGCCCAGGCCCTCAGGGCGGCGGCAACGCCGGTGGCGCGCCCGCCAACCCGTGGTCGACCCAGCCGCAGCAGTCCGGTCCCGGCGGTGGACAGTCCGACGCCTGGGGCGGATCAGGCGCAGCCTCCGACGAGCCCCCCTTCTGAGCACACCCCCTTTCCCACAGGAGCAAGACACATCATGGCCAAGCCCGTCATTCGCAAGCCGAAGAAGAAGAGCAACCCGCTCGCGGCCGATACGACGATCGACTACAAGGACACTGCGCTGCTGCGCAAGTTCATCTCCGACCGCGGCAAGATCCGCGCCCGCCGCGTCACCGGCGTCTCCGTGCAGGAGCAGCGCCAGATCGCCAAGGCGATCAAGAACGCGCGCGAGATGGCGCTGCTGCCCTACACGTCCACCAGCCGCTGAGGGAGGCGCACATCATGAAGCTCATCCTCACGCACGAGGTCGGCGGCCTCGGAGAGCCCGGCGACATCGTCGACGTCAAGGACGGCTACGGGCGCAACTTCCTGCTGCCCCGTAACTACGCCATCCGCTGGACCAAGGGCGCCGCCCGTCAGGTCGGCTCCATCAAGGCCGCACGTGACGCCCGCGCCGTGCACGACCTCGAGGACGCCCAGCAGATCAAGGCCCGTCTGGAGGCCGAGCCGATCAACCTGAGCGTCCAGGCCGGCGAGTCCGGCCGTCTGTTCGGCGCGGTCACGGTCTCCGACGTCGCCGAGGCCCTCGAGGCCATCGGCGCCTCGGTCGACAAGCGGCGCATCGACGTCGGCAACCCGATCAAGTCGCTCGGCGCCCACGAGGTCACCGTCCGCGTCCACCCCGAGGTCGTCGCCCAGGTACGCCTCAACGTGGTGCCCGCCAAGTAAGACCCCCGACGCACGGGGCTCGGGGTTCGCCCCGAGTCCCGTGCGTTCGTCTTTGATCATGACGCTCCCCCACACCCCGGCCCGATCGCGGCCCCGCCCGACGGCCGCGCCGCTGCTGCGCCCGGTGATCGTTGCGGTCGTCATCGTCGCGATGGTCGGTGGCTGTGGACTGTTCGGCGGCGACGACGAAGCCGTCGACTCGCCGAGCGCCGGTGCCGGCTCCGATCCCGAGGAGCTGGTGCTCACCGGCTGGAGCGACGTCGCGGCGGACGAGGTCGCCGACGGCGGAGCCCTGCGCATCGGCATCAGCACGCTGCCCGCCACCTTCAACCCGGTCCATGCCGATGCGAGCACCGGCCCCGGCGGCTCGGACCTCGAGCAGCTGCTCGGCCCCACCACCGGTGACGCCGTCCGCCTCACCGAGGACGGCGGCTGGGAGGTCGACGAGGACTACGCCGAGTCCGTGGAGATGGACCGCGAGGATCCCCTCACGGTGCGGGTGCGGCTCAACCCCGACGCCGTCTGGCAGCAGGGCACCCCGATCACGGCAGCCGACATGCGCGCCTACTGGCAGGCCATGAACGGCTCGAACGACGGCTACCGCGTGACGTCCACCGACGGCTACGACGACATCGAGGCGGTCGAGAACGGTGACGACGAGCATGAGTACACGGTGCGCTTCTCCACA
This sequence comes from Aeromicrobium sp. CTD01-1L150, assembly GCF_041951745.1. GTDB lineage: Bacteria > Actinomycetota > Actinomycetes > Propionibacteriales > Nocardioidaceae > Aeromicrobium. The sequence continues at coordinate 139,144 of NZ_CP169555.1, forward strand.
CCGCGCTCGGACTGGCCACGGTTCGTCTACCCGCGCCTGCCGCGCAGCATCTCCGGTGACGCCAAGTCCTTCAACACGGCGTTCACCGAGCGGCCGGTGCCGTCCAACGGTCCGTTCGTCGTCACCGACATCGACCCTGAGAGCGGCACCATCACCCAGGAGCGCAACCCTCGCTGGTGGGGACGGACACCCAAGCTGGAGCAGATCGTCTGGCGCGTCGCCACTCCCGAGGTGCAGGCCGAGGCGTTCGATGCCGACGAGCTCGACGTCATCGACGTCGATGCGACGTCCGCGCCGGACGTCGACCCCGACCTCCTGCGCCGCTCCGCTGGATCGTCCTGGACGCACCTGACGTTGGGCGCCGGCAGCGGTCCGCTGGCCAACGAGGACGTGCGGCAGGCCGTCGCGCTCGCCCTCGACCGCCAAGCCGTCGCCGCCGATGCCGTCGATGGCATCGAGGCTGCCCCCAGCGTCGCCACGAGCGTGTTCACCGTGCCGGGACAGCAAGGACATGACGAGGACGCCGAACCTCCGGAGCGTGACGTCGAGGCAGCACGCGAGCTCCTGGCCGGCGCCGGGTACGACGTGGGGGAGCAGACCACCCGCGACGGCAAGCAGCTCACGCTGAGCTTTCCCGTGCCGGAGGGCAGCTCGGCCATCGTCCGTCGCGCCGAGCTGGTCACCGAGCAGCTGGCCGACGTCGGCATCGCCGTGGATGTCACGCAGGTGCCGCAGGAGGACTTCGCCGAGCAGGTCTTCGTCCCGCGGGACTTCGATCTGGTGACCTTCTCCTGGGACGCCCAGCTGCTGGGGGTGGCGTCCGCACAGTCCCGGTATCGTCCGGTCGACTCGGCCGACAACGTCACCGGTGTGGCGTCCGGCTCGGCTGAGCAGTGGTCCGACGCCGTCACCGCCCTTGACGACGACGCCCGGCACGAGGCGGTCTCCGCGCTGGATAGCGCGGTGCTGGAGCAGCACGTCGTGGTTCCGCTGGCGGTCCCGCCGGTCGTGCTGGCGGTGCGTGACGGGGTGGCGGGCTACGGTCCGTCGGCATTCGAGAAGCCTGACTACACGCGCGTCGGGTTCACCGACGTCGGGGACTGAGGTGGCCCGGTCGCGGCGCGTGGTGACCACCCTCGCGGCGGTGCTGCGCGAGCTGGAGGTGGCGCGTGTGCAGGACGTGACCGTCGGCATGAGGCGGGTGACGCTCACGGGTCCGCAGCTGGGCGCGTTCGACACTGCATCGGACGGTGGAGGGGTGACGGTGCCGGCCTTCACGACGCCGGGGTTCGACGACCACGTCAAGGTGCTGCTGCCCTCCCCGGGGCATGATCGTCCGGTCCTACCGGTGCAGGAGGAGGGCCGCCTGGACTGGACAGCCGGCGGGGTGCGGGCCATCCACCGCGACTACACGCCGCGTCGGTGGGACGCGCGCAGCGGTGAGCTGGACCTGGACTTCGTCGACCATCCCGCCGGTCACGCCGCCTCGTGGGTGGGCACCCTGCAGCCGGGCGATCCGGCCTGGATCGTCGGCCCGACGCTCACCGCGTCGTTGCCACACGGCGTGGACTGGCTGCTGGTGGCCGGTGACGAGACGGCCCTGCCGGCCATCGGCCGGCTGCTGGAGGAGCTCGGCCCGGACCACCGCGCGAAGGTGTTCGTGGAGGTGGCCGACGCCGACCACGAGCAGGTCATCGAGACCCAGGCCGACGTCGAGCTCACCTGGCTGCACCGCGATGGTGCACCGCCCGGCAGCACGGACCTGCTGCCCCGTGCCGTCACCTCGACGTCGTGGTGGCAGGGGCAGGCCTTCGCCTGGGTCAGCGGGGAGTCGTCCATGCTGCGTCCCATCCGTCAGTGGCTCAAGACCGAGCACGGACTGACCCGCGACTGCCTCGACCTCACGGGGTACTGGCGCCGCAGCTGAGGTCAGGCGCCGAGGACCAGCCAGGCGTCGCTGCGCTGGCGCCACCACAGCGTGGCCAGCCGGGCCAGCTGGAGCACGCCGTACGCGGCCCACAGCCCGATCAGTCCCGTCCCGAGGGCAACGGCACCGGTGGCGACCGGCGCGTAGATGACCAGCGTGAGCAGGCCCGCCCAGGCCAGGTAGACCCCGTCCCCGGCACCGATGAGAATGCCATCGAGCACGAACACCAGGCCGGAGACCGGTTGGACGGCGGCGACGACGAGTAGGGCCGGGACGAGGGCTTGGTGCACGGCGGGGTCGGGGGTGAACCACGGCCCGAGGAATGGGGCGAGTGCCGCGAGCAGCAGGCCCGCTGCCAGGCCGCCCCACAGGCCCCACCCGATCATCCGCCGGGTGAGTGCGCGGGCCTGCCCGGCGTCTCCGGCACCGAGCGCCCGTCCGGTGAGGGTCTGTCCGGCGATGGCCACGGCATCCATGGCAAAGGCCAGGAAGCTCACGAGGGTCGTGGCGATCTGATGGGCGGCGAGGGGTGCGTCCCCGACCTGGGCGGCGAGCGCGACCGCCAGCAGCAGCGCCACGCGCAGGGTCGCCGTCCTGGCGAGCAGCGGTGCACCGTCACGTGCCGCCCGCAGGACGTGCCCGATCCGCGGGCGCAGGTCGGCGCCGGCGCGCCGGGCGCCGCGCACGAGCACTGCGACGAGCCAGGCGGCCGCCGCGGACTGGGCGATGACGGTGCCGATGGCCGCTCCCTGGATGCCCCAGCCGAGGCCGTGCACGAACCAGATGCTGAGGGCGGCGTTGAGCAGGTTGGCCCAGACCGCGACCACCAGTGGCGTGCGCAGGTCCAGCACGCCGCGCAGGGCGCCGGTGGCGGCGAGCATCACGAGCATCGCCGGTGCGGCCGCCGCGCTGATCCGCAGGTAGGCGGCCGCCTCGTCGACGACCGCCGGGGAGCTGGTGAACGCGCCGGCCACCGTCTCGGCGCCGATGGCCAGGCCCGCGCCGATCACGATGCCCAGGGCGGCGGCGAGCCATACTCCGCCCATCGCGTCGACGTACGCCTCGGCGAGGCGGCCGGCGCCGTGGCGCCTGCCCACTCCGGCGGTGGTGGCGTAGGCGAGGAAGACGCACAGCCCGACCACCGTGAGCAGCACCGATGACGCGACGGCCAGACCGGCGAGCGGTGCGGTGCCCAGGCGGCCGACGATGACGGTGTCGGCCAGCAGCATCGCGGGCTCGGCGACGAGCGCCACGAAGGCCGGCAGGGCAACGGCGGCGATCTGCCGATCAGCCGGGTGGAACGTGTTCAGCAAAACCCTCTCCCTGTGGATGAACGTGTGTTATGCGGCCCGTGTCGACATGTCGATCAAGGACCGCCGAAGGTGAAGAACTCCCTCAGAAACAGTTTCACTCCACACCCGTGTATTCATGTTTGTGCAGGTCAGAGCATGTTGGTAGGTGAACCTCAGGCGAACGTCCACAGTGCTGTCCACGGACTGTGCACAGCCCTGACGGCGTTTTCCACAGATCCTGGGAACTTGTCCCCACGGGGTGTGAGGACAGGTCTTTCATCGAGACGCGCACCGTCCTAGTGTGACGCGTCGGCGTGGCCCAACTCGACCTCCCCGGCAGTGTGGGTGGCCACCCCTACGGTGACATCAATGGAGAGGAGTTCGAGGCCTGTGAGCGAGCGCGAGCTGGGCGCACCGCTGGAGTGTGGGGAGAGTCGCAGAGCCGTCCCAGCGTCACCTCGGCGTGCGTGCTCCTTGGTCATCTGCTCGACGGTCATCTGCTCGACGGTCTGGGGGGGTGCGTCGTGAGCGTGCCTGACCTGTACGCGGCGCCGACCGAGCCGCAGGACGAGGAGTCGTCGACGGGCCGGGTCCCGCCCCAGGCGATCGAGGCCGAGCAGAGCGTCCTGGGTGCCATGCTGATGAGCAAGCAGGCCATCGACGTCGCCGGAGAGCTCCTCGACGGACGCGACTTCTACCGCCCGGCCCACGAGCTCGTCTTCGAGACCGTCACCGATCTCGCCGGACGGGGGGAGCCGGCCGATGCCATCACGGTCTCCGCGGAGCTGCAGCGTCGTGGCGAGCTCGCCCGAGTCGGCGGTGCCCCGTACCTGCACACGCTCGTCTCCGGTGTCCCGATCGCCACCAACGCGGACTACTACGCCGAGATCGTCCGTGAGAAGGCGGTGCTGCGCCGCCTCATCGAGGTGGGCCAGAAGATCGCCGGGATGGGCTGGGCGGAGACCGGCGAGCTGGCCGAGCTGGTCGACCGCGCTCAGGCCGAGGTGCTGGAGGTCGATGGTTCGGCGGCGATCGACGACTTCCGGCAGGTCTCGGCACTGATCCCGGACACGATCCAGGAGATCGACGACATCCAGAACCGCGACGGCGAGATGGCCGGTCTCGCGTCGGGGTTCCCGGACCTCGACCGGCTCACCACGGGATTTCGTGGTGGTCAGATGGTGGTCGTGGCGGCGCGTCCCGGTGTCGGCAAGTCCACGTTGGGGCTGGACTTCGTGCGGGCGTGCTCCATCGCGCAGGGCAAGCCGTCGGCCATCTTCAGCCTGGAGATGACGGGTGAGGAGATCGCCATGCGTCTGTTGTCCGCCGAGGCGCGGGTGGCCATCCACCACATGCGCGGCGGCGGCATGACCAACACCGACTGGGACGCCATCACCCGTGCGATGCCCCGGGTGAACTCCGCTCCCATCACCATCGACGACTCGCCCAACATGACCATGCCGGACATCCGTTCCAAGGCGCGGCGGATCAAGAAGCAGCACGGCCTGGAGCTCATCGTGCTCGACTACCTGCAGCTCATGACGTCGGGCAAGAAGGTGGAGAACCGCCAGGTCGAGGTCTCGGAGTTCAGCCGCGCCATCAAGCTGCTGGCCAAGGAGCTCGACGTCCCGGTGGTCGCGATCAGCCAGCTGAACCGTGGCTCGGAGCAGCGCACGGACAAGACGCCGCAGCTGTCGGACCTGCGCGAGTCGGGCTCGATCGAGCAGGACGCCGACATGGTGATGCTGCTCAACCGTCCCGACGCGCACGGCGCCGGTGAGTCAGAACGCCCCGGCGAGGCCGACATCATCGTGGCCAAGAACCGCTCCGGCCCGGTCAACCGCGTCGCAGTCAGCTTCCAGGGTCACTACTCGCGCTTCACCCCCATGGCCCGTGAGACCGAGGCCCCCGGCGCCGCCGCAGGCGAGTTCTACTGACCTGTCGCGCGGCGGCCGAAGGGTGGCACAAGCAGCCCCGTGCTGTGTGTATGTTGCGCATCGAACATGTGGGTGACGTCGTGAGACGACGTGTCGTCCGGTTGACGATCAGGTCGTCGGGGCGGTCCTGCGGCGGGCCCTTCGTCTGCTGCCGTTGACCAGGTCGTTGAACCGGTCCACGGCCCAGATGGTGCGTAATCCCAGCGGTCCCATCATCATGAACGGAGGGAACTTGGGCGCGCTCGCCCAGATGCCTTCAAGGTCTTCGTGCCGCGATCCGTCGACGATCAGGTCGGCGATCAATGACCCCACGTAGGGCGCCTGGGCCAGCCCATGACCGTTGCACGCGATCGAGTAGTAGATATTGCCGTCGATCTCGCCGGCGATCGAGAGCCAGGATGAGGTGATCGCGATCCAGCCTCCCCACGCTCGCTCCATGGCCACGTCGGCCAGAGAAGGGAAGCGCGTTGCGAACGCGGATGCCAGTTCTTCGACGAGCTCCGGGTCCGGCGCCTTCGCCGGGAGGGGGAAGGTCTTGCCGCGCTCGAGTCGCCGGACGCCGAGCACGATGGTGTTGCGAGAGGTCAGCCGGTAGTTCTCCATGATCTGGTGCTGGGTCACGATCCCGGATCGGCTGTCCCACCCCAGCTCGTCGAGGCGCCCCGGCTCGATCGGCTCGGTCTCCACCTCGATGATCCACATGGGCACCGAGAGGCGCTTGGGCGTGACGTCCCACTCTCCCGAGTATGCGTTCGTCGCAAGTACGACCTTGTTCGCGCGAACGTCGCTGCGTGGTGTCGAGATGACGACCTGGCCATGGTCCCGCGTGACGTCAGTGACCTTGGTCCTCTCGAACACTCGAGCATTCGAGGAGAGCAGGGCACGACGAACTCCGCGGGCCAACTTGCCCGGGTTCAGCATCCCGCCTTCACCCTCACGCATCCCGCCCACGAACCCGCGGGGAATACCAAGCTCCTCGCTCGTGCCGACCTTCCCATGACCGCCGGCGCGGTGAAGGATCTTGGCCAAGGTGCGTACTCGGAACATTTGTCCACGCGACACTGCGCCGAACACCATGCCGTTGGGCTCGTAGTCGCAGTCGATGTCGTGGGTCGTGATGAGGTCTTCCACGAAGCGGGCTGAGTTCTCGGCCAGCCGCACCATGCCGGGCATCTTCTTTCCGGAGAAGAGGCTGAGCAGTCGGAGATCCCCTCCAGGAGCGCCTGCGACCTGCCCGGCGTTGCGGGAACTGGACCCGTAGCCACAGAACTCAGCCTCCAGAAGGACCACGTCTTGTCCGCGTTCTGCGAGCCGTAGGGCCGTCGCCATACCGCCCATGCCCCCGCCGATCACGGCCACGTCACACGTCAGGTCCTCGGTAAGCGGGGGGAGGATGTCTGATGGGGGGTCGATCCAGCCGCTGAAGGTGGTGTATTCCACGTTGTCGGTTCTCATGACGTCGCGTTCTCTGCCTGGTGTTCTTGCGCGTCGGTGGCCAGGTTGTGAGCGTGCAGCGCACGGTAGCCGAGGAAGTAGACGAACCCCTGCGTTCCCCACGTCGCCAGAGCGGCGGTGTAGAAGATCGTCCGCTGGTCGTCGTCGAAGGGGAGCGGGAAGAAGTCGTAGGTGATCGCGATGACAAACGCGGCGGCTGTGGCCAACCCTGTCCAGACGGCCAGGCCCTTGGCGCCGAGGCCCCAGAGCCTCGTGGCGAAGTACACCAGGAACAACGTGGTCAGCACGTTGACCACGACGTAGAACGTCGCGGGACCGATGTCGAGCTCTTGGTCCCGGTACTGCTGGAGGTAGAGGCCGGCTGCGATGGCGAGTCCGAACACGCTGATCTCGACGGCCAGGCTCGGCTTGTACCGGTGGGTGACCGCCATCAGGCCCAGGACGAGGATGAGCGTGATGCCGACCGACCGTGAGAACGCGTCGAGGAAGAACGCCACGTCGTAGAAGGCACTCGCGTCGTCGCCACCGAGCAGTGCCCAGAGCAGGAAGTTGGTGGCCGACGTCCCGACGACCATCCATTCCAGGCCGAGCAGGTAGTTGTCATACCTTCGGATGAATGCCCACCCGAAGTACAGGCCGACGAAGATCAGCCATAGGTCGGCCAGGAGAAAGAGTAGATCTTTCACCGTCGTGGCTCCTCTCGGTTCCAGTCGGGGGCCGATGCGCCGCAGTGACTGGGTGTCCGGGCGCGGGACCGGGAAGTCCGTCCGCATCCCTGTCGGTGTGGTCGGGGCTATTCAGTGCCTCGACCCCGGTCACCGGACGTGACCGTCGGTCCGACCATCGTGGGCGCCAGGTCGCTGGTCAACGGCGACGCCGGTCAGGACCGACATTCGGTGCATCCTGCACCTCGCTGCGTTGAAGGCGGTGCGTGCTGTCGTTGAGGTCGAGGTCGCTCCCTGGTGACAGTGGGGATTCCGGGAGCACACCGGGAACAGCGACAACGTTGGGAGCAGCCGTGGCACTCGAGGAACTGGACTCAGTCGAGGAGTTCGACGTCGTGATCATCGGGGCGGGTATCTCCGGGATCGGTGCGGCTGCCAATGTGCGCCGGGAGCTCCCCGGCAAGTCCGTCGTCGTGCTGGAGGCACGCGACGACATCGGCGGTACGTGGGACCTGTTCCGCTATCCGGGTATCCGCTCGGACTCCGATCTGCACACCTTCGGCTACGAGTTCAAGCCATGGCGTCATGAGCATGCCATCGCGGACGCGCCGCTCATTCGGGACTACCTGCAGGAGACGGTCGAGGAGAACGACCTGACGGACCTCGTCAGGCTTCGTCACCGGGTGGTGAGGTCGGAATGGTCCTCGGAGGACTCGACATGGACACTCGGTGTCGAGGTGACCGACCCGGCCACCGGCGTGACGAGCACCGAGAAGATCCGCGCTCGGTGGGTGTTCGCCGCTACGGGCTACTACAGGTACGACCAGGGGTACTCACCGGAGTTCCCCGGCCGCGAGGACTTCGCAGGCCAGGTTGTTCATCCTCAGCACTGGCCCGAATCCCTCGACTACAGCGACAAGAAGGTCGTGATCATCGGCAGCGGGGCCACCGCGGTCACGATGGTGCCGACGATGGCCACGGGACCCGATGCCGCCCAGCACGTGACGATGCTGCAGCGCACGCCGTCGTACGTCGTGGCGGTCCCTCGCGTCGACGGCGTCGCCACGGCTCTCACGAGACTCCTCGGCGAGGAGCGTGGGTACGCCGCGACGAGGTTCAAGAACATCTGGTTCGACCGTGCGGTCGTCAAGGGGCTCCGTGCGTTTCCGAACGCTGGCCGTTCACTGATCCGCCGGGCCAACATCAAACGACTCCCGAAGGGCTTCGACGTCGACAAGCACTTCAACCCGCCGTACGACCCGTGGGACCAGCGGCTGTGCCTGGCGCCCGACGGCGACTTCTTCGACGCGATCAAGGCGGGCGCGGCTTCTGTCGTTACCGACACCATCACGAGGTTCAGCAAGCGCGGGATCATCCTGGCGTCTGGTGAAGAGCTGGAGGCGGACATCATCGTGACCGCGACCGGGTTGAACCTCCGGCTCTTCGACGGGATGCCGATCGTGGTCGACGGGCGAGAGATCGACGTCGCTGACTCGACCGCCTACCGCGGGATGCTCCTCACGGGGATCCCGAACTGGGCGATGGCCATCGGCTACACGACGTCGTCATGGACGCTCAAGGTGAGCCTCATGTGCCGCTACTTCATCGACCTGGTGAACCACATGGACGCCCATGGTCACGACAGTGCTGTTCCCGTCCCTGTAGCGGGGATGACGCGCAGGCCGATCATGGACCTCCAGTCCAACTACGCCAAGCGCGGGGCGGACGTGCTGCCGAAGCAGGGGGTGCACGGACCATGGCGGATGGCGATGTCGTACCCGGAGGACGCGAAGGCGCTACGAGGACCCGTGGCTGACGAGAACCTGAGGTTCGGCGTCAGCCGGGCGTCGCAGCTTCCCGGCACGAGGCGTCGGGCCCATGTCTGACGGCAGCGGTTCGGCCCCCGCAGAGCAGTACGCGCCCCTTCCGTCCGGGGTGACGGTCTGCTTCCGTGATATCGGTGCCGAGGCCGATCCGGCGGTCCTGCTCCTCGCCGGGCTGGGCGAGGACCTCACTTTCTGGACTAACTCGTTCGTCGGCTCACTCGTCGCCCGCGGGTTCAGGGTCGTCACGATGGACAATCGCGACGTCGGTCAGTCCACCTTCATGGCGACCCCGGCGCCGGGCCTGTGGCGCCAGGTTCTCGCCCGCCCACGCAGCGACGCCTACTCGCTGACGGACATGGCCAGGGATTGTCTCGGCGTTCTCGACCATCTCGGAATCGCTCAGGTCCACCTGGTCGGACGATCGATGGGTGGAATGATCGCGCAGACGCTCGCCGTGTCAGAGCCGCAGCGTGTCCGTTCCCTCACCTCGATCTACTCGACCACCGGGGCGAGGAAGGTTGGTCAGCCAGCACTGTCGACGATCGGTCTCCTGGTTGCGAGGCCGCCGAGGACCAGAACATCCGCGGTCCGCGCTCATCTGCGGGTCACCGGGCACATCGCCGGGACGGCCTACCCGATCGATGACGCAGCGGAGGCTGCCGTCGCAGCACGCGGGTGGGATCGCAGCGCTGGCGACCCGGCCGCGGGCGTCGCGCGCCAGATCCAGGCCATCCAGCGCTCCGGAGATCGAACCGCTCAGCTGGGCAGGATCGCCGTCCCGACGTTGGTCATCAATGGCGATCGCGACCTGATGGTCGCCCCCAGTGGGGGCACAGCGACGGTCCAGGCGATCCGCTCGGCTCAGCACGTGGTCATCCCCGGCATGGGGCATCACATCCCCGAGGCCCTCGTCGACCCCATCACCCAGTACGTCTCGCACCACGCGGGCCGTGCGAGCGAGGGAGGCAACCATGTCCAGATCTCGTGAGAACAGCACCACCACGCCGACGGACGGCACCACGGCGGACGTCGTGATCGTCGGTGCGGGCTTCGCCGGCCTCGCCGCCGCGGACCGGCTCTTGAGCATGGGACTGTCGGTCCAGGTGGTGGAAGGTCGCGATCGCGTCGGTGGGCGATCGCTCTCAGGCGAGGTGGCCGGGGTCAAGGTTGACCTCGGCGCCACGTGGGTCTCTCGGAGACACACGGCCATCCGCGACCTCGCGCACCGACTGGGATGCACTACGACCGGACAGTTCGCAGAAGGGCGTAACGTGCTGTGGTCGAACGGCCGGCGCAGCACCTACAAGGGCACCATTCCCAAGATGTCGCCCGTGGCGCTGGCGGACATGGCCCGCATGCAGATGGCGCTGGAGAAGCTGACCTCGACCGTCGACGTCGACACCGCCTGGGAGTCCCCGGGGGCCGACCAGCTGGATGCGATCTCCTTCGGCGAGTGGCTCGACCGCAAGCATGCTCTCTCCACCACTCGGGCCATGATGACGATCGTCAGCAAGGTGCAGTGGGGCTGCAGCCCGGGGGACGTCTCCCTGCTGCACGTCCTGCGCTACATACGCGCCGCTGGCGGGCTGAATCACATGCTCGACGTCGACGGGGGAGCGCAACAGGACAGAATCACCGAGACCACTCAGGAGATCGCCAAGCGACTCGCGGGACAGCTGGGCGACAGTATCGTCCTGAACGCACCCGTTCGCAGCATCATCCAGGAGGACAGCGGCGTCACGGTCTGCACCGACTCGACCATGATCAGCGCCGAGTACGCCATCGTCACCACGGCTCCTGAGCACCGTGCCGGCATCGAGTTCCAGCCTTCCTTGCCGGACAAGGCGGAGGGGCTCGTCAGGACCTGGCGCATGGGTGCGCTGAGCAAGGCCTTCGTCGCCTACGAGGAACCCTTCTGGCGGACCCAGGGGCTTTCTGGTGAAGCGCTGACCGACACCGGGACGGTGTTCATCACCTTCGACGTCTCACCGGACGACCGAGGCCCCGGGGTGCTGATGGCGTTCTGTGACCCTCGAGTGTTCGACGGCTTCGGCCTCGAGGAACGGCGCGGCCGGGTCATTCGGCAGCTCGCCGACCTGTACGGTGCCGATGCCGAATCGCCCATCGACTACGTCGACCACTGCTGGGGCGCGGAACCGTTCGCTCCCGGTGGCCCGCATCCCGTTGCAGCTCCGTATTCGTCCGTGGCCTACGCGAGTGCCCTCACCGAGCCCCACGGCCGCATCCACTGGGCCGGGACCGAGACCGCAGGCGAGTGGGCGGGAACCATGAACGGGGCCGTACTCACCGGTCAGCGGACCGCCGAGTGCGTCGCACGACGACTCGGCGTCAGGGAAGCATCCTCGGCGTAGTCAACGGCGCGCAGGCGGGATCGAGGGGCAGACTGACTCCATGGAGCAACTGTGGCCGCTGCCCAGCCCCGATGTCGCCGACGCGATCCGGTCGTCGTGCCAGCAGCTCCTGAGTGATGCAGGAGAGCTCACCGACGCTCTGACGGAGCCGGCCCGCGCCGCCCAGCACGAGCCGAACCTGCTGTCGGACGCGTCGCTGGCCGAGGAGGACCGGCAGCTCAACCGCTCTGACGCCGTCCAGTGGCTGACCTCGAACGTTCAGCAACCCGGGAAGCGGGTGGACCCGTACATCGGGCCGAGGACATCGGCCTACATCCGCGACCTCGCCTCCCGTGGCATCGCGCCGGACTTCGCCGAGGGTTGGAGGGCCGCGCTCGCGGTCGGATGGCGCCGATGGCTCGAGGTGTGCGTGGCGCAGGACGTAACGCCTGACGTTCTCGTGGAGGTGCTCGACCTGTCAGCCCAATCGATGATGCAGTACGCCCTCGACTCGATGACGGCCCTGCGCGAGGTCATCGTCGCCACCGGCACGGGAACCGCGGACGCTGATGCGATCGCGATGATCCAGCTGATCGCCAACGGAGCCCCCGTGACCCAGGAGCGCGCCGAGGGGCGCCTGAGCTATCGGATGTCGCGCTGGCACGGAGCGGTCATCCTGTGGGCCGATGACCTCGAGCAGGTCGACGGCCTGAACGAGGCGATCGCCGGGGTGCGCTCGGTCACGGCTGGCCGGAGCGCCCTCGTGGCCCGCGCCAGCACGACCTCGCGCTGGATGTGGGTCTCTGGTACCGACGCTCCGGATCTCCATCAGGTCGAGAGGGTCTTGGCGAACGTCGAGGGGGTCCATGCCGCCGTCGGGAGGTCCGGGCAGGGTCTCGAGGGATTCAGGTCCAGCCACCTGGACGCCCTCGCGGCCCAGGCGATGGTCGTTCGGCTAGGGTCCGACCGGCGCTTCACGGACTACGCTGACGTCGAGCTCATCGACACCCTGACGAGGGACCGTGCGAGCGCACAACGGTTCGTCACCATGACTCTCGGCCCGTTGGCCGAGGCGGACGAGGAGCTGCGGCAGGCCCTGCTGACCTACGTTCAGTGTGGTTTCAACACCACCCGGACGGCGGCCAAGCTCTACGCGCACCGAAACACGGTCGAGCGCCGGGTTTCTCGCGCCAATGAGCTATCCGTGGTGAAGGTCGAGGACAACCCCACCCACGTGGCGGCGGCACTCCTGGTTCTCGAGGTCGCGCCCGACCTCGTGTCGACATCCACCACGTGAGGTTCGCGAGAAGGGATTGCGGGGTCGGGTTCTGGAGCAGGCGTCCCTGTCCTTTCGTCGCGGTCGAGAAAGCGGCCCGGATGTAACAACCTCACCCAAGTGGGCGGACTTCCACCCATGCCGTTGGCCGTCTTGCGGTCGTGGACCTGAGACTAGGACGGCCCCTTCACGGGGCCTTGTTCGCTACGACGAGAACGCCGGTGGAGTGTGATGGTGAGAAGAATCGGAGTGATCGGACTCGGGCCGATGGGGGGTGCTATCGCACGCGCACTGATTGCTCGCGGCCACGAGGTATCGGTGTGGAACCGGACTGGGGAGGTGGCGCGGGCAGTGGATGGCGCCGTGGTCGCCGATTCAGTCAGCGGCCTCATCGCCGGTGTCGAGGCGGTGCTCGTCTCGTTGCCCAGCTACCGCATCTCGCGTGAGCTGCTCGAGGTCGAGGATTGTGAAGCCGCCATGGGAGGCAAGATGCTCGTCCAGCTGAGCACCGGCGGACCCCACCAAGCCAGGCGGCAACAGGAATGGGCCCAGAGTCACGGGGCGCAATACCTGGCCGGGTCCGTCCTCGGCTATCCCCGTGCGCTCGGCGCCGACGTGATGAGCATCCTCTATGGCGGGTCGCAAGCGTCGTTCCAGGAGTGGGAGGGCACCCTCGCTGAACTGGCTCCGGGCCAGTTGTTCGTGGGCGACGATCCGGGAGCGCCGGCGTCCATGTCGGGTCCGTTGTGGCACTTCTACTACGGGGCCTATGGTTCCTATCTCGAAGCCGCTGCCTACGCCGATACCTCGGGCATTGGCCTTCAGGACTTCGAAGCCGCAGCAACGCGAATGGCGAACGTTCTCCTCGACGGCATCCGTGACTCGTCCGACCGGATCCGTGAAGGTCGGCTCTCCGGTGAGCAGGCCACCATCCATGCGATTCACCGCGACCTCGACGCAGGCCAGCTCGCGTTGCAGGAGGTCGGGATCGACGGTCTCTTCACCGGAGCGTTCATCACCTACCTCGGCCGAGCGATCGAAGGCGGCGCGCAGGACCAGGATCCGGCGGCCGCCTTCCATCACGTCCGGCGCAACGCTGCCAAGACGGACTGACTGTCGTTCTACGTGAAGGTGGCGCCGAAGATGTCGAACACCCCCTTGACCCGTTTCCAAGCCGCGATGGCCGCAATGGCGACGGGTGATGAACAGCAGCTGGCTGAGTTCTACTCAGAGGAGACGACGTACTGGGATCCTCTCTCCGGATCGATCACCGGTCTGGATGTGGTGCCCTACCTCGCCGGGATCGGCCGGCAGCTGGAGGGGATCACCGTCCAGGTGGAGTCCGTCATGGAGGATGGCCGGTCCGCGTGCATCGAATGGGTGCAGCGAAGCCGAACCTCGCAGGGAGCCCACTCGCTCCGCGGATCGACCTTCGTGACCGTGCGGCACGGAATCATCACCCGACAGCACGACTACTTCGACTATCGCGCGTCTCGTCGAGGCTGATCCGCCGGATCGTCAGCCGGGGTTCTTCAGGCTCGTCTTGACGAACTTGCCCGAGGGATTGCGGGGCAGCGCCTCGGTCCGGAGTTCGATCGTGGTCGGGGTCTTGTACGCGGCGAGCCTCGTGGCCAGAAAGTTTAGGAGGCTCTTGCGGTCCAGCCGACGGTCGGGCCACGTGACGACGGCCGCCGCGACGGTCTCTCCGAGGCGCTCGTCCGGCACCCCGAAGACCACCGCCTCCAAGACGTCGGGGTGCTCGTAGATTGCCGCCTCGACCTCGGCGCAGTACACGTTCTCGCCGCCGCGGACGACCATGTCCTTGAGCCGGTCGTCAATGTAGATCCGGCCGTCCGCATCGAGATGTCCGATGTCACCCGTGCGCAGCCAGCCGTCGGAGAACGTCTCCGCCGTCTCTTCCGGCCGATTCCAGTACCCGCGGATCAGCGATGGACCTCGAACCCAGAGCTCGCCGCGTTCGCCGGTGGGCCGCGGCTCGAACGTGTGCGGGTCACGGATCTCCGCGCGCATCGACGGAGCGAGCCATCCGACGCTGTCCGGGAACTCGAGGGCCTCGTCGCAGCAGATCGCCGGGCCGAGGGCGTTCGTCTCGGTCATCCCGTATCCGAAGCTGGGCTCCGTGGCCGGGAGCCGCTGCCGGAGCTGGGTGAGCAGCGCCGGCGGCGTCGCGGATCCACCGCCGCCGACCCACTGCAGGCTCGACGTGTCGTAGTCGTCGAGACGCGGATGGTTCACGAGGTCGAAGCACTGCGTGGGTACGCCGACGAAGGAGGTGAGGCGTTCGGTCTCGATGAGTCGAAGAGCTTCCTCGGGCACCCAACGGGGCATGATGACGAGCTTCTGCCCCCCGCGAAGCGCACCGAGCATGACCGCGACGCATCCGGTCACGTGGAAGAGGGGAACGGCGAGGAGAGCTCCGGACTGGCCGGTCGTGGTGGGGAACGCGTCGGCGAGCTTCGTCGCCTCGACGGCCTCCTGGGCGGCCACGCCCCACAGGGCGTGGACGACTGCACGGTGCGTGGAGACCGCTCCCTTGGAGCGCCCCGTCGTCCCCGACGTGTAGAGCAAGGTGGCATCGTCATCGGGCCGGATGTCGACGTCGGGCGCCGCCGCAGGAGGGGTCACGTCCTCCCACCGGTCGGCGTGGGCCCGGTCCACGCTCGCGCGGGCGACGACGAGGGGGACGCCGCGTGTGTGGAGGGTGTCCTGGAGCAGGTCCGCCCGCGCCTCGTCGGCCACGAGGACTGAGGGTCCGGCGTCTTCGATGGCGTAGGCCAGCTCGTCGGGGGTCCACCAGCTGTTCAGTGAGACGCAGATGGCTCCCACCGACGTGATGCCGAGGAAGGCCACGACCCATTCGGGACAGTTGCGCATGGCGATCGCGACACGGTCGCCCTTCGTGACTCCGTACCGGCTCACGAGGGCGGCCGCGAAGGCGTCTGCTGCGGCGATGACGTCGGTGAACGTGTGACGCTCGCTGCCGTGGACGAGGAATGTGGCATCGCCATGAGCCTGAGCATCGTTGTAGATCTCGCGCAGCGTCGCCGGGGCGTGGGTGAACAGGTGGTCGACGCCTCGGTCCGGACGGTGCCACGACGTCAGCTCGAACGGCGCTCCGGGAGCGGTGACCTTCGCCAGGGCCTCAGCATGCCGTGTCATCGATGATGACCTTTCTCGTCCAGTCGACTGCTTCCGATGGTGAGCCTGACCGGCGTGCGCCCACCGGGCAAGAGCGGCGGGGGAACCAGCGCCCGCCCGGGGGAGCACCGGTGGTGCAGAGCAGCACGACGGGTGGTCGTCGGCCGGAGCGGACCGTCCCCCGACCGGGTGGACGTCGTGCCGAGGTCCGGTCCGAGCTCGCGATGTGTGATCGGCTGCCTCGGCCGGGGATCAGGGCCGCGTCGGTCTCGCGATCCCGCCACTCGATGCACGGAGGAGTTCCATGACCGAGGACAACAAGGCGCCCGAGGCCCTGCACCACATCGGCATCGTCGTCCCGGCCCCGCGGTACGACGATCTCGTCAGGGGTCTGAGCCGGTCGTTCGACGGCGATGTGGTGGATTCCGGAGAGGACGAGGCGCTGGACATCGTCTGGGCCTGGCTCCCGGGACCCGGAGGAGTCCTGATGGAGGCGGTCGCACCTCGCTCGAACGCGACGACGGCGATCACCCGGTTCCTCGACCGCACGGGAGGAGGCCTGCACCATGTCTCGTTCGAGACGGACCGGCTGGATACCTGTGCCGAGCTGCTCGCCGGCCGAGGGGCCTCGACCATCGGCCACCATCCCGATCACGGCGGATGGGCGGAGTTCTTCCTGGCACCCAGTGCAGTCGGGGGCGCCCGACTGCACTGGATGCAGCGTGTGAGCTCGGCGTGAGGGGGTCACGACGTCGGGTCAGTCGAGCACCGCGGTCGCCGTCAGCTCGACGAGTGCCTCAGGGTGGCCGAGGGCGGAGACCCCGATGACGGCGAGCCCGGTGGACCTGACCCCGAGCTCGGCTGCGGTGGCTCCGTATCCGGCGAACACCTCGTCCTGGGAAGCCGGGTCCAGGTCGACGATGTAGACGGTGATGTAGGCGAGGTCCGCCGCGGTGCCGCCGGCCGCCTCGAGCGCCGTCACGAGGTGACGCAGCGACAGCTCACCCTGGGCTCGGTAGTCCCCCGGGTCGGGCACGTTGCCCTCGAGGTCGATGGCGATCTGCCCGCCGACGTGGACAAGTGTCGATCCGGTGGCGACGGTGGCGTGGGCGTAGCCGTGGGCGGGGGCGAGCCCTTCGGGCTTGATCCGGTGGACGGTCATGTGGGACTCCTACGGGTCGTGAGGGTGGTTCGGGAAATGGTGCGAGGGGGTCGGCTCACTGAGCCGTATACCCGCCGTCGACGACGAGGGTCTGGCCCGTCATGAAGTCGGAGCCGGCGGAGGCGAGGAAGACGGCAGCGGACGCGATCTCCTCCGGCTGGGCCACTCGCCCGGCGGGGGTGCTGCGGCGCATGTACGCCGCGATGTCGGGGTCCGCCAGCGCAGGGGCGAGCATCTCGGTCTCGACGAAGCCCGGAGCGAGGGCGTTGACCTGCACGTTCTTGCGGGCCCACTCGAGCGCGGTGGCGCGAGTCAGGCCGATCAGCCCGTGCTTGGCGCTGATGTAGGCGACGTCCTCGCGGACGGCCACCGTGCCGAGCATCGAGGAGACGTTGATGACCTTGCCGCCGCCCTCATCCTTCAAGTAGGGCGACGCTGCCTGGGTGAGCAGGAAGCAGGACTGCAGGTTGAGCTCGAGCACGCGCTGCCAGGTGGCGAGGTCTGTGTTCTCGATCTTCGACTCGTGGTCGTCGGCGGCGTTGTTGACCAGGATGTCGAGACCGCCGAGTCGGTTGCTCGCCTCCTCGATCGCGTGGGCGATGGACTCGGGGGAGCGCAGGTCGGCCGTCAGGACGTCGATGCTCCCGGGAAGGTCGTCGGCGGAGGCCATCGTCTCGGCGAGGCTGTCGGCGCTCCGCGCCACCCCGAGCACCGAGGCGCCCCGACGGGCGAAGGCCGAGGCGATCGCTCGGCCGATGCCGCGGCTGGCGCCCGTCACCAGAGCGCGCCGACCGGTGAGGTCGAACTCGTCGTCGAGGCCGTTCGTCGCTGAGGTCATGGGGGTTCCTTTCGGATCGGGTGCACGCGCACGGTCCGTACGGTGCGTCGTGATCCTCCAAGGGCCTCGTCCTCAACGGGCTCGTGCGGCGCAAGAAGCACCCAGCCGGGTGACTGGGCGACGTGGTCCTCGTTGCGGCGTCCGTCGGTGTCGGTCGTCGAGGAGGTGAGAACCTCGGGGCGGTCAGCCGTCGACGTCGTCCGCGCCTACGGTCTCCGGCGGCCGATGGGCTCGTGAAGGGATGGGGGCGGCTTCGCGTCGAATGGTCACCAGGCAGGTCTGGGCAGCCGTCGCCTGAGCAAGACGGGAGGTCGCGACGTCCGAGGTCAGCACGTTCGGGTTGCCCTGCAGGCAGGTCGACCCGTGAACTCCCGGTTGCTCGGGGTCCCACCATCCGCCGGTGGCCATCAAGGCGACGCGGGGGTGCAGGTCCTGGACGAGAACAGCGACGGCCAGACAGGAGCCGCGTCGGTTCGACAGGCGGACGACGTCGCGGTCGGCGATCCCCAGTGCTGCCGCCGTGTCCGGGTGCAGCCGGACGGCCTCGCGGCCATCGACCTTGTGACGCAGGCTCGCTTCGGAGAAGTCCAGCTGACTGTGGATCTTCCCCTTCGGTTGGTGTGAGAGCAGATGGAGGGTTGCCCCGTCGCGATCGGCACCGCCGAGCCACTCGTCCGGCTCCTGCCACGAGGCATGGCCCGGGCATTCCTCGTAGCCGAACGACGCGACCGTCGCGGAGTAGATCTCCACCCGTCCCGAGGGTGTCTGCAGCGGGTGGGCGACCGGATCGGCGCGCAGGTCCCCGAAGACGTCCCACCGGGAGGGGGTGGCCAGGGGCACGGACACGCCTTCCGACTCCCAGAACTCGGCGAAGGACGGCAGGTCGACGCCGCGCTCACGGACGCGTCGGGACGTCTCCTCGTACAGACGCTCGATCCACTGCTGTTCGGTGAGTCCCTCGTCGAACTGGTCGCCGCGACCACGGAGCGCAGCGATCTGACCGAACGCCTCGAAGTCGGTGGGGACGCCCGCGACTGGTTCGACGACTCGCCGCAGCGGAAGCAGCGCCGTGTCCCTGCTGCCGGCGACGATGTCGTCCCGCTCCAGGGTCGTCGCCACGGGGATGACGATGTCGGCGTGGCGCGCGACCGGCGTCCACCACGAGTCGTGGACGACCACGGTCTCGGGAACGTTCCAGGCTCGCAGTAGCTTGTTGAGGTCCTGATGATGGTGGAACGGGTTGCCTCCCGCCCAGTAGACGAGGCGCACGTCCGGATACGTCACGACCTGCCCATTGAACTCAAGCGGCTGCCCGGGAGACAGCAACATGTCGGAGATGCGAGAGACGGGAATGAAGCTCTCCACGGGATTGCGGACCCGAGGGAAGCTCGCAGCACCCATGGACCCGCGATGGATCCCGATGCCGTGCGTCGCGCTGAGCCCGGCGGCGAATCCGCCGCCGGGCCGACCCATCGACCCGAGCATCGCGGCCAGGGTCACCGCCGCCCAGTACGTGCTCTCTCCGTGCTGGGCCCGCTGGAGAGACCAGGTGACTGACACGAGGGACCGGACCGTCGCGGCGTCCTCGGCGAGCTCCTCGATGACCTCGCTCGGGACGCCGCAGACCTGCTCGGCCCATGGTGGCGACTTGGCCAGACCATCGTGCCTGCCGAGCACGTAGTCACGGAACCTCTCGTAGCCGACACAGCACCTGGACAGGAAGTCCACGTCCTCGCGTCCGGTCGTGATCAGCCAGTGCGCCATTGCCAGCATCAGCGCAGTGTCCGTGCCGGGCCGGATGGGGATCCACTCCGCCCGGAGCGACGCGTCGAGGTCGTCCTTGACCGGGCTGATGCAGACGAACCGGGTGCCGGCGTCCGCGCATGCCTGCTGTGCCTCCTGCGCGTGGTGCCGGCGCAGTCCGCCCTGGTTCACCAAGGTGTTCTTCAGGGGAGCCCCGCCGAAGGCGAGGACCAGCTCGGTGTTCTCGGCGATCGTGGCCCACGCTGGGTTCCAGTCGAACATGGCCATGCCCGACCCGCCGATCACGTGCGGGAGGACGACCTCTTGGGCGCCGACGCTGTAGCTGTGGCGCGAGGAGGTGTATCCGCCGTCGACCGCCAGGAATCGATGGATCTGGCTTTGGGCGTGATGGAATCGTCCGGCGCTCGACCAGCCGTAGGAGCCGCCGAACACGGAGGCGTCCCCATGCTGGTGCCGGACGCGTTCGAGCTCGGTGGCGACGAGGCCGTAGGCGTGCTCCCACGAGACCTCGACGAAGCGTTCCGCGCCACGCCGGGGCCGCTCCCCACCGGGGCCGTGTCGCAGCCAGCCTTCTCGGACGTGAGGACGCTTGATCCGGAGCTCGTGTTCTACGACCTCGTGCAGACCGGCGGAGGCTGCTGCGCCTTCGGGGTCGTCCGGCAGGTTCCTGCTCGCGACCGGCCGGTCGTTCTCATCGACCTCGATCTCGAATGTTCCGAGGTGGGTGGTCGTCCGTTTCATCGGCACAGTCTCACCCCGCCGCGGACGAGGCGCTCGGGCTCACGGAGTCGATGCTCGCCAGCGGACGGCCGCTTCGCGGCCCGGTCCGTGCGCACCGCGTACGGCGGCAGGGCGTCGATCTCCGTGGCACGGCACTCACCCGGCCGTCATCTCGTTCCAGCGTTGCACCACGAGATCCTGGTTCTCTCGCATGTACTCGACGTCGTTCAGCACCTCGTGGCCTCCGACGGCATCCTCGTTGGTCGAGGAGACGTAGGGGCGGAACTTCTCGGGCACCTCGGGTCCGGAGTCCTTCGCGGCGGAGCGGTAGGCCATCTGCTCGGAGAACGGTGCCTGCGTGACCGGGTCGGCCAGCCAGGCCAGGAATTCCTGCTGCGACGCGGGGCTCTTGCTGTTCTTGACTGCCGCCACGCTGGTCCAGCTTTGGAAGATCCCGTTCCAGACGATCTCGAGGTCGGAGTTCTGGCGCGCTGCCTGCTCGATACGCCCGGTGAAGCACAGACACATCGCGAAGTCTCCGGTGGACAGCTTCTCCGACTCCTGCGCGAGATCCGAATGGAGGTCGAGGTCGCTGCCGAGTCCGTCGATGGCCTTCTCTGCGCGATCGAAGTCGAACGGGAACACCTCGTCCTTATCGACGCCGTCGGCGAGCAACAGAGCCGGGAGGGTCGTGTGGTAGTTGTACGCGATCCGCTTGCCGGGGAAGCGCTCGGTGTCCATGAAGTCGGTGACCGACGTCGGCACGTCATCGCCCTTGAACAGGTCCTTGTTGTACACCAGCACGACCGACTGGGGGTAGACGGGGACGCTGCAGTCGTCGGCGACGAACGCCGGGTCCATGCCGGACATGTCGATGTCGGGGTCACGCTTCTCGAAGAGCTTGCCGCACTCCTTCGCGCTGAGTCCGGGATCGACGGTGACGATGTCCCACGTGGTGTTGCCGGACTCGACCATCGCCTTGAGCTTCGCGGCCTCGAACGGTGAGTCCACGCGGAAGTCGACCCCGGTCTCCTCGCTGAACGGCTCCAACCAGGCCTTCTCGGCCGCCTGCACCGCCTCGCCGCCGTAGTTGACGAAGACGATGGACTTCGCGTCCTCGGTGGAGGAGCTGGCGCCTCCGCTGCATGCTGCCGCTAGGGTCAGGCAGCTGATGCTCAAGATGGTGGCGAGACGTCTCATCGGGGGGCTCCTTGTCATCGAGTGCGGCTCATCCTCGTGACGTCAAGCGACCTCGGTCCCTGCGGCTGCGATCTGGCAGACATGCGGGGGATGCCTCCGTCCTCCGACAGCTACTGCGGAGCGTGCGGAAGTCGGTTGCCACCGCGACCCGGGTGTGGTCATCCGAGACTCAGGTGGGTCGGCGGGTGCAGACCGGGTGGGAGGGCGTGCAGGCCGCGGACCGCCTGGAGCATCCGCGCGGCGGTGCCGGGGTAGGGATCCAGCGGGGCGGCCACTCGCGCCGTGATCTCGGTGCCGTCACCGCCGGTCAGTGAGACCACGACGTCGGCGGGGGCCTCGTCCGGCCCGGGGCCGGCGAGGCCCCGCCAGGTCAGGCGCAGTCGTTCGGCGCCCTCGTCGACGAGGACGACGCTCTGGTCAAATCCGGCGACCTCCCCTCGGCGCACCAAGATGCCGCCGATCCGAGTGTCGTCATCGGCCGTGATCGGACGGCCCTGGGAGGTCAGCTCACGGTCGAGGCCGAGGACGCCGGCTACCAGTCGGGCTGAGTCGCGGAGCACGCTGTCGGCGCGAGCCGACCGTCCCGATGCGGTGGTCCCGACGCCGAACTCCTGGCGCAGGACCTCCGTCCCCCACGAGGAGATGTCCGAGATGCGCTCCACGCGGATCGAGACGGGTGCGGGAAGTCCGCTGCTGAGCAGCGTCGGCAGGACGTCGAACCACAGACCGGGGACCATCCCCGTGCCGACGATCCGAGCTCCTGAGAGGCGTGCTGACGTCTCGATCCGGTCCCGGACGTCGGGAATGATCGAGCTCGCCGGGTCGACGAAGCACGCGTGGACCTGGTCGATTCCCGCAGCGGCGCACTCCGTCATGACGTGCTCGTGATGCTCGCCCACCAGCCCCGCGTACAGCAGGACGTCCATCTCCCCCGCACTCAGCGCGGCCGAGAGATCGTGGGTCGCGAGGACACCGGTCGGGCCCTGACCGGTCAGCGCGCCGATGTCTCGCCCTGCCTTGGTCGATGAGTGGACCACCGCCGTCGTCAGGACCCCCCCGATCTCCGGGAGCGCGGCCACGAGCTCTGCGGCGGTCCTGCCCGCGCCGTAGATCCCAAGGCGTGGTGAAGTCGACATGACCCCAGCATGGTTGGGAATCGTCGCGCGCGCCTCCCCCGGCCGGGTGGTCTTCGGCGCCGGGCACTGACTTCGTGGGCTGGCGCGCCGCGGAGTCCGCGGCGGCAGGAGCGGCAGTGAGGCCGTCCGGCGAGATCGCTGCCGGACCCGTCGGACGGCCTCTCATCGACCGAGGAATCAGGCCTCGACCAGCGCGATCAGATCGTCCCAGCCCGATAGGCTCTCGTCCGTCAGCGGGGCGAGCAAGTCGAAGAACTGACGGGTCGGGATCGCCGACTCCGGAGCGTGCACGCCGGTCTCGAGCAGAGCACCGCGGCGCAGGAGTTCTACCCCGATGCCGACGGGGACGCCGGTGTTGCCGCCCATGCGCGCGGGATGGAAGTGCTCTGGATAGACCGCGACGGACCGGGGTGCGCCGTCCTTCGTCCCGATGGCGAGCGCCCACTCGATCGGCAGGAGGTCGCGCGGACCCTTCTCGGCCGGTCGAGGAAGCTCGCCCATCCGCCGGATGCCCTCCTGCAGTGAGATCGTGCCCGCTCCGACGTCGCCGCCGATGGCGCGGAGCCCGTCGAGGAGCCACGCCGGACCCGACTGGAGGTTGAGGGAGCGCGTGAGCTCGGGGAACGACCGCGTGAGCGTGATGGGCTCGGGATGGCCCATCGTGTACGCCACCACCCGGCCGCGGCCGGGGAAGTCGAGCTCGACCGGCTGAACGGGCTGGACGTCGGTGTCTCGGCCGCCCTCGCGGGCGCGGATCAGCTCGCTGCACTGGTGAATCCAGTGATCCATGGCAGCCGAGGCCGTCGGAGCGGGGAAGTCTGGTTCATCGACGATAGTGGCGGCGCTGATCTTCCACCCGGTGTGGAGCTCCTCGACGACATCGAGGCGTTCGGCCGCCATGACGGCGCAGAGGTTGGTCACGCCGGGGCTGCCCCCGAGACCGATCACCGCGTGCAGCTGCCGGGAGCGGGCCTTCTCATCGAGATCGAAGGCCTCGAGCGTCGGCTGCCAATCGTCGTTGATGTCGAGATAGTGGCAGTCACTGTCGAGGGCCGCCTCGAGGATGGGTCGCATGAAGAGGGCGAAAGGCCCCATGGTGTTCACGACCACGTCGTGGTCGGCGAAGGCACGTCGCATGGCTGCAGGGTCGGTGGCGTCGAGCGTCATGGGTGCACACGGTCCCGCGACCGAGCGTGCCGTGAGCGCGGCTCGTTCGGCGTCGATGTCCGCGACGGTCAGCAGCCCTGCCGTGTCGAGGGCGGCGATGGTCCGCACCGCCCAGCGGCCCATCGACCCGGCGCCTCCCACCACGATCACGCGCAGCTTCTTCTCGGACATCGGGTTCCTCCAGGGGTCGTGGTCGGCTCGTTGAAGCCCACACCGTAGGAGGGGCCCGCCGGCACGGTGCTCGTCGCCGATCAAGAACACCCGACCGGGGGGCTCGCAGAAATGCTCTACGGAAAACCCTTGACCCCTGACTGATCATTCATTTAAGTTCACCTGAACGATCATTTAAGAGGACGGTCCCGGCATGACAGTGACTGTGGAACACCCCACCCGTCGGCATCTTGAGCCCTGCGATCTTGACTCGGACCGCTGTCGGCCCCAGCGCATACTCGTGGTCGACGAGAGCGAGGTCGTACAGGCCGGACTGCGGTCTCTGCTGACCAGCCAGTCGTGGGTCTCGTCCTGTCTCGGCGCGGCGACGCCGAGCACCGCGATGGAGATCGCGCGCCGTCGGCAGCCGCACATCCTCCTGGTCAGCTCCTCCATCAACGGGGAGTCCGGGCTGAGCCTCTGCCGCGATGCCAAGGTCGCCCTGCCCATGGCGAAGGTCGTCCTGATGTCCGGTCAGGGTCGGGTGGCCAGGTCCCTGGCTCAGGCGCACGGGGCCGTGGGCTTCCTGTCGCTGAATCTTCCCGCGGAGGCCGTGGTCAACGTGGTCCATCGCGTGGCCGACGGAGCCCGGGTCTTCCCGCGCGAGCAGTTCGAGGAGCCCAATGCGCTGCTGTCCCGGCGCGAGATGGACGTGTTGCGGCACCTCGTGGCGGGGCTCAGCAACCCCGAGGTGGCGTCAGCGCTGAACCTCTCCCGTCACACGGTCAAGCAGCACACCAGCGTCGTCTACCGCAAGCTGGGCGTGCGCAACCGCGCGCAGGCAGCGTCCCGCGCGCAACAACTCGGTCTGGTGGCCTGAACCGGTGAGGTCTCGACGAGCAGGACGCATCGATCCGGTGACGGGCTCCGGAGCCCGTGCCTCGGACCGCGTACGCCGCCGGTGACCGGGACCGTCCTGCAGCGCCACCTGCTGCCCGTCCTCGAGTTCCTGTGCACGGAGTGGCTCGACCTGGAGTCGCTCCTGAGTCGGCCTCGCTTCGCCGACCACTCGTCGCAGAGCTGTCGTGACCTGCTCAGCACGGCGTCCGACATCGCTGCGGCGACCTTCGAGCCGGCCAACCGGGTCAGCGATCTGGCGGAGCCATTCATCGACCCCGACGGCGCCGTGGTGCTGCCACCTGAGACGCACGCCGCGTGGGACGCTTACACCACGCTCGGCCTGTCGTCGGCGACCCACGACGCCGAGCGTGGCGGGATGCAGCTGCCGAGGATGGTCGACGCCGCGGCGCAGGTGATCTTCGGGGCGTCAGGCGGCAATCTCGTGCCCGCGATGCTCGCGGAGGCGAATGCGTCCCTCATCCTCGCGCACGGCACAGAGGCCCAGAAGCGCGTCTTCGCGGAACCGGAGCTCGCGGGCCGGTGGGCCGGGACCATGGCGATGTCGGAGTCGCAGGCGGGATCGTCGCTCTCCGACATCACCACCAAGGCGGTTCCCGACGGTGAGGACCATGCCGATGACCCCCTCGGTCCGCGCTTCCGGGTCCGCGGGGCAAAGATGTGGATCAGCGCCGCCGAGCACGAGCTGACGGAGAACATCATCCATCTCGTCCTGGCGAAGATCCCCGGACCGGATGGTGCGGTGGACCCGAGCGCGCGCGGGATCTCCCTGTTCATCGTGCCGAAGATCGTCGTCGACGCAGAGGGGGTGCTGCTGGAACGCAACGACGTCACGCTCGTGGGACTGAACCACAAGCTGGGCAATCGGGGCATACCCAACACCGTCCTCGAGTTCGGTGACGGTACGCAGACCCCCGGTGGGCGACCCGGTGCCGTCGGCTACCTCGTGGGGGAGGCCGGCGACGGTCTGCGACAGATGTTCCACATGATGAACGCCGCGAGGACCGCGATCGGTCTCGGCGCCGGTGCCGTGGGTCTGGCCGGGTACGCGCTCTCCCTCGACTACGCCAAGCAACGGCACCAGGGACGCCGGCGAACCGTGAGTGGCAAGGACGCCACCGCACCTCAGGAGCCCATCCTCGAGCATGCCGACGTGCGCCGGATGCTCCTGGCGCAGAAGGCCTACAGCGAGGGAGCCGTCGCCCTCGCGCTCTACGCCGCGAAGCTGCTGGACGAGCAGCAGACCGGTAACGACGAGGAGGCACGGTCGGCAGCGCAGCTGCTGGAGATCCTGACCCCGATCGTGAAGAGCTGGCCGAGCGAGTGGTGTCTTGAGTCCAACAGCCTCGCGATCCAGGTCATGGGAGGCGCCGGCTACACCCGGGAGTACCTGGCCGAGCAGTACTGGCGCGACCAGCGACTCAACATGATCCACGAGGGGACTCACGGCATCCAGGCGCTCGACCTGCTCGGCCGCAAGGTGCGCATCGACGACGGAGCCCTGCTCACGCGTCTCGGTCTCGAGCTCTCCGCAACCTCACGGCGAGCGGCCGCCGCTGGGATGACCTCCGAGGCCGCGGCGCTCGACGACGCGTGGACCGCTCTGCGTGAGACGACGACGGCGGCCTGGTCGACGGGAGATCCCGGCGAGGCTCTGGCCAACGCGACGCCGTACTTGCAGGGCTTCGGTCACGTCGTCATGGCCTGGATCCATCTCGACCTGGCGGTCGCCGCGGCCGCCTCGTCGCACGCCCAGGCTGCCGGCAGGTCGGCGGCCATGCGGTACTTCTTCGCCTACGAGCTGCCGAAGGTCGGCGCGTGGCTGGCTGTCGCGGCTCGCCGTGAGCCGCTGTGCCGCGACGTCGAGCCCAGCGCCTTTTGACAACAGCGTCCGACAGCACGCGGGCCCTGTGGGGTCCGCCCTCTCCTCGCTGGGATGTCTGAGGATCGGCAGGTTCGTCGGGTCAGTCGTCGATCGGTGCGATCCGCACGTCCAGCAGCGGCTCGCCCTCACGGGCTCCGGAGTACGGCACGAGGCGCTTGAACATGACCTCGGGGTCGATGCACGCCTCGGGCCCCATCACTCCGCGGGTCTTCACCTCGTCCCGTGCGACCATGCCCGCCGCGATCGCGAGGGGGATGCAGGTCGACTCGCCCATGCCACCTTCCGGGAAGGCGTTGGTGCTGACGGTGACACGAACGCGTCGACCGTCCCGAGTGCCCTCGGCGTAGGCGAAGACGCCCGGAAAGTCCGGCACGGGACCGGCGTCCGGTCCACGCCGACCGGACGACAGGATGAACTCCTTGCTGCCCTCGGCGACGCTGAGCTCGCCGGCTCGAACGCGGTCACGCACTGCCCGCGCGGCGTCGATGAGTCCGGGGCGGGCGAACATCAGGTTCAGCGACTCGCTGATCTCCGGGAACGCGATGGGCAGGGTGATCGGTTCAGGATGGCCGCACGTCCAGACCGGAGCCGCGCCGATGCCGGGGACCTCGACCTCGAGCTGTTCGAGGGCGTCGGCCTGCTGCGCCTCACCGTCGCGCCAGATGCGGATCGGTTCGGCGAGGTTGTGGATCCAGTGGTCGATCGCTGCTGAGGGCCTGACGTCGTCAGGATTCTCCGGTGCCTTCGGAACGCCCGAGCCCCCTCGCCAGACGGTGTGCAGCTTCTGCGTGAAGTCGAGCTCACGATGTGCTCCCGCCGCCAGCAGGTTCGACAGTCCGGGGGACGCTCCCATCCCGATGAGGGCGATGATCCCTGCTTCCCTGGCTGCGTCGTCGAGCCGCAGCATCTCCAACGTAGGTTCCCAGTCGTCCGCGATGTCCGCGTAGTGGCATCCGGCCTCGATCGCTGCTTCGAGAACGGGTGGGCCGAACAAGTAGAACGGACCGACGGTGTTGAGCACGAGATCTGCCTCGCGCAGGGTGTTTACGAGCTCACCGGCGTCCGTGATGTCGAGTGCAGTCGCCGAAGCCTTGGAGCCCAACGTCGTGGCCAGCTCGGCGGCTCGGAATGCGTCTCGATCCGCGATGAGAACGGACTCGATCTCCGGGTCCTCAACCGTCGCCCGGCAGGCGACTCGTCCCATGTCGCCGGCCCCTCCCACGATCACGATGCGCATGCTGCTCCTCCGTCTCGACGGCTCTGCGAGTGCCGAGCCTGGATACACGAACCGATGACTCGGCGGCGTTCTCGGCCACAGTGACACCGTCCTGCCAGCGAGGGCGGGGCGTCCCAGCCGATCAACCCACGTGGGGGATGCGTGGACACGAAGTCAGGTGTCCTGTCCGGGAGCAGCCGAGGACGGCGGAGCGATGCGTGCGACAAGCTCCGGACCGAACTGGCAGATGTCAGCCGCGAACCATCCGCAGCACGAGCTCGGCGTACTGGTCGCCGACCTCGTCCTCTGTGAGAGGGCCATCGGCTCGGTACCAGGTGAAGATGTACTCGCACATCGTCGAGATGGCGAACGCAGTGACCGTCGGCTCCTTGATCTGGAAGACCTGCTCGGTGCGGCCCTGCTCGAGGATCTCGCGGAGCAGGTCCAGGTAGGGTCTCCCCGCCCGCAGCAGCTCGCGCTGCTTCTCGCTGCTCAACGACGAGGCCAGGCTCGCGTAGCCGAAGTTGCAGTTCGCGTCGAGCTCGGTCAACTGCATCCGGACGTACGCGCGGGCGTAGTTGACCAGCCGTTCCTCGGCAGTGCCGTTCTGGGCGGCCGCAGCCAGCCCCTCGAAGGCGACGCTGTACAGCGAGTGGAGAGCCTCGGCGAGCAGGTCGTGCTTAGACGGGAAGTGCCAGTAGATGTTCGCCGGTGTCATGCCAGCGGCGGCTGCGATCCGGGACACGGACGTTCCCTCGTAGCCGTACTGCTGGAAGTACCGAATGGCAGCTCCGAGGATGCGCTCGCGTGCTCCCACGGGGTCATCGGGGACGGTGATCGAGCCTGCCTTGGCGGATGTCCCCGGTCTCATGAGGCGATCGTAGTGAACCAGCGACCTGCTGACCTCCCCCAGGTGGGTGCGATTCCGTAGGGCCTGGATCGATCCCCCAGTCGGGTTGAGTCCAGAGACAGCGCGAGTGCAGGGGATCACCCCTGTCTACGGTCTCCTGACTGCGACGTTCCGATATGACTGATGCGACGACCAAGGGACGAGGTGTTGGATGGCCGGGCCACGATCAGAGACGGCTGGACGCGGGAGGGCTCCCGGGCCACGGCCGTCCGGGCGACGGTGGGGTGCGGCGCTGCTCATCGTCGTGCCGCTGCTCTTCGTCGCCGGTGTCTTCGGCTATCCACTGCTGCAGATCTTTCGGCTGAGCTTCACGGAGTTCCTCGACGCCAGTTCGGGCGGCGTTCTGGCCAACTACATCTGGTTCCTTGGCAGCAGTGCGCAGATGGACATTCTGCGAAGGACCTTCGGGGTCGCGGCACTGGTGACGTTGGCCTGTCTGGCTCTCGGCTTTCCATACGCCTACCTGATGACACTGGTCGGGTCTCGGATGCGTCTGGTGATGATCGCCTTCGTCCTGCTGCCGTTCTGGTCGAACCTTGTCGTGCGTACCTTCGCTTGGGTCGTCCTTCTCCGAGACTCCGGCCCGGTCCAGTCGGTACTGACAAGTATGGGGATTGAGGTCAGACTGCTGGGGGCCACCGCCGGAGTGACCATCGGAGCCATGCAGGTGTTGCTGCCGTTCCTGATCCTGCCGCTGTACGCGGGCCTGTCCGGCATCGACAGGAGGTTGCTCGACGCAGCGCAGAGCCTTGGAGCCCGACCAATGAGCGCCTTCGTCAAGATCTACCTTCCGCTCGCTGTGCCCGGGATCCTGGCCGGTACATCGATCGTCTTCATCTTGACCCTGGGCTTCTACTTCACCCCGGCGCTGCTCGGAAGCCCGGGCAACAGCCTAGTGTCGCAGCAGATCGCCATCCAGGTCAGCGAGCTGCTTGCCTTCGGTCGCGGAGGAGCGATGGCCGCCGTGGTTCTGGTCGTCACGTTGATCTTGATGGGCCTCGTGGCGCTGGCCACTCGCCGGTACACGAGAGTTCTCGGGACGGAGACGCGATGAATCGCTTCACGTGGAGTCCTTCTCGTATCCTGCTCGTCGCCTTCTCCGCGGTGGTTGCCCTGGTCCTGATGGGACCGACGCTGGTCGTGGTGCCGCTGAGCTTCACCGGCGAGCGGAGCTTCCAATTCCCGCCACAAGACTGGTCGATGCAGTGGTATCGCAACTTCTTCGAGAACCCGGCCTGGCTGGATGCCGCAACGTACTCACTGCGTATTGGTCTGGTGGTGGCGCTGCTGGCCACAGTGCTCGGTACGGCAGCCGCCATGGCTCTCACGTCCGGGACCGGACGGTGGCGCATGCCTGCCCGCGCGTTCCTGCTGATGCCGATGATCGTCCCAGGTGTCATCACGGCGATCGGCATCTACTACGTCTTCTTGCGCCTGGGCCTGACGCAGGAGTTCTGGGGCTATGTACTGGCGCACACCGTGTTGGCCGTACCGTTCGTGGTCGTCGCCGTCTCGGCGTCGCTGCAGAGTCTGGATCGACGACTGGTCCAGGCCGCGTGGAGCCTCGGAGCCGGGCCGTGGGCTGCGTTCCGCCAGGTCACGGTCCCGCTCATCGCGCCGGGTGTTCTGACCGGAGCAGTCTTCGCGTTCCTCACCTCGTTCGATGAGGCGATCGTGTCGTTGTTTCTGGCCGGCCCCTTCTCCAGGACCTTACCCATCCAGATCTACCAGAGCGTGACCTCCGAGGTCGATCCTACGATCGCTGCCGCGTCGACCATGCTGCTGGTGGTCACGAGCATCTTCATCGTCGCAGTGGGATTCCTCACTCGTGCACAGAACAGGCGGTAGCACTGATGTCCAACCATGGGATCGGAGTACAGATCACCGGCCTCACCAAGCGGTACGGAGATGTGAACGCGCTCGACGGGATCGACCTGACCATCGCACCCGGCGAGTTCATCACGCTGCTTGGACCGAGCGGGTCAGGCAAGACCACGACTCTGAACGCTATCGCCGGGTTCGTCGAACCGGATGATGGCCAGATCGTACTGGGCGACCGACCGCTGAACGGTGTGCCGACGTGGAAGCGCGAGGTCGGCGTCGTGTTCCAACACTATGCGCTGTTCCCGCACTTGAAGGTTTCGGCCAACGTCGCCTTCCCGCTCAAGCAGCGCAGGGTCTCCAAGAGTGAAAGCGCAAGAAGGGTCACCGAGGTCCTCGATGTGGTCGGACTCACCGATCTGGCCGACCGCTACCCGCGCGAGCTCTCCGGTGGTCAGCAGCAGCGGGTCGCGCTGGCTCGTGCGCTCGTGTTTGGGCCCAAGCTGCTGCTGCTCGATGAGCCTCTCGGCGCTCTGGACAAGAGACTGCGCGAGGTGCTGCAGCTCGAGATCAAGAGGATCCATCGCGAGACGGGTGTGACGTTCGTGTTCGTCACCCACGACCAAGAGGAAGCTCTGGTCATGTCCGACCGGATCGCGGTGTTCAACGACGGTCGAATCGAGCAGGTCGCACCGGCCGAGGAGCTGTACGAGCGTCCTCGGACCCTGTTCGCCGCAGAGTTTCTCGGTGACTCCAATGTCCTGCGCGGCACGGTGACTCGCGGGGCGGGCCGTGACGTCCTGACCTCTGATCGTGGCGCAGTCCAGCTTCCCGCTCAACACGGCCTGGATGAGGATGCCCTCGCAGCGTTGGTCGTCCGGCCCGAGAATCTGGTCGTCCAGAGGCCTCATGTGGCTGTTGCGACAGGCCGGGACTCCCGAGACGCTGTGGTCACCGAGGTCATCTACCTGGGGGGCCGCCGTCGTGTCGTCCTGGAGGTCGCGGGTGAAGAGTTCATCGCCGACCAGATGAGCGGGATGGACAACGTCATGAGCGGGGAGCCGGTCACCGTCACGTGGGAGATCGATCGTGCAGCGGCCGTGCCGGTCAGCTGATCCCGACGCTGTCGGACCCGCGCCTGCATCCCTCGGACACCGGCCCGATCGCTGCGATCCGTCTACTGGTGCAGGGAGATCGGGGCCGCAGGAAATCGATCCCCCAAGCGGGTGGATTCCACCCGCCGACCTGACGTTTGTGAGGTAGGTCTCATTAACGTCTGAGGGTCGATGGCGGTGTGGTCGTCGACGATCCCACCCCGGTGAATGGAGCTGAGATGAAGTGGAACCCACTGACGGGCCTGGTGGCCGTCATATCGTGCCTGAGTCTGGTCGCGGCCGGCTGCAGCAGCGGCTCTGGTGACGGCGACTCGGAGCTGGCCGATCAACAGCTGGTGTTCGTCAACTGGGGCGGGCAGAGCGTGGACGCCGCGAAGCAAGGCTGGCTCGACCCGTTCACAAAGAAGACGGGTGTGGAGTTCGCCCAGGACAGTCCCACCGACAACGCCAAGATCAAGACCATGGTCACCGGCGGCAAGACCACGTGGGACGTGGTCGACACCGACGTGGCCTCCGGCGGCAGCGAGTGCGGCACCCTGTTCGAGGAGCGTCCCGCGGACTTCGACATGTCCGAGATCAGCGAGGAGTACATATCCGACGACTGCGGCGTTCCGATCATCATCCAGGCGGTCGCCCTCGTCTACAACAAGGAGGCCTTCGGCGACGCTCCGCCCACCTCTGCCACGGATTTCATGGATACCGAGACCTATCCCGGCAAGCGTCTGGTCTTCAACTACCCCGTTGGTTCCGCCGAGCCGTTGTTGATGGCTGACGGGGCCTTGCCCGATGAGATCTTCCCGATCGATTGGAACCGGATCAACGACATCTTCAGCCGTCTCGGGAACGATCTGGAGCCGAAGGACTCCATCGCACAGATGGACGAGATGGTGCAGGCAGGGGACTTCGCGATGTGCTTCTGCTACCTGGGCCGGCTCGCCACGCTGCCGGAGACGGCTCGAGAGAAGATAGGCATTGTGTGGGACAAGACCTACCTCGCCTGGGACGGCCTGTACGCGGTCAAGGGATCGGAGAGCCCCGAGGCGCAGATGGAGTTCATGCAGTTCCTCGCGACTGCCGAGGGTCAGAAGGGCTACTCGGAGCACCTCGCCTACAGTCCGACCACGAAGGGGGGCCTGGACGAGGGAGACGTCTCGGAAGGCTTCCAGCCGTACCTCCCGGACTTCAACCAGGACAAGATCGAGGAGATCTACAACCAGGACGCCGAGTACTGGACGGAGAACATCGGTCAGGCGATGGACGACTGGACGTCCGCCGCTGCAGGCTGATCCACCGGAGAAGGGCCGGTGCTCGTGTCGACGACGCGAGCACCGGCCCTTCTCCGGTCATGTGGCCTCGCGGGGATCCCCTCGGTGGGCGTTCTTCCGTCGAAGCAGCGTCCGAGTTGGAGTGGGTGCACGATGCTGATGTCCGTGAGCATCGATCTTGACCCGACCGAGACACCCGTCCGCGACCTGAGATCCGCGGCTGCCACGCGCCCGCACCAACGGTTCGTCACCATTGCCGGTCGCCCGTGGACCCATCTGGAGATGTGGGAGTGGGCCGAGGCGGCGGCACGCGGGCTACGGGACCTGGGAGTTGAGTCGGGGGGCCGGGTCGTGATCATGGCACCCAACGTCCCCGAGTCGCTTCACGCCTGGTTCGGGGTGCAGCTGGCCGGGGCCGTCGATGCACCGATCTCGGTGGAGGCTGCCGGAGCCTATCTCGCCTACGTGATCGACGACCTCGATGCCGTTGCGGTGGTCGGTACCCCTGAGACCCTCGCGATGGTGTCGTCGGCGACCGACCGGGTGCTGCCGCTCCGTGTGGTGATCGGTGATCGATCGCTCGTCCCGGACCTGGATGGTTCTGTCACGGTGTCCTTCGACGAGCTGGTCGTTCGCGGCCGCCGGTCGCAGGAGCCGGTCGAGCCACCAGATGCTTGGACCCTCGGCACGATCATGTATTCATCGGGCACCACCGGTCCGTCGAAAGGTGTGATGCTCTCCCAGGGCTACTACTCAACTCTGGCCCGTGTGCATGCCACGTTCGCTGAGCTGCGTCCAGGTTCGCGCTTCTACTGTGTCCAGCCGCTGTGTCATATCGACGCCCGCTCCGCCGTCATAGACGCGCTACATCTGAGGGGGGAGATCGTGCTCGGTTCGCGATTCAGTGCGAGTCGCTTCTGGAGCGAGGTGGAGGAGTGCGACGCGGACGTCTTCCTGTACGTGGGAACGATGATCCATCTGCTGTTCAAGCAGTCCGAGCGCGAGATTGTGCCGCGAGAGCGCCGCAGGATCGGCTTTGGCTCGGCTACTCCAGCGTCGGCGCACCGCGAGTTCGAGCGGCGCTTCGGAGTCGATCTTGTCGAGGGCTACGGCATGACCGAGTTCGGTCTTATGGCTGGTCAGAGACCCGGGCGCCCCGAACCCGGCACAGTGGGACCCGAGCTGGATTGGGTTGAGGCTCGTCTGGTCGATGAACACTCCCGAGACGTCGGAGACGGGCAGGTCGGCGAGCTGGTCGTCCGTCCTCGTGGTCAGCACCTGCACATGATGGGGTATTGGCGCAAGCCGGAAGCCACGGTCAAGGCGTGGCGTGGGTTGTGGTTCCACACCGGTGACCTGCTTCGCCGACTGCCCAGCGGCTCGCTGGAGTACATAGGCCGCACCAAGGACTCGATCCGCCGCCGGGGTGAGAACATCTCGGCGTGGGAAGTCGAGGAGGCAGCTGCACAGCACCCGGGTGTGCTGGAGGCGGCGGCGATCGGGGTGCCCTCAGATGTGGGTGACGAGGACGTCGCGCTGTTCGTGGTCCCTTCGCGTGCCGGCATCCCCGACTTGGCCGAGTTGCGTGAGGCCATGGGAAAGGACGTTCCGCGCTACGCGTTGCCGCGCTTCATCGAGATTGTGAGCGAGCTGCCCAAGACGCCTTCGGAGCGAGTCGCGAAGGCGGCTGTGCGTGAGAGGGGCATCACCGCAGAGGCAAGGGACTTCGACGAACGCCGCCGGCCATGACCGCGTACGTCAGGTGACGGTGTCGAGGTGGCGCTGCAGGGAAGCCCGTTCTTCGGGGCGCATTGCTTGCTTCGTCCGAGACTCGTGATCCCACGCGACATACCGGATGTCGGCCTGCGCACACGGCGTGCCGGTCGCGTCGGCCAAGATCACGCACAGCCGGAACGTCGTCGTCCCGAGGAGCGTGGGCCGCACGTACACGCGGGTGGGCGATCGCGATAGCAGGACCTCGTGCCGATAGACCACGCTCAGCTCGGCCGTCACGTAGTCCGGGAGGCGGGTGCCCAGAGCGTGGATGAGGAACTCCGACGCGGCGCGCTCAAACACCACCGGGTAGTGCACGGCGGTCATGTGGCCGTACTCGTCGATGCTCGACGGTGGTACGGCGTACGTGGTCGACCACCAGAGCTCGAAGTTGTCGGGGAAGTCGAACCGGTGTCTCGATCGCGAGTCAGTCATGGCCGGACGCTAGGGACCGGGTGCTGCCGCACGTGGGCCAGACGATGGAACCCCACCCAGGTGGGTGACCTGTCTGCTCTCGATCGCGATAGGTGCTCCACCCGATGCACTGTGGCGTCACCACTTGGGCAGGCCGGGAACGTCTGCGCCTACCCCGCAGAATCAGGAGATCGGACATGGCAGACAGAGGCGTGGCAGTACTCGGACTGGGAATGATGGGATCGGCACTGGCTGGGGCTCTGCTGGAGGCCGGACTTGACGTCTGTGTGTGGAACCGGACGCTTGAGAAGGCGGAACCCTTGCGTTCGGCCGGCGCGACCGTGGCCCGGGACGTGGCCGATGCGGTGTTCGACCGAGATGTGGTCGTGGTGTGCCTCGCCGAGCATGACCTGACCGCGCCGCTGCTGCAGGATGCGGACCTGGTGGGACGTTGCGTGGTCCAGCTGACAGCCGGCAACCCCGCCGAGTCACGAAGACTCGACTCGTGGTTGAGTGCCCGCGGTGCTCAGTTCGTTGAGGGGCAGATCATGGTGTACCCCGACACCGTCGGCACCGAGGGCTCGCGGATCATGTACGCCGGCTCGCGGAGCGCCCTCACACAGGCTGAGGCAGTGATCGCTGCGCTCGGCGGTGCGGTGGACCTCGGCGACGAGGTCGGTTCGGTGAGCGGGTTGGCGGTTGCTGCGCGGACGGCGTATGCCGCTGCCTCGGTGGCCACCACCCTGGCAGTTGAGATCGCCCGTTCTCACGGCGCTCCGGTCGACGCTACTCTGGCCGAGATCGGTCCGCTTCACGAGCTGGCTGTGACAGGCGTTCGCCGGTCGCTGGAGGATCAGGGGCCTTGCGACGACGGCGACGTCGCAGTGACGATCGAGCGCCTGGCGGCAGGGACCAGATCGTTGGTCGCCGTCGCGGAGAGTGTCGGCTTGGACAGCGGAGTCCTGCAGGGGGGTCTTGGCGCCCTTGAGCGAGCAATCGAGGCGGGTCATGCGGGTGCGCCGATCGGTTTCGTGGCACCTGCTCTGCACCGGTAGGTTCCGCCCTCGCTCCGGTGCTCGATCACAAGCGCGACGCCATGACCTAGGTGCGCGTCGAGATCGATCCCCCGATCGGGCGCGATCCACACGGTGCGGCGCTGGACGGCCGGATACGACAGTGAAATGTCGTGGTGAAGGTTGATGCCTCACCACGACACCGACAGCGGAGGTAAGCAAAGTGCAGTTCCTCGAGGACGCACCAGTGATCATCATCGGCGCGGGACTGGCCGGCCTGACCACGGCGTGGCGCCTGCGTCAAGACGGTCGTGAGGTCATCGTTCTGGAGGCCGCCGACCGCATCGGCGGCCGTGCGGTGCAGTCGGCCCGCGTGTGGGACGACGGACAGTACGCCGAGCTTGGTGGTGAACTCATCGACTCGGCCTACCATGCGGTCCGTGCTCTGTGTGCCGAGCTCGACGTGGAGCTGCTCGAACCCAACATCTACGGGGAGCGGCACGACGGCGACGAGTCACTGATGGAGGGCTACCTCCGTGTGGCTGGCTTCGTCCTCGGCGACCGCGTTCTGAGCCGCACCGAGTGCGACGAGATCGGTGTGGAGCTTCGGTCGGCCGCTCAGGCCCATCGCCCACATCCGGGAGAGATCGTCGAGCAATGGATTCGACGGGCGCGACTCTCCGAACCTGCCGCCGGTGTGACCCGTGCTCTGGCTCGACTGCTCACCCAGCTCGACCCATGGGACTGCGACACTCACTTCGTCTTCGGAGCTCAGGACGGCACCTTCCAACGTATCCGTGGCGGTACGCAGGGCCTGTTCCTGGCTCTCGCGGACGGGGTGGACGTGAGGCTGAACGACCCTGTTGTCCGGGTCGAGCGGGACCGGCTCGTACGAGTCACGACGACCTCCGGGCAGAAGCTGGTCGGGTCCGCGGTCGTCTGCGCGGTGGGACCCTACGCCATCTCGACGATCGGTTTCGATCCACCGCTTTCTGACGAGCGGGTCATGACAGCCACGTCGTTGCTGCCCGCGATGGGCGGCAAGGTGATGGCCCAGTACGTCGAGGGTGATCTTGTTCGTGAGGCGTTCGGTTCGCTGGTGTGCACCGATGGCGTCATCAACGCAGCGTGGGTCACCGCGCCGAGCGCGGCGGGGACGCCTGAGATCGTGACTTCATTCTTCGCCGGCACCGAGCGTGGACTCCTGGCAGATCCCGAGGCCGCGTATGCGCGGCTCGACGCCTTGGTGGCCGACGTCGTCGGGTCGCCGGTCACCCGTGTGCACGGCGAGGTCAAGAACTGGTGGGCTGAGCCACTCCACCTGGGCGTGACGGTGGCCCCGGCCGAGGGCACTCGCGCCGAGGTGGCCGGGATCCTCGGCGGTGAGGAGTTGGTGACGCACTTCGCCGGTGACTACACCGACGCACCGATGTCCGGGACGCTCGAAGGGGCCGTCCGGTCCGGCCTGCGGGCCGCGAACGAGGTGCTACGGAAATCCGACGCCGTCCATACCGACCACGTGACTGAAAGGCTGTCGATCTGATGACCACCGCGATCATTGGCGCCGGGCTGGCTGGACTCTTCGCCGCCCGCCGGCTCGAGGCGGCAGGGGAGGACGTCGTCGTCCTCGAGGCCACTGAGCACCTCGGAGGACGGACACGTGGGGATCGAGAGGCCCTTCAGTATGGTGCCGTGGCTGACCTGGGTGCGTCCTGGCTCGACCGCGGGCAGGACCGCCTCCTGAGTTTCTGCCTCGAGCAGGACATCAAGCTGTCGGCCCAGGTGGCGATGTACCCGAAGGGACCGGGCAGCCGGTACAGTGCCGCCTCGATCCTGCTGGGCAACATCGTGGTGAACGGCAGACGTTTGAGCGACTCGGAGCGCGAGGTGCTGGCCACGGAGGTCGAGGAAGCGCTCGCCACCTCACCACCAGGCCTGGCGGAGACTGTCGTGGCTTGGGGGCGTCGAGTGGGTTTGTCGACTGCTGCGTTCGATGCCTACACCATGCAGACAGGCTTCAACCCCGTCCAGCGGCCGGAAGTGACATCGACGTGGCACGTCCATCCCGGTGACATCGGCCGCGTCTGCTGGCTCATCGACGGCAGTACCGACGTGCTGGCGCAGCGCGCATCAGAGGGACTGGACATCCGCTACCGGGAGCCTGTGCGTTTGGTGTCACGGCGCGGCAACGGATATCAGCTCTCGACTGACACAACTGAGTTCAGCGCCGGCGACGTCGTGGTGACATCTTCCGTGCACGCCATTCGTCGGATCGGTTTCGACCCTGTGCTGCCGTCGTGGAAGCTCGAGGCTCTGCTGCAGTCCCCCATGACTCAGGGCGGCAAGGTCGTGGGACAGTACCGCGACGGAGAACGGATCTGGGACGCGGCGGGCCCATCGACTCTGACTGACAGCACCGCAGCCATGTTCTGGTTCAAGCGCACTGCCGGAGACACCGTCACGGCGCTGGGCACGATGCCCGACCGTGGTGATGGACTGCTGGATGACGAGGACGCCGCGCTGGCGCTTCTGGATCAACAGGTGGAGGCGGCCTCGGGCGTCGTCCCGCAACGAATCGGCGGGATCGTCCAGAACTGGACCGGGGAGGAGTTCTTCGGCGGAGTCGTCAGTTCCCAAGCCGGTGGAGCACCTCGTCGCGAAGTTCTGGCAGCCGCCGTCGGCGGTATCCACTTCGCGGGCGAAGCAACGGGTTCCAGGTGGGCGACCGCCATGGAAGGGGCTGTGCGATCAGGAGAACGTGCAGCAGACCAGATCCTGCAGAAGCGTCGTTCCCGCCACGGCGGCCTACTGGCATCGCGCATCCGTTGAGCAGTCAGTCCGAACGAACGCGGGTAGTTCGAGGGATCGGCCGACACGACGGCGTTGGTCCACCTGCACATCGAACTCCCGGTGTGAGGAGGGGCGCCCGTGACGATCCGTGGAGACCGACCAGCCCAGCCCGCCAACCCGTTCGGGGTGGGGGTTGGAGCCTGCTCGGTACGGTGCACGCTCGGCGGATGGCTGACTTGACCACGGCGTGCGGGCTGCCGGCTCATGAATGGCCGCTTCAGCTCACGCGAGTTTTCGCGCCCAGTCCGGACTCCTGCGCGGACTGTCAGAAGGCGTTGCGCACGCAGTCCAACGACTAGCGAGGAGTCGACCTTTGCAGCCTTCCTGGCCCGGGTGCACCGGAGCCCGAGCAGGTTCGGTTTCAGATCCGGCTCAGTGAAGTGAATCTCGCCCAGGGAAGTCGGGACACATCGGTTGACTACCCGACAGTGTTCGGTTGCGGCAGAGGCTGCTTTCGAGGTCATCGTGAAACGACGTCAAGCCGGACAGGTGGAGCGGGCTACGTCTCTGCACCACACGTGTCCGTCCTACCGCCGAACCGCATCATGTCCTTGAAGACGGCCGGGTGGTTCCACATCACCCCAGCGCTCTCGGGTACGGAGCCGAGCATCTTGCGCATGACGATCTTGAGCACGTCGCCGTACAGGCCGTTCATCTCGGTCTGGGGGATTCGAGCGCCGACGCCTTGGCTCACGGCGCGATCCCATCAGCCGTCAACCGGTGAACGACTCGGGGCCGAAGCGGCCCCACGCGACGAACGCGGTGAGGCTGAGATAGAGCACGTTCACCAGAGCGTGCTTGAACTCCCGGCGCCGGGACATCACGATCGCAGCGCCCACCATGATCGCCGCCAGACCGGTCGCGGCCAGCGGCACCAGAACGGGCGCGATGTCGAGCAGAGCGGGCAGGACCAGGCCGATCGATCCGAGGATCTCCAGGACGCCGATGGCCTTGACGGCACCCGGGCTGAAGTCCCAGACCCACGCCGAGAAGTCGCCGCCGAGCCGGGCGATCTTCTCTCGGGGTAGCAGCGTCTTGGCGACGCCGCTGGCCATGAAGAGGATCGCCAGGATTCCGGCGATGATCCACAGAGCCGTGTTCATGAGGTCTCTGCGTCCAGCGTCCTGGACGGCAACGCCTTGAGCGGGGTGGTCATGCGTGGTTGCATCGGAATGCTCCTCATCGGTTACCTCGGCCCCTTCGGGACCGTCATCACCCATGACGGAACTCGTCCGACGGAGGTAACACGATGACCGCACCAGGCCCACAGGTGACCGAGGCGTTCGAGGAGCAGCGCGCCCGCTTGGTGGGGGTGGCCTACCGGATACTCGGCTCACAGGCAGACGCCGAGGACGCGGTACAAGAGGCGTGGCTCCGCCTCGCGCGCCAAGACCCCGCGGCGATCGACAACCTCCCGGGTTGGCTGACCACCGTGGTGAGCCGCGTCTGCCTCGACATGCTGCGCTCGCGCAAGGCCAAGTCCGAGGCCCCGTACGAGGAGTGGCTGCCCGAGCTCGTCGTGACCGTGGACGACGACGCGGCTCCCGAGGACGACGCAGTCCTCGCCGAATCGATCGGGCTCGCGTTGCTCGTGGTGCTCGACACCCTCCGCCCCACCGAACGGCTTGCCTTCGTGCTGCATGACATGTTCGGCGTGCCGTTCGAGGAGATCGGTCAGATCATCGGCAAGTCGAGCGACGCCACCAAGATGCTCACCAGTCGGGCCCGTCGCAAGGTGCAGGGCACGCAACGACCCCACGACACGCTGCAGCGCCAGCGTGCCGTGGTCGATGCATTCCTGGCCGCAGCCCGCAGTGGAGACTTCGACGGACTGCTGCGGGTCCTGGACCCGGACGTGACCTGGCGCGCCCACACACCGCGTGGCGTGGTCGTCAGGCTGGGAGCGAGCGAGGTGGCCGGCAAGCTCCAGAACGCATCCCGTGCGAAGAACGTGACTGCGCGCCGCGTCCTCGTCAATGGCGAGCCCGGGGTCATGGCATGGGCGGCCACGGGTGAGCCCCGGGCCGTCATGGCGTGCACGGTCGCTGGCGGCCGAATCGTCGAGGTCCTCTCCGTGATCGACCCGAGCCTGCTCGCCGGGATGGATCTCCCCGGACACCCCGACTGACGAGCGAGGACCACCCGCGCTCCTGCGGTGGCGACGCCCTGGCTGTTACCTCCTCGGGGTTCGGTTCGTCACCATGGCGAACCGTCTTCAAGGAGCCCCCATGACCACAGCCATCGCTACCTCGGCGCTGGTGAAGACCTTCGGCCCGACTCGTGCACTGGACCGCCTCGACCTCACGGTGGAGACCGGCGAAGTGCATGGCTTCCTCGGTCCGAACGGCGCCGGCAAGTCCACCACCATCCGCGTGCTGCTCGGTCTGCTGCGGGCCGACTCCGGCCGTGTGGAGGTGCTCGGCAGCGACCCCTGGCGCAGCGCCGTCGCCCTGCACCGCCGCCTGGCGTACGTGCCAGGCGACGTCGAGCTCTGGCCCAACCTCACCGGTGGTGAGGCGATCGACCTGCTCGGCCGGCTCCGAGGCGGCCTCGACCAGAGCCGCAGGGCCGAGCTGATCGAGCGATTCGACCTCGACCCCACCAAGAAGGGCCGCACCTACTCCAAGGGGAACCGCCAGAAGGTGGCGATCGTGGCGGCGCTCGCCTCCGACGTCGAGCTGCTGGTGCTCGACGAACCGACTTCCGGACTGGACCCGCTGATGGAGGTGGTCTTCCAGGACGTGATCCACAGCGTGAAGGCAGACGGTCGTACGGTTCTGCTCTCCAGCCACATCCTGGCGCAGGTGGAGGAGCTCGCCGACAGGATCAGCATCATCCGCCAGGGCGAGATCGTGGAGTCCGGGACGCTCACGCAGATGCGGACCCTGACCCGTACCACCGTCGAGGCTGAGACGGGTCGTCCGGTGGCTGGTCTGGAACGACTGGCGGGCGTCCACGACGCGGAGGTCGACGACCGCCGCGTGCGGTTCGCGGTCGAGGGTGACCACCTCAACGACGCCATCGGTGTCCTGACCGAGTTCGAGATCCGGTCCCTGGTGTGTCACCCGCCGACGCTGGAGGAGCTCATGCTGCGCCACTACGGCGACGACGCCGCCGATGCCGCCGATGCCGCCGGGGAGGAGCGATGACGACAGCTGCAGTCCTGGAGCCACCCCGCACGAGCCCCGCCGCCCCCGGCAACGTACTGACCGGCACTGGCACCCTCATCCGGTTCATCCTGCGCCGTGAACGAATCAAGCTGCCTGCGTGGTTGCTGGGGATGGCCGCTCTGCTGTCCTTCTTCATCCCGGCGATATCCGAGGTCACCGCGACCGAGGAGCAGCGCCAAGATGTTCGCCGGATCATGGAGGGGGCGGTCGGTGCGGTGTTCGGCCCCGGCTACGGCCGCGACGACATCACCGCGGAACGCTACGTCGTCGGGGTCTACGGCTTGTTCTTCTTCGTGCTGGCCGCGCTGATGAGCATCCTGCTGGTTGCCAGGCACACGCGGGCCGAGGAACAGGACGGGCGAGCCGAGCTCGTCCGCTCCAACGTGGTGGGACGGCACGCGCCGCTCACCGCAGTCCTGAGCGTCGCGGTCGGTGCCAACGTGGTGCTGGCGCTGCTGCTCGGAGGTGTCCTGATCACGCGTGACCTCGACGGGGGCC
This sequence comes from Aeromicrobium sp. CTD01-1L150, assembly GCF_041951745.1. Taxonomy (GTDB): domain Bacteria; phylum Actinomycetota; class Actinomycetes; order Propionibacteriales; family Nocardioidaceae; genus Aeromicrobium. The sequence continues at coordinate 182,017 of NZ_CP169555.1, forward strand.
AGGGACTGCTGTTCGGTGCCAGCGTCGGCGCGGTGGGGCTGGTCTTCGCCGGACTCGCCGCGCTCACCGTCCAGGTCACCGAGTACAGCCGCACCGCGACCGGGCTCGCCGGCGCGATGTTCGGCGTCGCGTGGGCGGTGCGGGCCGCGGGCGACATGATCAGCGACTACGGCAGTGCGCTGTCGTGGTTCTCGCCGCTGGCCTGGTCGAACCAGACCAGAGCGTACGTCGACGGTCGATGGTGGCCACTGCTGCTGTCGGTCGGGCTCGCGGTGGCGGCCATGGCGCTCGGGTATGCGCTGTCGGCCCGCCGGGACGTCGGTGCGGGGCTCATCGCCGCCCGCCCCGGGGTGCCGTCGGCCGCGCCATGGCTCCGCTCACCCCTCTCTGCCGCGTTCCGGCTGCAGCGAGCCAGCCTGCTCTGGTGGACGGTCGCGCTGTCGGTGTTCGGTTTCATGTTCGGTGCACTCGGTGATCAGGTCGCCGACCCTGCGGACATGAGTGAGGGCAGGGTCGAGATGTTCGGCGGCTCCGTGGACACCTTGCTCGACGGCTACCTCGGCGTGATCACCCTGTTCACGGCCGTCCTGGCCGGCATGATGGTGGTCCTCGGCGTCCAGGCCGTGCGATCGGAGGAGACCAAGGGCCGGGCCGGGCCGGTGCTCGCGACCGCCGCGAGCCGCTGGAGCTGGTTCGGCAGCTACCTCGCGGTGATCTCACTGGGCCTGGTGGGGCTGCTGCTGGTCGCCGGTCTCGCGACCGGGGTCGGGACCGCCGTCTCGGTGGGCGACGGCTCGTACATCTGGGACGTGGCCGCTGCCCACCTGGCACACACTCCGGGTGTGCTGGTCCTGCTCGGGATCGCTGCTGTGCTGTTCGGTGTGCTCCCGAGGGCCATCGGGGCCACGTGGGTCGTGGTCGGACTCAGCCTGTTCGTCGGACTCTTCGGCACGCTCACGGATCTTCCCGCGTGGCTGCGCAACCTCTCGCCGATGGAGCCTGCGGGTCAGCCGCCCCTGGACAGCATCTCGTGGTCGGCGTCGATCGCCTTGCTCCTGGTCACCGGCGCCTTGGTCGCGGCCGGGCTGGCGGCGTTCCGCCGCCGGGACCTCGACGGCGCGTGAGGGCACGGGCCGGTGACCAGGACGCGATCCGGTTCCGACGATCCCTCCCGGAGCTCACGATTGCGGGCGGACTGCTCCAGTGAGCGCCTTCGTCGCGTCGGTCAGCGGCCCCGTGGTGGGTCGGTAGTAGGCCCAGCGGCCGCGTTGTTCGCGGGAGACGAGGTCGGCGTCGACGAGCAGCTTCATGTGGTGGGAGACGGTGGGCTGGGACAGGCCGACCGGTGCCGTGAGGTCGCAGACGCACAGCTCCCCGGCGGTGCTCGCGGTGATCAACGACAGCAGCTTCACCCTGGTCGGGTCGCCGAGTGCCTTGAAGACCTTGGCGACCTGGACGGCTGCCGCGTCGTCCAGTGAGTCCGGGGCCGGTGCGCAGCAGGACGCTGAGACTTCTGGGCTGGGGATGTCTGGGGCGGTGCTGGTCGCGGCGGCCATGGATTGATCCTATCCATCGCATTGACATTTGTCGATGGATGGAGCAGGGTCGGGTGCATCGAAGAACGTCAATGGATCGAGGTTGGTGTCATGTTGCCTGTCGTCGTGATCGGAGCGGGCCCGCAGGGGCTGGCGGCCGCCGCCCATCTGGTCGAGCGGGGTGCGGAACCGCTGGTGCTGGAGGCCGGGCAGGGTCCGGCTGCGGCGGTGCGCGAGTGGGGTCATGTGCGGTTGTTCTCGCCATGGCCGGAGCTGGTCGACGCCGCGAGCAGACGCCTGCTGGGGCCGACTGGGTGGCAGGCGCCGCAGACCGGCTACCCGACGGGCGCGCAGTGGGTCAGCGAGTACCTGGCGCCGCTGGCCCAAGCCTTGGGCGATCGTGTCCGGTACGGGTCGCGTGTGGTGGGTGTGGGCCGCAAGGGCCGCGACCTGTCGGTGGACTCCGGGCGTGAGCAGCAGCCGTTCGTCGTGCACGCCCGTGACCACTCGGGCCGCGAGGAACGGATCGAGGCGCGGGCGGTGATCGACGCCTCGGGCACGTGGCGCCAACCCGGCCCGGCGGGCGCCGACGGCCTCCCGGCCCTGGGTGAGGCGGCTGCGCGCGCCGCGGGGCTGCTGTCCTACCAGATCCCCGACGCTGCGACGGACGAGTTCGCGGGCGCCCACACGGTGGTGGTCGGCAGCGGGCACTCGGCGGCCACGGCGATCGTGGAGCTGGCGCGTGTCGGGAAGCGGCGGCCTGGGACCCAGATCACCTGGGTGCTGCGCCGTGGTCAGGTGGGCGACACCTTCGGTGGCGGCAGCGCCGACGAGCTCCCCGAACGTGGCGCGCTCGGTCAGCGTGCCAAGCAGGCGGTCGAGGACGGGCTGGTCGACCTGGTGACCGGGTTCCGTACCGAGCGCATCGACCTGCACGGCGGCCGCGCGGCGCTGATCGCCGAGGACGGCCGCGTCCTGCAGGCAGCCGATCACGTGACGGTGTTGACCGGCTTCCGTCCCGACGTGTCGTTCCTGTCCGAGGTGCGGCTGGACCTGGACGTGCGGTTGCAGGCTCCGGCGCGGGTGGCGAGCGAGGTCGATCCGAACATTCATTCCTGCGGGTCGGTGCGTGCCACGGGCGCTGCCGACCTGGCCCACCCGGAGGATGGTTTCTTCATCGTGGGCGCCAAGTCGTACGGACGTGCCCCGACGTTCCTGGCGCTGACCGGTTTTGAGCAGGTCCGCAGCGTCGTCGCCGAGCTCGTCGGGGACCACGAGGCCGCCCAGCGGGTGGAGCTGGCCCTGCCCGATACTGGCGTGTGTGGTGGCGCGGGCGTCTTCGACGCCCCGGACGAGGCGGCCGCGGGCTCGTGCTGCGGCCCTGCGGACACCTCGCTGCTGACCATCGGCAGTGCGGGTGCCCCGTGAGGCGCCCACGGCTGGTGGTCGTCGGGGGTGGCCAGTCCGGACTGGCCGCAGCTCGCGCGGGGAGCGAGCACGGTTGGGAGCCGGTTATCCTGGAGGCCGGGCCGGAACCGGTCGGGTCGTGGCCCGCCTACTACGACAGTCTCCGGCTGTTCTCACCCAGCGAGTTCAGTGGGTTTCCCGGCTATCGCTTCCCCGGTCCTGCCGGCCACTACCCGACGCGCGATGAGGTGGTGGGATTCCTGCGGGGGTACGCGGGCTGGCTCGGCGTCGACATCAGGACGGGCTCACGGGTCGTCGACGTCGCGGCTGGTGATGGAACGTTCACCGCGACCCTGGCCGATGGTGAGCTGGTCGCCGGCGACGCGATGGTCGCGGCGACGGGTTCCTTCGCCAACGGCTACCTCCCAACGATCGCCGGGAGCCAGGAGTTCGGTGGCCAGGTGCTGCACGTGGCCGCGTATCGGTCACCGGAGGTGTTCGCCGGTCAGCGGGTCGTGGTGGTCGGGGCCGGAAACTCCGCCGTGCAGGTCGGCTACGAGCTGGCACAGGTCGCCGAGACCTCACTGGCGGTGCGCGAGCGTATCCGGTTCATGCCCCAGGTCCGCGCCGGCCGCGACGTGCACTTCTGGTTGCACACCCTGGGAGTCGACCGGCTGCCGCCCTCGGTGCTCTCACGCATCGTCCACGGCACCCCTGTCCTGGACACAGGCACCTACCGCGACGCCCTGGCCTGCGGAGCCTTGGACCAGCGGCGCATGTTCACCGCATTCACCGACGATGGAGTGACCTGGCCCGATGGCACGCGAGAGCGGGTGGACGCGGTGATCTTCGCGACCGGGTACCGGCCGCACCTGCCGTACCTGGAGTCCTTGGATGCGCTCGACGGCACGGGGATGCCGCGGCACCGGCGCGGTGTGTCGACCACCCATCCCGCCCTGGGCTACCTCGGGCTGGAGCTCCAGCGGTCCTTGTCCTCCAACACCTTGCGCGGGGTCCACCGGGATGCCGGCCACGTGCTCCGGTCCATGGCAGTCCAGTCGCGGAGGGTGTCCGTTGGCTGACCACCAGCGCACATCGCCCGTCTCGCAGGGAACCAACCGCACCGGGGCGGGCGTCGTCCTGGCCGGGTTGTGCCTCACCGAGATCGTCTCCTGGGGCGTGCTCTACTACGCGTTCCCCGTGCTGGCGCCTCGCATCAGCGCCGAGACCGGGTGGTCGTCGATGAGCGTGGCTGCCGCGTTCTCGGCCGCGCTGGTGGTCTCCGCGCTGCTCGGTGTGCCGGTGGGGCGGTTCATCGACCGGCACGGCCCGCGCCTTCCGATGACGGTCGGCTCGGTCGTGGCCGTTGCCGCCATGGCCGTGGTGGCCACCGCGCCGAACCTGGGCATGTTCGCCTTCGGGTGGGTCCTGGCCGGAGCGGCGATGGCCGGGGTGCTGTACCCGCCGGCGTTCGCCGCCATCACCCGCTGGTTCACCGACCGACGGCTGCAGGCATTGGCGATGCTCACGCTGGTGGCCGGCTTGGCCAGCACCGTGTTCGCGCCCCTGGTCGCCGTCGGGGGCGGGACCCTCGGCTGGCGCGGCACCTACTTGGCGGCGGCTGTCGTGCTGGCCGTCGTGACGATCCCCGTCCACTGGTTCCTGCTGCGTCGTCCGTGGCCGCGCGAGGAGCACGGCGAGCACGATGCCGAACCCGTGACCGCCTCGGCGTACGCGTCGCAGATCACCTCCAGTGCGCAGTTCCTGCTGCTCACCATCGGTCTGGCGCTGGTCTCCCTGGCGATGTATGCGGCATTGATCGCCATCGTCCCGCTCATGCTCGAACGGGGGCTCAGCACGCAGCTGGCCGCCTGGGTGCTGGGCCTGGGCGGGCTCGGCCAGGTGGCCGGCCGGCTCATCTACACCGCGGTGGCCCCTCGAGTCTCGTTGGGAGTGCGGACTGCGACGGTGTTCGTCCTGGTAACCGCGAGCATCGCCGCCCTGGCCGTGGTGCCCGGCCCGGCGTCGTTGCTGGTCGCTCTCTCCGTGGCTGCTGGCGTCGGCCGGGGGATCGCCACCCTGCTGCAGGCCACCGCGGTCACCGACCGGTGGGGACCGCGGGCCTACGGACGTCTGTCCGGGGTCATGGGCCTCCCGGTCCTGGTGGCTGCCGCCCTGGCGCCGTGGGTGGGAGCAAGTCTGGCCACCGTGACCGGCAGCTACGCCATGGCCTTCGCCGTGCTGGCCCTGCTCTCCGCGGCCGGCACGGTGCTCATGATCCTCAGCACTCGTAGCCGTACCGCCTGACGCTCCTCGCCGCGCCGCTGGGCTCAGCATCGACGACCCACAACGATCGATCGGCATCTATCTTTCATGGTTCATTCCGGCGTCGTTCACCCGTCATTTACATAGACAGGGCTCGATGGTTCTGTTCGAGACATCCCCCAGGCCGTTGACGCGGCCCGTCAAGACAGGAACCATTTCGTGTCCCAGATCCCCCAGCGCACTGCAGTCGCCATCGGTGCCGCCGCCCTGACCTTCTCGATCGCCGCCTGCGGTGGTAGCGCTGGCGGCGAGGACGGCGGCCTTGCCGGCGAGATCGTCATCGACGGCTCCAGCACGGTGACGCCCCACACGATCCCCGCCGCCGAGCTGTTCCAGCAGGAACATCCAGACGTGAACATCCCGGTGGCGACATCGGGCACCGGCGGAGGTTTTGAGAAGTTCTGCGCCGGCGAGACCGACATCTCGATGGCCTCCCGGCCGATCAAGGAGGAGGAGGTCGACGCCTGCGCCGATGCCGGAATCGAGTACACCGAGATCGGTGTGGCCAACGACGGCTTGGCGGTCGTCGTCAACCCCGAGAACGACTGGGCCGAGTGCCTCACCGTCGATGAGCTCTCCTCGGCCTGGGCCACGGACGCCACCGCGGAGTCGTGGTCGCAGGTCCGCTCGGACTTCCCGGACGAGCCGATCGCGCTCTTCGGCCCGGGCAGCGACTCCGGGACGTTCGACTACTTCACCGAGGCGATCAACGGCGAGGAGGGCAACATCAAGACCGGCTACACCGACATCGGTGAGGACGACAACGCCGCCGTCGACGGAGTGGCCAGCGATGCCAACGCGATGGCCTTCCTGCCGCTGTCGTTCGTGGAGGAGTCCGGCGGAGCGGTACGGGCGGTCACCGTCGAGAACGAGGCCGGCGACTGCATCGAGCCGACCATCGAGACCGTGCAGGACGGGACCTACAACCCGCTCGGCCGCCAGCTCTACATCTACCCGAGCGGTGACGCCCTCGAGCGCGACGAGGTCCTCGAGTTCCTGACGTTCTACATCGACAACCAGGCGGAGATCGCCGAGGAGGCGCTGTTCATCCCCTTGACGGATGAGCAGGAGGACGTGGCCCACGCCGCGGTCGATGAGCTGGTCAACTGATCCGCCGCTTCGGTGAGAGATCCACGAGGACCGAGAGAGCGACGATGAGCGTCAACCTGACGGAGACCCCGAGCGTCGACGACGCACCGATCGACCTGAGCGCACGAGACAAGCGCTGGGGCGAGAGGGCGATCGTGGCCTGGTTGTTCGCCACCGCTGCACTCTCGGTCCTCGTGACCATCGGGATCGTCCTGTCCCTGATGGGGCCGGCAGTGGAGTTCTTCCGCGAGATCTCGATCTTCCAGTTCCTCCAGGCGGGGACCTGGGCGCCGCGGCAGGGCGAGTTCGACGTCATCAACCTGTTCGTCGGCACCCTCAACGTCACGATGTGGGCCATACTCATCGCCATTCCGGGTGGCCTCGGCGCGGCGGTCTGGCTGAGCGAGTACGCATCCTCGCGTGCTCGCAACGTCATCAAGCCGGTGCTGGAGGTGCTGGAGGGTGTGCCGACCGTGGCCTACGGCCTGTTCGCCTACCTCTTCGTGACGCCGATCCTGCATGACGTCTGGCCGACGTTCCTGCCGGGCAAGCTCGGCGAGCCGCCGGGCATCTTCTCGGCGGGCGCCGCCGGTCTCGTGATGGGGATCATGCTCATCCCGACGATCGCCTCGATCTCCGAGGATGCCATGCGGGCCGTCCCGCAGGGTCTGAGGGAGGCGGCGTACGGCCTCGGCAGCACACGCATGCAGGTGTCGGTGAAGGTCGTGGTGCCTTCGGCACTCTCGGGCATCATCGCGGCCTTCGTGCTCGGTGTCTCCCGGGGGATCGGCGAGACGATGCTGGTGCTGATCGCCGCGGGCGCCACCCCCAACCTCACCCTGCTTCCCAACGAGTCCGTCCAGACGATGACGGCCTTCATCGCCCGCACCGCCACCGGCGACATCTCGCAGGGCAGCATCGACTACAACGTGATCTTCGCCGTCGGAGCACTGCTGTTCGTCATCACTCTCGTGATGAACCTGATCAGCACTGCTCTGGTGCGCCGATTCCGGGAGAGCTACGAGTGAAGAACGCCTCGCACAACCGTGTCGCGATCAGTGCGGCCCACGATGTCACGAGCGCCGCACTGAGCGGATCCGACCACGCCGGCCGGTGGAAGGGGCTGCTCTTTCAGGCTGCCTTGCTGTGCTGCGTCTTCGCGGCGATCGCCACCCTCTTGATGGTGATCGTCTGGGCCTGGGTGACCGGCTCGTCGCGGCTCGACCTCAACCTGCTGACGCAGATGCCGTCGGGTCTGCGGACCAGTCTCGGCGAGTCAGGCATGCAGTCGGCGATCTTCGGCACCCTGTGGGTGATGGCGGGTCTGATCGTCACCGTGGTGCCGCTCGGTGTCAGCGCTGCGATCTACCTGGAGGAGTTCGCGGACAAGTCCACGTGGTACGTGCGGCTGATCGAGGTCAACATCCAGAATCTGGCGGCCGTCCCGTCGATCGTCTTCGGCATCCTCGGGATGGCCTTCATCATGCGGGGGCCGCTCAGCCTCGGGTCCGTGGTGTACACCGGATCCTTGACGCTGGCCTTGCTGGTGCTGCCGACCGTGATCGTCACCGCCCGTGAGGCGGTCCGCGCTGTGCCTGTCTCGATCCGCCAGGCGTCGATGGGACTGGGAGCCACCAAGTGGCGCACCATCTGGCACCAGGTGCTCCCTCCCGCCATCCCCGGCATCATCACCGGCACGATCCTGGCTCTCTCACGGGCCATCGGGGAGGCCGCGCCGCTGATCATGATCGGCACCGCCACCTTCGTGCTGCAGAACCCCAGCAGCTTCGTGGACGGCAGGTTCACCGTGCTGCCGGTCCAGATCTACTACTGGAGCAGCCAGGCGAACCACGACTTCCACGTCCTCGCCGCCGCCGGAATCATCGTGCTGCTGGCGATGCTGCTGGCGATGAACTCGCTCGCGATCTGGCTGCGGATCCGGCTGAGCCGGACGTACTGACCCCCCACCCACCCGAGAACCGAGGACGGACATCCCATGAAGAAGCCGGTGACCTACGCCGCCACGGCCGGCGTCGATGAGTTGGCGCCTGAACCCGCAGAGGCCGGCCAGCACGCCCCTGACCTGCCACCGGAACCGGTGATCGAGGCGCGAGACCTGAACGTGTTCTACGGCGACTTCCACGCCGTCCACGATGTCAACCTCTCCTTCGGCAAGAACGAGATCACTGCCCTGATCGGGCCGTCCGGTTGTGGCAAGTCGACCGTGCTGCGCTGCCTGAACAGGATGAACGACCTCGTCGGCTCCGCTCGGGTCCAAGGCACCGTCACCTACCACGGGATCGACGTCTACGGCCCGAAGATCGACCCGATCCGGTTGCGCCGCCACATCGGGATGGTCTTCCAGAAGGCCAACCCGTTCCCGAAGTCCATCTACAGCAACGTCGCCTACGGTCCCAAGGTCACCGGGATGAAGATCGACAACATGGATGACCACGTCGAGCAGTCGCTGCGCAAGGCAGCACTGTGGGATGAGGTGAAGGACAAGCTGAAGGAGTCCGGGTACGGCCTCTCGGGCGGACAGCAGCAGCGGCTCTGCATCGCGCGCGCCATCGCGACCGAGCCGGACGTCATCTTGATGGACGAGCCGTGCTCGGCACTGGACCCGATCGCCACCGCCCGGATCGAGACCCTCATGCAGGAGCTCCGCAGCGACTACACGATCGTCATCGTCACCCACAACATGCAGCAGGCCGCCAGGGTCTCGGACCGGACGGCGTTCTTCACCGCACGGCCTGATGAGACCACCGGTGACCGCACCGGTCTCCTGGTCGAGGTCGATCGCACCCATGTGATCTTCGAGAAGCCGGCTGATCCACGGACCGAGGACTACATCACCGGACGGTTCGGCTGATGTCTGTCCGGTGCTCGGCCGGTGGCCGGCTCCTCGCCGTCCCCGTGGCGGAGCTGCTCGGGGAGGCACCCATCTGATGCCGCGCGCCACGGACCAACCGCCGAGCGAACGGATGCGGGCCATCACCGACGCCCGGACGTGGGCGGCCCGATCGCAGGGTCGTGAACGGGTGGTCATCATCGAGCCCGACCAGGATGACGTCGAGACCGTCGCCGCCGCTCTGGTCCGGCGCGGTGTTCCGGCGGTGGGCTTCACCAGCCCCTGGCGTGCGCTGGCCTGCCTCGGTCGCGAGGAGCCCGCCGTCGTGCTGGTCAGCTGCCGCCTCGGCGCCAGAGCTCTGCGCGAGATCGTGGAGGCCGTCAGGGACGAGATGAACCTCCCGGTCCTGATCGCCTACCGTCCCGACGACACCGATGCCATCGGCCCGGCGGTCCTGGCCGGAGGGCGTCCCCTGGTGGCGCTTCCCTACGACATCGGCCACATGGTCGAGGTGGTCAGCGAGGCCCTGCCCGGTCTGCCCCCACCGGCCTGCCTGGAGTTCGGCCGGCTGTCGGTCGTCCCCGAGTGGCAGGACGCCCACGTCGACGGCATCGGCCTCGATCTGAGTCCGCTGGAGTTCTGCATCCTGGTCGAGCTGGTGCGTCGTGGTGGTCGCGCGGCATCCCGGGAGACGTTGGTCTCGGTGGCATGGCCCGACCGGCCGGCAGATCCCAAGGGGCTCCTCACGGCGGCCGTCAAACGGATCCGCCACAAGTTCGATGCGCTCGACGTGTCCGAGGCGGTGGAGACGGTTCGAGGTGTCGGCTACCGACTCAACGCCGTCGCACTGGGTGAGAGCCGACGTCTGCCGGGCAGTCATGGACGTGCGGTGTGATCCATCTCGGTGATCAGCTCGTCGACCCGCCAGTCGATGTCCGCGATGATGCGGCGCACGTCCTGGCGTGACTTCCCGACGGGGTCGTCGACCTGCCAGTCCAGGTAGCGTCGACCGGGCAGCACGGGACAGGCGTCCCCACAACCCATGGTGACGACGGTGCCGGATGCCTGCACCACCTCGGACGTGAGTGGCCGCGGAAACTCCGTCAGCGTGTCGACACCCCGGCGGGCGAGCTCGTCCTGCACGGTCGGGTCGAGCCGCGAGGCCGGCGCGGAGCCGGCGGTACGGATCCGGACGTCGTTGCCGACCTTGGCACGCATGAGTGCGGCAGCGATCTGCGACCTTCCCGCGTTGCGGACACACACGAACAAGACGTCGTCGCGGGTCCTGGCGCCCTGGTGATCCACGGACGCGAGAGCGGTGAGCCGGTCGGCGGCGAATCGATCGGTGAGCTGTGGGAGGAAGCGTCGGACGGTGGCGCGGGAGGCGAGCAGGTCGTAGCTGTCCATGACGAAGTCGTGCACCGTCTCCGCGGCGAGCACCCCGGCGAACCGCTCACTCAGGGATGCGGTGATGGCGGCGAGGCTTCGTTCGTGGTCGGCCCGGTGGGCGGGGGCGGCCCCCCGGTCTTCGGCAAGGGCGCCGAAGCGGACCAGCGCGTCATGCGTGGGGCGGTAGTGGGAGCCGTGCCTCGAGAGCAGCTCCACGTCGGTGAGGGCGTCCAGGTGCCGGCGGATCGGGCCGGGGTCGGCAGTTCCCGCGAGGTGCTCGGCGGTGACTTGACCGGTGGGGTCGGTGAGGATCAGACCGAGCAGCCGGAGTCGTTCGGGGTCGGCCATTGCCGCGACCTGCGCGGCTCGGGCGTCGTGCCAGTGGGTCATATGACGAGCTCAGCGGAGCAGGTCCGCGATCATCGAGAGGCGCTCGGGGACGATGGAGTACCACACCTCGCGACCGACGGGGTCTCGGCTGACGATGCCGGCTTCGTGCATGACCTTCATGTGGTGGGAGACGGTGGGCTGTCGTAGCCCGAGTGCTGCGGTCAGGTCGGCCACTCTGGCTCGGGCATCGGTGCCGTGGTGGATCAGGCTGAGGATCTGCAGCCGTGTGGGGTTGGAGACCACGCTCAGCACCCGCGCGGTCTCCTCGGCCTGCTGCTTGGTCAGCGAGGGTCGTAGCGCACGCGACAAGGGCGCGGCGCTCCCGGGTTCGCGCTGCTGCTTCGCTCGGGCCACGACCGAAGGATAGCCAATGATCGATGCTTCCGACTGGCGCGCCGAGGCCTCGATCCCGACACGTTGCCTTGGACGGGCTGATTGACGTTGTCCGCGAATCGGCCGGACGTGCTTGGTCTCGTGGTGCTCGGAGTCCGGCTACCGTGGATCTCATGCACGACAACGTCTACGTGGTCCTTCCGGCACGTAGGCCGTCGTATGCCTGCTGTGACGGTGAGGAACCGGTCAGCTGACAGAGCGCCTGCGCGCTTCAGCCGACCCCTTTCCTCCTCAACCCTCGAGAGCACAGCCATGTCCGCAGCCTTACCTGTCCGTCCTGCCCTGTACCTGACCGCCGCTGCCGCCTGCTGGGGCACCGGGACCGTCCTCAGCAAACAAGTTCTCGACCGAGGTATCGCACCACTGACGCTGCTGGCCGTCGAGCTCGTAGCCAGCTGTACGCTCCTGTTCGTCATCGCCCTGGCCCGTGGTTCCCACTGGACCCTGACCCGATCAACGGCGAAGCTCACCGCGCTCGGAGTCCTGAACCCTGGCGTGGCCTACGCCCTGGGCCTGTGGGGGCTCACCTACATCAGTGCCAGCATGTCGGTCCTGCTCTGGGCCCTCGAACCGGTCTTCATCGTCGCCCTCGCCGTCTTCGTTCTGCGCCAGGAGGCGGCCCGGGTCACGGTGGCAGCGATCGCCGCCGCAGTGGTCGGCGTCATACTCATTGCCTACCGTCCGGGCCTCGATATCGACTCCCGCGGCACCGCCCTGACCCTGCTGGCCGTCCTGGCCTGCGCGGTCTACACCGTCATGACCCACAAGCTCATGCTCGACGACGCCTCCGAGGTCGTCGTGATCTGCCAACAGGCCGCCGCCCTGGTGTTCGCTGTCATCCTCGCCGCCGCTGCCGTGGTCAGCGGACTCACACCTCCGGGGCTACCGGTCGCCCCGTCAACGTGGCTGCTCGCGGCCGGCTCCGGGATGGTCTACTACGGACTCGCGTTCACCTTCTTCGTCGCGGGTCTGCGCACGGTGCCGGCCGCCACCGCCGGCACCTTCCTCCCGCTGGTCCCCGTCTTCGGCCTCGCCGCGGCCTTCGCCGCGGGCGATCGCCTCATGACCCAACAGTGGCTCGGTGCGCTCCTGGTGGTGACCGCGGCCGCCGCGGCAGTGGTGCGCATACGGTGAGGCGGTGGAGCGACCCCGGCGAGTCCAAGGATCTGAGGGCCTCTCGAAGACTGCGCGAGATCGCCGCGCTCGGGATCACTCGTACGGCCCGAGCTCGGACGGGCGAACGAGACGTGGTGCTGACGGGTCGTTGTTGTCGAGGACGATGGAGGCCTGGGCCGCCGGGACCTGCTCGTCGAGGTAGAGACGGCACGCCGCCATGTAGCGCGTCTCGAACGCGGAGCGAGCGGCCTCTGGTCCACCGAGGACTGCGGCGTCACGGGCGACGCCGCGGGCGGTGGCGACGCTTTCCTCAGCTCGCAGGTAGATGACCTCGTCCCACAGCGAGCGCAACTGGTCACGCTGGATGAACGTGGCGTCGAAAACGACCACGGCATCGCGCGGCGCTCGAGCGGTCTCGTCGAGGATGACGACGTCGTCGGTGTGTAGGTCGTGCACCCTGGTGGCGTGGACGCGGTTGCCGCCGGGACCGAGAGGCCGGAGCACACGGTCGGCGAGCGCGTCGAAGTCGTAGGCGTCCTCGTAGTAGCCACGCGCCGACCCCCGACCTTGCCGGTGACGTCGTTCCCGGACGTGGTGGAATCCGTCGGAGTCGAGGTGGATCGCTGGCCCACCGAGGGAGGAGATGGTGGCGACGAGCTCTCGGGCGAACGTGGATTTCCCGGCGCCACAGATGCCGTCGACGCCGACTCGGAGGGGATGGCCGACGTCGCGGCCCATGAGGTGCCGGGCGACGGACCCGACGACACTCATCGTCCTGCCCTCGGCTTCTGCAGCGTGGTGCGGATCCGGTGGTCCTTGGCCGGGCCGGTGACGTGCCAGTCGAACGCCCAACCGTCGGGGAGTCCGGCCAGGTCGTAGTGGCCACGGTAGGTGTCGGCCGCGCAGGGATGCACGACCTCGCCCCCGGGGCTCCAGGGGTGAAAGTCACGGCCGTCGTCGAAGGTGACCATCCACCCGTCGCCCCGGCGCTGGATCAGGTACCGCCGCCAGACGGGCAGCTCGTGGCCGTCGTCGCCACGCAGACGTCCGGACTCCTCCCACGTCAGCAGCGCGTCGTCGCTCATGCCGATGACCAGCTCGCCGGTGACGTCGAGTCTCCGATCGTTCAGGTGGTCGTCGATCCGACGCTCGAGCCGCCACGTCCCGACCAGGACGGTGGGCGGGTTGAGCGTCGTCATCTCGTCGATACTGCCACGGCCGGGATGCCCGGTCCGCTCAGCAGCAGTCGCACCCTGAGGAGCACGCTGTCTCCAGCGCATGCTCGGCACCGGGTGGCGGTGGGCAGCAGTGCTTGCCGCGCCAGGCGTCGATGCCCTCCCTGGCGGCGACGCCCGCGATGACGAGCGCGGCGAGCGGATCGGCCCAGGCCCAGCCGAGGGTCGAGTTGAGGAGCAGGCCCACGAGCAGCACGGCCGACAGGTAGGTGCACAGCAGCGTCTGCTTGGAGTCGGCGACCGCCGAGGCCGAGCCGAGCTCGCGTCCGGTGCGTCGCTCGAACCATGACAGGAACGGCATGACCGCCAGGCTCACCGCCGCCAGCGCGATGCCGACGCCGGAGTGGTCGGCCTCCTCGGCGCCGAGCAGGGTCCGCACGGCGTCGGCGCTGACGAAGATCGCGAGCCCGATGAAGGAGACCGCGATCAGGCGCAGGGTGACGCGCTCGCGTGCGTGGGGGTCTGGTCCGGAGAACTGCCATGCCACGGCGGCCGCCGAGAGCACCTCGACCATCGAGTCCAGACCGAACGCCACGAGGGCGCTCGACGATGCGATGCGACCGGCGGTGATCGCCACGACCGCCTCGATGACGTTGTAGGTGATGGTGGCTGCCACGATCCAGCGCACCCGGCGCTCGAGCACCGCGCGACGGGCGGCACTGATGCCGGGCCGCGCCGCGGAGCCAGCTGCCAGCTCGCTCACGCCGTGCTCTCGAGGGGGCGGTCGAAGGCGGTGCAGGTGCAACCGTCGGCGTCGCAGCAGTCCGGGTCGACCGTCAGCACGAGCTCCAGCATGGAGCCCAGGGCGTCGGCCAGGGCCGGGCTGGCCAGGCGGTACCAGCTGTTGCGGCCGCTCGGCACTCGCTCCACCAGGCCGCACCCGCGTAGGCACGCGAGCTGGTTGGACATCACCTGTCGGCTCACGCCGAGCGCGTCGGCCAGGTCCGAGGGGAGCGCCGGTGCTTCGCGCAGACACATCAGGATGCGCGTGCGGGTCGGGTCCGAGAGGGCGTTGCCGAGCCGGGACAGTGCGGCGGCGTGGCTGACGGTGACGGTGGTCATGGCGAAGACGATACACGCAATCGTGTACTAAGTGATCTTGGGCCAGGCCGATCCCGGACTCCTACTCGTTGGTGGCCAGGTCACGGATGCGGTCGAGGATGGCTTGCCGTTCGGCGCTGGTGAGGTCGGTGTTGCCGGTGGCATTGGCGAGCCACAACCCGTCGGCGGCCAGCAGCGCGATCCGCTGGTCGGCGGAGAGGGGCTGCTCGGGGTCGTGGGTCCATCGTCGGACCAGGTCGCGCCAGCGGCGCTGACTGTGCGCGTACCGCATCGCATCGATGACCACCGCGAGCTCCGCTGACGCCGGAGGGGTCGTGGCGGCGGTGGTCGCGAAGGCGATCACGCGCTCGGCGACGGTGGCGTGCTCGGGGTCGGTGCCGAGCGTCTCGGCCACCTGCTGCTCCCAGGTGTCGGCCACGTGGTCGAGGACCGCGATGATGAGGTCGTCGCGTTGGGGAAAGTGGTACAGGACCCCGGCCTTGGTGACCCCGGCTTGGGAGGCGACGGCATCGATCGTCAGGCCGCGGATCCCCACCTCGCCCGCCAGTGTCAACGCCGCCTGCAGGACCCCGGTGCGTTTGCTCGGTCTCATGACGTCCCCATCTCAGTGCGTTCCCCCGACCAGCTCGATGATCAGGACTCCACCAATGATCAGGGCGATGCCAGCGGCCATCATCCAGGTGAGCGCGTCATCGAAGATGAACTTGGCCAGGACCGCCACCGCCGCGATGCCGCAGGCGGCCCAGATGCCGTAGGCCACCCCCACTGCCATGCCCAAGGCCAGGGTGATGCCGAGCAGTGTCAGTGCCACGGCGTAGCCGGCGATGACTGGAGCGATCCAGACCCGCTTGCGGAAGCCGTCGGAGGCACGCAGCGACAGGGTCGCGGTCACCTCGAGGACGATCGCCCCGGCGAGTGTCAGCCACATCATGGCGCCACCCCCGCGCGGGTGCCGGCGCGGTGCGAGCCGAGCTCGACCAGCAGCACCCCGCCGATGATCAGGGCGATGCCGGCCCCGATGGCGACGGTGAAGGGATCGCCGAAGAGGAACGCGGCCCACGCCGCCGTCAGGGCGATGCCCGTGGCGGCCCAGATGCCGTAGGCCACCCCGACCGGCATGCCTTCGCGCAGGGTCAGGGCCAGGAAGGAGAACGCGCTGAGGTAGCCGAGCACCACGACGATCAACCACCAGGAGTCGTCCTGCGCGGCCCGTAGCGCCAAGGTGGCGCTTACCTCCGTGGCGATCGCCGCTGCCAGCAGGGTCCACTTCTTCACGTCATGCTCCTCGGCCTCGGGTGACGCGGCCTCTCCTCAGTAACTATGACATCCGGTCAGTTACTGGCCAAGTGTCCGACGACGAGAGGCCGCGGTGCGCCACGCCGATCAGGTGCGGGCGGTCTCGGTGCCGCCACCGCTCCCATGACGGGCGCAGCCGCCGAGAGCACCGCCAGTGCTGACCTCGTCCAGGGCCAGCACACCGATTTTCGCCGTTTTCCACACCGCCGGTACGCTCGGACGGTCCCGCCCTCGACGAGTGAAGAGACATGACGACGACGCCCCCAGGAACCGGTACCGCCCCGGCTCCCACCATGCAGCAGGTCATCCTGCGGCTCCAACAGTTCTGGTCCGAGCGGGGAGCGCTCATCTCTCAGCCGTTCAACACCGAGGTCGGCGCAGGGACCGCCAACCCCAGCACCGCCCTGCGGGTGCTCGGCCCCGAGCCGTGGAAGGTCGCCTACGTCGAGCCCAGCGTGCGCCCCGACGACGCCCGCTACGGCGAGAACCCCAACCGGCTGCAGACCCACACGCAGTTCCAGGTCATCCTCAAGCCCGCCCCGGCCGACCCCCAGGAGCTCTACCTCGAAAGTCTCGAGGCACTGGGCATCAACACCCGCGCCCACGACATCCGCTTCGTGGAGGACAACTGGGCCTCCCCGGCGCTCGGCGCGTGGGGTCTGGGCTGGGAGGTCTGGCTCGACGGCCTGGAGATCACCCAGTTCACCTACTTCCAGCAGGCCGGCGGCCTCACGCTCGACCCCGTTTCCGTCGAGCTCACCTACGGCCTGGAGCGCATCGTCATGGCGTTGCAGAGCGTCGCGCACTTCACCGAGATCCAGTACAACAACGACGTCAGCTATGGCGACGTGTACCTGCAGTCCGAGTACGAGATGAGCCGGTACTACCTCGACGACGCCGACGTGGAGCTCAACCGCCAGCTCTTTGAGTCCTATGCGGCCGAGGCGCAGCGGATGGTTGAGGAGAAGCTACCCGTCCCGGCCTACGCCTATGTCCTCAAGTGCAGCCACACGTTCAACGTGCTCGACGCCCGCGGCGCCATCAGCACCACCGAGCGGGCCCGGTCCTTCGGCCTGATGCGCGGGCTCACCCGCGCCGTCTCCGAGCTGTGGGTCGCCCGCCGTGAGGAGCTCGGTTTCCCACTCGGGCAGCCGGAGCTGCCGGCCGCCCCCGAGGTCGGCGAGCTCCCGGCCGTCACCGATGCCCGCACCCTGCTCGTGGAGATCGGCGTCGAGGAGCTGCCGCACACCGACGTCCGGCGTGCCGAGCAGCAGGTCGGTGACGCGGCCCGCGGTCTGCTCGCGGAGACCGCCCTGAAGCACGGCGACATCACCGTGCACGCGACCCCCCGTCGCATCGCGCTGACCGTCACCGACGTCGCGGCCAAGGAGGCCGACACCACCAAGACGGTCCGCGGGCCCAAGGTAGCCGCCGCCTACGAGGACGACGGCAAGCCCACCAAGGCGCTCGCCGGGTTCCTGCGTGGCAACGGCGCGACGCCGCACGAGGTCGTCAAGGCCGAGATCGACGGCCACGAGTACGTCACGGTGGAGAAGGACGTCCCGGGACGCTCGTCGCCGCAGATCGCCGCCGACGTGGTCGGGGCCGCCGTCCGCGCGTTGCGGTCGGAGCGCAACATGCGCTGGGGCGACCCCGAGCTCAGCTACTCGAGACCGATCCGTTGGCTCGTCGCGCTGCTCGGCGAGGACGTCGTCCCGGTCGCCGTCTCGACCTTGGTCTCCGGGCGCACCACCCGGGTGCTGCGCAAGGCCGCCGACGAGCAGGTCGAGGTCCCCCACGCCGACGCGTACGCCGACCTGATGACCGAGCACGGCATTCTCGGGGACCGTGAGCAGCGCCGCGAGCTCGTGGCCAACGTCGCCGTCGGAGTGGCGCGCGATGCCGGTGGCCGGGTCGACGTGGAGGCCGAGGCCGACCTCGTCGACGAGATCACCGACCTCGTCGAGGACCCGCACCCCATCCTCGGCTCCTTCGAGGAGCGCTTCCTGGAGCTGCCCACTCCCATCCTCACCACGGTCATGCGCAAGCACCAGCGTTACCTGCCGGTCACCGATGCCGAGGGCGCGATGCTGCCGCACTTCGTGACCGTCGCCAACGGCCCCTGTGACCGCGACGCCGTCCGCGCTGGGAACGAGTCGGTCATCCGGGCCCGGTACGAGGACGCTGCCTTCTTCTGGCGAGCCGACTTGGAGACCAGCCCCGAGGAGTTCCGCTCCCGCCTCGCCCAGCTGACGTTCGAGACCAGCCTGGGCTCCTTCGACGACCGCGTGAACCGCATCGCCGCGCTCGCCGACCGACTCGTGGACGCCTACGGCCTGGGCCCGGACGAGGTCGCCACGGTGCGCCGGGCCGCCGAGCTCGGCAAGTTCGACCTCGCCTCGCAGATGGTGGTCGAGCTGTCGTCCCTGGCCGGCACGATGGCCCGCGAGTACGCGGCGCGTGCTGGTGAGAGCGATGCCGTCGCCCAGGCCATCGCCGAGATGGAGATGCCACGCACCGCCGCGTCGGCCGGACCGCAGAGCGTCCCCGGGGCCGTGCTGTCACTGGCCGACCGCTTCGACCTGCTGACCAGCATGTACGCGATCGGCTCCATCCCCACCGGGACGTCTGACCCGTACGGGGTGCGTCGAACGGCGCTCGGCATCGTCCGTGTGCTGCGCGACTTCCCGCGGCTCGACGCCCTCTCGGTGCCCGAGGGAATCGCGGCCGCGGCGCAGCGGCTGGCTGCCGACGGCATCGAGGTCGATCCCGCCGTGCTCGAACGGGCAGCGGAGTTCGTCCGCCAGCGTTACGAGCTGCAGCTGCTGGATGCCGGCACCAGGCACGAGCTTGTGCGCGCCGTCCTCCCGGCCGCCGACCGTCCCGCCCGCGCTGACGCCCTGCTTGCCTCGCTCACCGAGGCGCTGGAGGCCGACACTGAGGGAACGGGCGGCGCGGTGCTGGGTGCCATCCAGCGGGTCCTGCGCATCCTCCCGCCCGGGACCCCTGCGGTCCAGGCATCGGCTGAGACCGACGCCGAGGTCGCGCTGGAGCGCGAGGTCGCCCGTCTCGAGGAGGCGATGGCCGGACATGACGGGGACGTCGCCCACCTGTTCTCCTCCGCCGGTGACCTGCCGGCCGTTGTCGAGACCTACTTCGAACAGGTACGGGTCATGGACCCCGACCCCGACGTCAAGGCCGCGCGTCTCGGGCTGCTCGCCCGGCTCGCTGCCGTCTGCGTGCCCGAGATCGCGTGGAACGAGCTCTGAGCTCCCTCTTGCGCGATCGGGGTGGGCTCGGCCGCGCGTGGTGCCCCGTCAGGTCATAGTGTCGGGGACCATGAGCGAGCGTTCCCCCAAGCACCCCGCTGCGCCCGGCGCAGGGAGACGCCCCCAGCGAGTGGACCGAGGAGACATCATGCGACCACATTCCCACGGCAGGTTCCCTGAGGACGTGAACGCATGAACACCACGCAGTTGTCCGGCGCCGAGCTGCAGGCCATCGAGTCGGTGCACCCACACCTGCTGATCGGCCGGCAATGGCGAGCGGCCGAGGGCGGCGCGACGTTCGGCGTCGAGGATCCATCCACCGGACGAGAGCTGGTGCGGGTGGCCGATGCATCCGTGGCCGACGGTGCCGCGGCCCTCGACGCTGCGGTCGCCGCGCAGGCCGAGTGGGCAGCCACGGCACCGCGTGAGCGGGGTGAGATCCTGCGCACCGCCTTCGAGCTGGTCACCGAGCGGTCCGAGCAGCTCGCCACGCTCATGACGCTGGAGATGGGCAAGCCCCTGGCCGAGAGCCGGGCCGAGATCACCTACGGGGCGGAGTTCCTGCGCTGGTTCTCCGAGGAGGCGGTGCGCATCGCCGGTCGGTACTCCGTGGCACCCAACGGCGCCACCCGTCTGCTCACGCTCAAGCAGCCAGTCGGCCCGTGCCTGATGATCACGCCGTGGAACTTCCCGCTCGCCATGGGCACCCGCAAGATCGCCCCTGCCGTCGCGGCCGGCTGCACGATGGTGGTCAAGCCGGCGGGCCTGACGCCGCTGACGATGCTGTGGCTCGCCGACGTGCTGCGCGAGGCAGGTCTTCCGGACGGCGTCCTCAACGTCGTCACGACGACCTCGACCGGCGACGTCATGGAGCCGATCATCCGCGACCCGCGCCTGCGCAAGCTCACCTTCACCGGTTCCACCGGCGTCGGTCGCTCGCTCGTGGAGCAGAGTGCGCAGGGCCTGTTGAGGACCTCCATGGAGCTCGGTGGCAACGCGCCGTTCCTGGTCTTCGACGATGCGGACCTCGACGCCGCCGTCGACGGGGCGATGCTCGCCAAGATGCGCAACCTCGGTGAGGCGTGCACGGCCGCCAACCGCTTCATCGTGCACGAGTCGGTGGCCGAGGAGTTCGGTCGTCGCCTCGCAGAGCGCATGGGCGCCCTCACCCTCGGTCGGGGCACGGCCGATGGCGTGGACGTCGGTCCGCTGGTCGATGCCAAGCAGCGCGACTCCGTGGCCGAGCTCGTCGACGACGCCGTCGCCAAGGGAGCCCACGTGCTCTGCGGCGGTGAGGTACCCGACGGCGAGGGCTGGTTCTACCCGCCCACGGTGCTGGCAGGCGTGCCCGAGGCGGCCCGGGTCAGGACGGAGGAGATCTTCGGTCCGGTGGCCCCGATCTTCACCTTCTCCAGCGAGTCCGAGGCCCTACACATGGCCAACGACACCGAGTACGGCCTGGTCGCCTACGCCTTCACGCAGGACCACTCCCGGGTCATCCGGGTCTACGAGGGCCTGGAGACCGGCATGGTCGGCATCAACCAAGGCGTCGTCTCCAACGTCGCGGCCCCCTTCGGCGGCATCAAGGCCTCCGGTTTCGGCCGCGAGGGCGGCAGCGAGGGCATCGAGGAGTACCTGGAGACCAAGTACGTCGGCCTGGCCCTCTGACCCCGGTCAGAGCGGGATGTCGGCGCGACGGGAGTCCCGGCGGGTGCTCTGCCGGGTGAGGGGCTGCTGGGTGAACTGCTCGGCGTACAGGCGGGCGTAGAGCCCGCCGGCGGTGAGGAGCTCGTCGTGGGTCCCGGACTCGACGATCTCGCCGTCGGCGAGGCCGAAGATGACGTCGGCGTTGTGGATCGTGGACAGGCGGTGCGCGATCGCGATCGTGGTGCGGTTGTCCGTCGCTCGCTCCAGCGCCTCCTGCACCAGACGCTCGGTCTCGGTGTCCAAGGCCGACGTCGCCTCGTCGAGGATCAGGACCCGGGGGTCTTTCAGGAGCACTCGCGCGATGGCCAGCCGTTGCTTCTCGCCCCCGGACAGCCGGTAGCCGCGCTCACCGGTGATGGTCCCGTAGCCGTCGGCGAAGGTCATGATCCGCTCGTGGATGTTGGCATCGCGTGCCGCCTGCTCGATCTGCTCGTCGCTCGCGTCCGGACGAGCGTAGGCGAGGTTGTCGCGGATCGTGCCGTGGAACAGGTACGGTTCCTGCGTCACCATGCCGACGGTGTCGGCGACCGAGCTCATCGTCAGGTCGCGCACGTCGTGGCCGTCGATGAGGACAGCGCCCTGCGTGACGTCGTAGAAGCGCGGCACCAGGTACGTCGCCGTGGTCTTGCCCGAGCCGGACGGCCCCACGATGGCCGCCATCTGCCCGGGCTCGACCCGCAGGGAGACGCCCCGCAGTGCCCAGCCTCCCGACTCCTCGCTCGCCGCGTCGCCCGGGTCGCGGTCCACGGGAGCCGCGTCGCCGTACCGCGACCTGGCCGCGGGACCGGACAGGGAGCGCGGCTCGGGGTAGCGGAACCAGACGTCGCGCAGCTCGATGCCGCCGCGGGTCGACGGTGGCAGGGCAGCGGCCCCCGGCCGCTCGGTGATTGCCGGCTCGAGGTCCAGGTACTCAAAGATCCGTCGGAACAGCGCGAGCGACGTCTGCACGTCCAGTGTCACCCGCATGAGCTGCATCAACGGCATCTGCAGACGAGCCTGCAACGTCGTGAACGCCACGAGCGTCCCAGCCGTCAGGGCTGCATCGCCGCCGGGCATCGAGCCGCTGAGCATGAGCCCCGCGACCAGGTAGATGAGCGCCGGCGTGATGGCGAAGAACGTCTGTACCGTGGCGAAGAACGTCCGGCCGGTCATGGCCTGGTCCACCTGCAGCCGCACCTGCTCACGGTTGGACTCGCGGTAGCGCTCGGTCTCGGCGTCGGCGCGGTTGAAGACCTTGGAGAGCAGGATCCCGGAGACGCTGAGCGCCTCCTCGGTGATCGCCGTCATCTCCGACAACGACTCCTGTGACTTGCGTGCCAGCCGCTGGCGGCGCTTGCCCACCTGCAGCTGCACGGCGATGAAGACCGGCATGAGGATGAGCGTGAGGACCGTGAGCTGCCAGGAGAGGAGCACCATCGCGATGAACGCTGCCGCCACCGTGACGGTGTTCTGCAGGATGGTCGTCGCAGTGTCGGTGAGCACCGTGCGCACACCGGCGACGTCGTTGGCCAGACGCGACTGGATGGCGCCTGTCTTGGTGGCGGTGAAGAATGCCAGCTCCATCTTCTGCAGGTGCTCGAACAGCGCACCGCGCAGGTCGGCCATCGCCGAGTTCCCGACGGTGGCGGTCAGCCAGTTCTGGGCCACGGAGATGAGTGCCGTCACCACGGGGATGACGCACATCGCGACGACGAGCCAGCCGAGCAGGCCGAGGTCGGGTCCGCCGGCGTCCGGGAACAGGGCGTCGTCGAAGACCGCCTTGGTGAGGAACGGGACGACGGAGGTGAGCGCGGCGGACGTGACGACGGCGATCCCGACGAGGACGAGCTGGCCGCGGTACGGCCGCAGCAGGACGGCGATCCGCCCCAGCACCGGACGGCGGTCGTCGCGGACCTGCGACTCCTCGAGGTGCGTGACGGCGGGACCGCGCGCCATCAGCCGTCGACCCGCGACAGCACCAGCTCCTCACGCACGGTGATGAGGTCCGGAGTACCCCACACGCCGACGTCGGTGCGCAGCATCGCCCACAGGCGCAGTGCGTTCGGTTGCGGAGCGAGGGTCGCGTCGACCGTCAGCTCGAAGGGCGTGTCGGCCTCCGTGGCTGCCACGGCGACGCCGGCCAGCACGTCCCCGGCCTTGGTGACGAGCTTGACGCTGAGCACACCCGGCGCCGGCGGCTCGTCGTGGTCGCGGATGGTGGCGGTTCCGGTCACGGACAGCACGGCCGTGTCGGGGGTGGGGTTGCTCATGAGTCTCTCCTATGTCGAGCCGCGGCCGGGATGCAAGCCGAGCCTAGGCGCTCTGACCACGGACGTCCGGACGGCATCTGCGCAGACCCGTCACAGAACGTCGGCTTCGGCGTTAGTTCAGGCAACCAGTAGCGCTCTGTGCCACGAGTACTCGAACGAGAAGAGGATCATGAACACTTCCTCGGACCTGCCCGCGAGCACCGTCCTCGACGGTCGGTACCAGCTCGAGGGGGTGATCGGACGAGGTCGTACGTCGACCGTCTACCGGGCTCGTGACCTGATGCACGGTCGTGCCGTCGCCGTGAAGGTGATCGTGCAGGCGGCTGGTTCGGTCGAGGCGCTCCAACGACAGACGTCACGCACTCGGATCGGCACGGTGCTCGATCACCAGGGTGTGGTCGCGGTGCACGACGTCCACATCGGGGAGGATCCGTCGTACCTGGTGCTCGAGCTCATCGAGGGACGCCCGCTGTCGGAGCTCCAGCGACGTGGTGGCATGCCCCCGGGTGACGTGGCCGAGATCGGGGCCCAGCTGTGCTGGGCCCTTGCTGCCGTGCACGGCGCGGGGATCGTCCACAACGACATGGACCCCTCCAACGTGCTGGTCGGGCCGGGTGCCACGCCGAGCGTCACGCTGACCGACTTCGGGATCGCGCGCTTCTCCGGACTGGACCGGCTCGCCTCGACGTCCCAGCCGGTCGGGACCACGCGCTACCTGAGTCCGGAGCAGGCCTCTCGGCGCGGGTTCGGCCGGTCCGCCGACGTGTACGGGGCCGGGCTGATCCTCCTGGAGTGCCTGACGGGCGAGCCCGCCTTCCCGGGGGACGACGCAGAGACGACGGCATCCCGCCTGGCTCGCGATCCGCTCCTGCCGGCCTCGCTCGGTCCGCAGTGGAGCAGGGTCCTGCGCGCGATGACGGCGCGTGATCCCCGTGCCCGGCCGGATGCGTCCGCGCTCTCGCGTGAGCTGGCGGCGATGGCGCGCGCCGCCACGCCCCCTGAGGTCGTCGCCACGCCGACCACGATCTCCCGGGAGAGCCCGCCGACGACTCCTGCTGCCAAACAGGCCCCCGTCCACGCCGCTGCGCCTGCGGCCCAGCCGCAACCTGAACCCGCGCCCGAGCCGCAACCCGAGCCCGTCGCGGCCGCGGTCGCCAGCACCTCCGCGCCGTCGTCCCCCGTGCACCGGGGCACACGAGACATTGTCCGGCGCACCGGGATGCGCGTCGGAAGCCTGGTCTCGGTCGGTGCGCTGCTGGCAGTCGGTGTGCTGCTGTCCATCCTCGTGCCGGGTCCCACCGTGAGCTCGGAGAGCGCGTCTGGTGCTGCGGGCGGCTCGGACCCCGGTCGGTACGATGCGGGCCGACCGGAGCGCACGCAGGAGCCGGCGGAGTCTGGTGTCCCGTCGCCCGATGAGCGCGAGCTGGTCCATGAGCCGGTGCTCCCGCCCCTCGAGACGACGATGCCCGTGTTGCGGCAACCTTCCACCGGGACGACCACCAGTCCATCGAGCGGTGCTCCGTCGAGTCCATCCCAGACCGATGAGCCGACGGACCCGCCTGCGACGAGTCCGTCTCCCACGGAGCCGTCTCCGTCTCCAACGGACCCGACTCCGACTCCGACGGATGAGCCGACCGACCCGACTCCGACTCCGACGGATGAGCCGACCGAGGAGCCGACGGAGCCGTCCAGCTGACGGTATCCGGTGGGGGACGCTGCGTCAGGCGAGCATGTGGCGCGCGCTCGAACGCGCGAGGGCGACGCGCCGGCCGATGCTCCGGTCGGTGACGCTGTAGCGCATCTGCTCGAGCTCGTGGAGGTGCTGCTCGATGTGTGCTCGCTCCGGGACGGACTCGCTGCGTAGCATCGCGATGATCGAGTGCGCGCCGAGCTCGGTGACTCCCAGGGTCTCGGTGAGCGCGCGCACCGGGAAGCTTGAGGAGGCCATCGCCTCCTGGGCCAGGTTCCAGTTGTCGAGCGCGACGAGCCGTGCTCGGTGAAACTCCATCAGACTGCTCATGGTCGACTTCCGTTCCATGGTGAGCATCCGTTTCTCGGGTGAATCTCCGCTCGAGCGGGATGAATCTCCCCCTGAGCGCGCGAGGCCTCGCACGCTGAGGGGACTGGATGGGTGGTGGAGCACGTCTCGGCGGGCGGGTGGGCGATCAACTGGCGAGCTTCCCGGGGCACGGCTCGATGCCGAGGATGAGGTCGATCGTGTCCTGACGCAGTGGCTTCTGCTCTCGCCGGGTCGCGATCATCACCTCGGTGAGCAGCATCAGCTCCTCGAGGATCACCGGGTCCACACAGGGATTGTCGAGGTGGGCATCCAATGGCTCAGGCATGCAGGTCTTCTTCCGTCCGGGAAGTCGTCGGTGCGTTGGCGCGCCGAGGGTTGCGAGGTCCGAGGCCGTCGCGGCGAAGAGGTCTGCCCTCACGCGCGCAGCCGTAGGCGCAGGACCCGTGGTGAGGCACCGGAGTGAGGTTTGCCTCCGCGGAGACCAGACGTCGAGGTCGTCGGGTGTGGTTGGTGGGTCCGCTATGCGTCGCTTGCAGGTGTTAACGACGATGCTGCGCCCTTGTGACACCCCATCGGCGCAGGTTTTGCTCGGTATATGTAATTATGCGGCGGACCGTCCGTCATCCCACGAAGGCGTCCCATGACTGACCATGACCTTGAACGCGTCCCGGCCGAAGCCGATCCGAAGGATGAGGTGCCGCGGTTCCCGTTGGCTCGGCGGGGCTACAAGCAGTCCAGTGTCGATGAGTGGATCGATCACTTCGAGTCCGAGCGCGCCGAGACGCAGCAGGAGCTCGATGAGTTGCGGAGCACATCGGAGCGGTCGGCTCAGCGGATCTCCGAGCTCGAGGCTGAGGCCGCCGAGCTGAAGGCGCGGCTCGCCGAGGCGGCTCAGCCCACCTACGCCGGTCTGGGCAATCGTGCATCGCTGATGCTCAAGGCCGCCGAGAAGCAGGCCGCCGAGATCATGTCGACGGCCACGAGCGAGGCCGAGCGGTTGCGCAAGCGAAGTGAGAAGGCCGCAGCGGAGCTGCGGGCCCAGGCCGCGGACGAGGCCGATCAGGTCATGCAGGACCAGCTGGCCGAGATCGAGCGGCAGCGCGAAGCAGCGCTCGCCGACGTGAAGGCTCGGCGCGAGCAGTCAGAGGCCGAGGCGGAGCAGTCGATCGCCGACGCGCGCCGCGAGGCCGATCAGCTGCGGCTGACCACCCGCCAGGAGCTCGACGCCCTGCATGCGCAGGCCCAGCGTGAGGCCGAGGAGACTCGTGCCCTCGCTGACCGTGAGGTCGCTGACACGCGCCGCGGTCTTGCGGTGGAGAAGGAGCGGTTGAGCAACGAGGCCGTCGAGGCCCACCGAGCGGCCATGCAGGAGACCGAGCTGTTGCGTTCGGACGCAGCCGAGCGAGTGGCCGCCCTGGACCGACGGGTCGCGGAGGCTGCCGAGAAGGCTGCTCGGGTTCGTGACGAGGCGCTCGAGGAGGCCGAGGAGGTCCGGTCCCGCGCCCGGCAGGAGGCCGAGCAGATGATGCAGGCCGCCCGCCGGCGGAGCGAACGGGCGGAGGCACACGGCCGGGAGGAGGCGCGGCGCGTCCTCGAGCCTGCGCGGCGCGATGCGGAGGCCTTCCACGAGCATCGCGACGAGATCATCGGCAAGCTGTCCGAGCTGCGGGACCTGGTCAGTGGACTGGGCAGCGAGGTCGCCGAGGTCGAGGTGGCCAGTGAGGCGGCAGAACCCGATGACGGTCCCACCGCAGGCGATGGGGCTGAGGCGGTGGAGCGTGATGCTCCGGAGCTCGTCGAACCCGACCCCGGTGGCGCGCCTGAATCGACGCGAACGGAGGTGTCGCAGACCTCTGTCGCATCGCGATGAAGTTCCTGCGGGGCCTGCAGGTTGCCGCGAGCGTGGTGTTCGTCCTCTTTCGGGTCGCCATGCAGGTGGCGGTCTGGACCGTGGTGCTGCTTGCCGTGGCCGTCGTGCTGAGCAAGCGGCTCATCGTGAGGGGGATCGACGCTTGGCAGGACCGGCGTCAGCGCACTCCGGAGCGACACGGGGGGACCGTTGCGCCCGTTGAGTCTGCCTGCTGTGGTGCCGGAATCATCGTGAGCAACATTCAGGGGTACCTGTGCCAGGCCTGCTACCAGCAGGTCCCGGGTGTCTCGGCCCTGCCGTCGGACTCACCGCCTCCCCCGCCCAGCGGGGTATCCTCGGACGATGACGGAGCCCGACGAGACGAACAGTGAGCGCTTGTTGGCCCCGGCCGACGTGGCCCACCTGTTCAGCGTCGACCCCAAGACGGTGAGCCGGTGGGCCACGGCGGGCAAGATCAGCTCGATTCGCACCCTCGGTGGGCATCGTCGCTTCAAGGAGTCGGAGATCCTTCGCTTGCTGGAGAGCGCCACCGAGGACCTCGTGGAGGACGTCACCGCCTGAGCCAGTGCCTCTGCGCACCGAGCCCACAGCCATCTCACCGGTCGGCCGCCGACGTCGTCTTGGCGGCCGTCACAAGATGGCGGGGGCGCCGTTAGTACCGCTGGGGGCCACGGGCCCGCCCCGGGGCGATGATGCAGCCCTGACCGGCACCTCGCCCCACATGAGGGCGGGCCTGTGGAACCTCCCGGCCGCGACAGCCAGGCGTGATCGTAACCGTCGCGGCGGCAGATCCGATCCGTTCGTCACAGCCGGGGCCCGGCCTCGTTAGAGAACAAAACGAATATTCGGAACAATTCCCTCGAATCGCTCACGACGGCGCTCCCATGGCGACATCAACCATGGGGCGGCCCGTTGACCGAAAGGATCAATGCCCCTCATGTCACCACCGAGGATCGCGGCTGCTGCCGCCTTTGCCACCGCCGCCATGATGACCTTGGGTGCGCCAGCCGCCAGCGCGGCAACCTCCGTTGCCGCCGAGACGCCCGGCGATGAGGGGCGCAGCTCCCTGGTGGATATCAGCAACAACAACGTGGGCCCGGTGCAGGGCTGCAACAACGACGTCCCGGTCAACGTCCTGGGCGTCCAGGTGCCCGTGGGCCAGGTTGCCGGCGGCGCAGGAGGCGTCGACAACGACGCGAACGAGTCGCAGAACTCCAAGGACTGCGAGCAGGAGAGCACGCAGGACAACGACGGTTCCGGCCAGGGCGGCGAGGCTGCTGAGGGTGAGGGCGGCGCCCAGGAGCCCGTCGAGCCCGCCGTCGAGGAAGAGGTCCTCGAGGAGCCTGCTGACGACCCCGAGGCCGCGCCCAGCAGCGGTTCCTCGCTGGTGGATGTCAGTGGGAACAACGTGGGTCCGTTCCAGGTCTGCAACAACAATGTTCCGGTGAACGTCCTGGGTGTTCAGGTGCCGTTCGATCAGGTCGCCGGGAACTTGGGTCTGGTGGAGAACGACGGGAACGTCGCGTCCAACTCCAAGGACTGTGCACAGGAGTCTGCCCAGAACAACGGCGGTGACCGTGGTGGTTCGTCGTTGGTGAACGTCAGCAACAACAACGTGGGTCCGTTCCAGGTCTGCAACAACAATGTTCCGGTGAACGTCCTGGGTGTTCAGGTGCCGTTCGATCAGGTCGCCGGGAACTTGGGTCTGGTGGAGAACGACGGGAACGTCGCGTCCAACTCCAAGGACTGTGCACAGGAGTCTGCCCAGAACAACGGCGGTGACCGTGGTGGTTCGTCGTTGGTGAACGTCAGCAACAACAACGTGGGTCCGTTCCAGGTCTGCAACAACAATGTTCCGGTGAACGTCCTGGGTGTCCAGGTGCCGTTCGATCAGGTCGCCGGGAACCTGGGTCTGGTGGAGAACGACGCCAACGCCGCGTCCAACTCCGAGAACTGCGTCCAGGAGTCCCGCCAGGGCAACGGCGAAGAGCCTCCGGGCGAGGAGGAGCCTCCGGGTGAGGAGCCCCCCGGCGAGGAGGAGCCCCCCGGCGGTGACGAGAACGGTGGTGACGACGGGCTCGGCGGTGCCGGCGGCGGCGATGCCAGCGCTCAGGCACAGCTGCCGGGCGCAGGTGGCCCGAGCGCGGCCCTGCTGGCTGCCGGCCTCCTCGGTCTGGCAGGCGGAGCTGCTGCGATCGCCTACGGCCGTCGTCGCGGCGCGGCAGCCTGAGGCCCGGAGCCTCGGTGCGGTTGGCGCGACGAGGTTCTGAATGAAGTGGGGCAGGGCGGTGATTCCCAAGGGGAGTCACCGCCCTGCCCCACTTTCGTTGCGCGGTCCTTTTCGGCCGGACAAAGACTCGAGCGGGTCGTCACACCACCGCACGGCCATCGTTAATCAACATAAGGAACAAAACGGACGAATCAGGCAAATCGGGCCGGTCGTCTCAACCGAAAGGATCGTCACCTATGTCGCTCACCCGCAAGTTCGCAGCATCGGCCGCCGTCGCCACGATCGCGTCGCTCGGCCTCGGCGTCTCGGCTGCCACCGCCGTTGACGACGTGAACGGCCCCTCGTCCCGTTCCTCGCTGGCCAACGTCAGTGAGAACAACGTGGGACCGTTCCAGGTCTGCAACAACACGGTGCCCGTCAACGTGCTCGGTGTTCAGGTGCCGTTCGACCAGATCGCCGGTGTCATCGGCCTGGTGGAGAACGACGGCAACGCTTCGAGCAACGCCAAGAACTGCGACCAGGAGTCCGCTCAGGACAACTGAGCTCGCCGGAGCCGCCCCGGCAGCAACCGCGCATGTCTCATCGGACCCCGCCCCCCGGTCATGGTCCGACGCCGTTGCTGCCGGGGCTTCGTCCGTCAGGATGCTTTCCGGGGCGTGGCGGAGGTGAGGCGTTGATGGGCCAGCCGTTCGACCATCTCGGGGACGGCCGAGGTGGGGACGGTCGCCAGGTCCTGACGGCACGCGCTCACCGTGTCGGCGATCTCCGAGCGTCGGTGGGCGCCGAACTCCTCGGCGAGCCGGTCGACGGTGTCCAGGTAGTGCTGGACCTCATCGGTGGGGGTGATGGTCCGCCAGTACTCGTGGGATCCGAGAGTCGTCGGCGGATGCTCCGGTCCGGGGTCGGACTGATGAGCGGGAACAGGATCGGCCATGGGTCACACCTCGCGTGAGTCGAGTGCCATCCAATCAATGCTGAAGTTCAGCAAACCACGCAAAGCGCGCACTGGCAACGGCCCGATGGACGTCACCGGGAGGGCCGACGTGACCTACTGCTCAGATCCTTGGTCGAGCAGCGCGGCGATGGCCCGGGCCGGGAAGCGTCGGTGGCCCCCCAGGGTGCGGACGAAGGGCAGCTTGCCGCTGTTCGCCCAACGCGAGACGGTTCCGGGATCGACTGCGAACAGTCTGGCGACCTCTGCTGGTGTGAGGAACTCGGACTCTGCGTCTGAAGACTCTGGCTGATCGGCCATCGATCAAACAACTCCCTGGTGTCAATCCGGTCTCGGCAAGTCGAGACCATCGCCGCTTTTCGTGATCGGCGCCCCTGGCTACTGGCCAGTATAATCCACCGGTGGGTCACGCATGGCCGTTTCGGCTGAGGTGCCCGGCCCATCGCCGAGCTCGACCCAGTGGGGGTCGATGTGCATGCGCTCGCTGCACGCGTCGGGAGCGCCACGAACTCTCGCCCCGTGACAAGACCGCGCCTGTCTCGTTGTCCCTCGTGACTGCGCAGTCACCCACCCGGTCAGGGCGACGGGTTCCGCGGTCGCCGCGCACCCTCACGAGCGGGACGCAACGCCGGGCTCGGGTCCATGGCCGCCGAGCGATTTATCCTATATGTTGGATTTATCGGATTCGCTCGTTTCTCGGGAGGGCAGCCATGGCTCCGCTGGTGCACGTTCTTGATGCGACGCTCTCCTGGGTCCGGGGCCCGTCGTATCTGCCAGCGCGCGAGCTCGCGATCGCGAACTCACTCCTGGAGGCCTCGCCCGTCCTCAGGGCACGACCCACCTCGGGCGGCTCGCCGCCGCCCGAGGACGGCTCCGTCGAGACGCGGATGTCCGCGCTGGTGGACCTCGCGCGCGCCGGGGACGCCGAGGCCTTCGGGCAGCTCTACGAGCACTACGTCTCACGGGTCTACCGATTCGCCTACGCCCGATCAGGCTCGCGTCACCTGGCCGAGGACTTCACCAGCGAGACCTTCACCCGCGCGCTGCGTTCGATCACGACGTTCAACTGGCAGGGGCAGGACTTCGGCGCCTGGCTGACCACCATCGCGCGCAACCTGATCGCCGACTACTACAAGTCGAGTCGGCAACGGCGCGAGCTCGTCACCGAGGAGCTGCCGGAGTCGACCGATCGTGCGGCCGGTCCCGCGGCCGCGGTCGTCGAGATGCTGACCAGCGAGACGTTGATGGCGGCGGTGCACGCCCTGCCCGCCGAGCAGCGGGACTGTCTCCTGATGCGGTTCATCCAGGGCATGTCGGTCCACCAGACCGCCTTGGCGCTGGAGCGGAGCGAGGGAGCCACCCGGCAGCTGCAGATGCGGGCGCTGCGCAGGCTGGCCCGCGTGCTGGACAAGGAGGACCTCACGTGACGAGCTTGCACAGCCACCCCCTCCGGGGCTCGGCAGCGCGCCTGCGAGGTGCCCGACGATGATCCTGACCAGACCGTGGGAGGTCGCGCGAGCCGAGGCCTTCGACCATGCCCTCGTCCAGGGAGAGTCCGACGACGTCGAGATCGCCCGCCTGGTGTGCGTCGCGGACCGGCTGCGTCGGGTGGCCCCGGGTCCACCCGACCAGGAGTTCCGGAGCCGGCTACGCGGGCAGCTGATGCACGAGGCCGCCACCCGACAGCCCGCGGACGTGCCTGGTGCGAGAGCCGGCCGCACGCCCCGCCGGGCTCATCGAGCGCCGAGGAGTCGACGAGCACGCCGCAAGATCAGCGCCGTCGTTGCGTCGGCTGCCCTTGCGTGCGGGTCGCTCGGCCTGGTCGGCGGAAGTGCGAACGCCTTGCCCGGGGAGGCGTTGTATCCCGTCAAGCGAGGTGTTGAGGGTTCTCGACTTGCCCTGACGCGTGACGACTCCGCCAACGGTGTGGCCCGGCTCCAGCTGGCGCAGAATCGCCTGCTCGAGGTCGAGAGGCTGGCGGCCCGGCAGGACGATCCTGGGGCAGCTGAGCACCTCGGCCGCACGCTCGATGCCTTTGCCGCTCAGGCCGAGCAGGGCGCCACGATGCTGTTCAGGTCCTACCGTGAGGGTGATGAGCCCGCGGCCGTCGAAAGGGTTCTTTCCTTCGCGCGGACGGCGAGCGGCACGTTGGCCCGCCTCTCTGAAGGCCTGCCGACGTCGGTCGCTGGACCCTACGAGGCTGCCGCCGAGGCGGTCAGGGACGCGAACGTCCGAGCCGGTCAGGTCTGCATCACCTGCTCGATCTCTCCTCTGGATGACATGCCGGACACGCTGCCCCCACCGGTTCGGTACCTGTCGGGCCCCAGCCAGGACCCGTCCCCGCCGGCTGAGCAACCCCGTGAGGCGCCGAGTCCTGAGGTGAGCGCCGAGCCATCGAGCCCTCCGGCCACGCCGGAGGTGGACGAGGAGCCGACGCCCGAACCGGATGCGCGTGAGGTGGCCCCCGTGGACAAGCTGCCCGACCGGCCGGACGTCGTGTCCCGCAGCCTGGAGAAGCTCGGCGAAGGGGTCGAGAAGCTCACGGAACCGCTGCGCGAGCGTGCCGAGTCACTGACCGAGCGGCGGCGGTGACCACCTGAGGAGGAAACGGCGTCGGGCTACACCAGGTACTGCTGCGCCGCGGCGTCCTCGAACCGGGTGGCGGGCCGCCCGAGCAGTCGTTCCACGTCGTCGCTCACGGTCTCGAGCTCGCCGTCACGGATCGCGGTATAGGTGCTGATCCAGGCATCGAGCTGCCAGTCGGGGGCACGGTACGGTGCGCGGCTCGCCCTCGCCTGCTCCAGCGTCTCCTCGACGTAGGTGTGCTCGCGGCCGGTGACCTCGCTCAGTCGCCGGGCGATCTCGGTCAGCGTGAGAGCCTCGGGCCCGGTCAGGTCGTAGGTCGTGTCGACGTGCCCATCCGGTGAGGTGAGCACGGTGGCGGCCACCGCCGCGACGTCGTGCTGCGAGACGGTCGCCACGCGGCCCTGCCCGGCAGGCCCGCGGATGACGCCCGACTCGTCGGCGAAGAGTGCGAACACCTCGGCGTAGAAGCTGTCGCGCAGGAAGGTGTGGGCGATCCCAGAGGCGACGACGGCCTCCTCGGTGGCGCCGTGGTCGCGGCCGAGGGTGAACGTGGAGGTGGGGGAGGCACCGACGAAGGACGTGTAGACGAGGTGCTGCACGCCGGCGTCGACGGCTCCCTGCACGAACACCCGGTGCTGCGCGAGCCGGTCGGCGTCCTCGCGCCCGGAGACGAACAGTGCGACGTCGACGCCCTCCAGCGCAGCCCGGACGCTTCCGTGGTCGGCGTAGTCGCAGCGCGCCACGTCCAGGCCGGTTCCTGTGATGCGCTCCGGGCGGGGGGCGAGCAGTCGTGGACGGTGGCCGGCGGAGACCAGCAGTGCAGTGGCGAGGCGACCGATGGTTCCGGTGGCCCCGGTGACGGCGATCGTGGGCATACCGTCGTCAACGTCACGGACCGCGGCCGGTGTTCCCACGCGTGCCCGGTTCCGTAAGGCTGTCTTGGCAGCGCCTAGGCTTCTGGGCATGCAGTTCGCTCAGGGTGCGCCGCGTCGAGCAGCCGTGCTCATCGTCTGGTTCGTGGGGGCACTGTGGGTGCTGGAGATCGCCGACGCTGTCCTGCCGATGAGGTTCGACGAGTACGGCATCCGCCCGCGGGAGACCGATGCGCTGGAGGGCATCGTGCTCGCGCCCCTGCTGCACGCAGGCTTCGGTCACCTGGTGAGCAACACCGTCCCGCTGCTGGTCATGGGCTTCTTCCTGGCGCTCTCCGGTGTGCGGACGTTCGTCGCGGTGACGGCCGTCGTGTGGCTGGTGAGCGGGATCGGCACGTGGTTCGTCGGCCAGGACGGCAGCATCCACGTGGGGGCGTCGGGCATCGTCTTCGGCTGGCTGGTCCACCTCGCCGTGCGGGGGCTGGTCAACCGCGACGGGGGACAGATCGTGCTCGGCGGCATCATGATCATCGCCTACGGCAGCATCCTGTGGGGTGTCCTGCCGGGCACCCCCGGCGTCTCGTGGGAGGCGCACCTCTTCGGTGCCCTCGGGGGGCTGCTGGCCGCCTTCGTGGTGGGGGAGCGCAAGCCCCCGAGGCAGGACCCGCCATGGGCGTGAGGGGTCGGCCAGGCCCTCGTGGAGGCGGCGGTGCGGTGGGCCGGTGAGCGCGGCGCCCGGCGGGTGACCCTGCGAGTGCTCGGGCACAACCACGCAGCACGACGGCTATACGCACGCTGTGGTTTCGCCGAGGAGGGGGTGCAGCGCGGCGAGTTTCACCTGGACGGTCAGGACGTCGACGACGTGCTCAAGGCCCGTGCCGTCTCCGGTGATTCCTGAGCATCACGTCTGCAGCACCGGTCAGTTCCCGCGGCTCTCCTCGTAGATCCGGCGGCGCTCGCTGGTGCCTTCCTCCCAGATGTCCCTGCGCAGCTCGCTCCCCTCGGCCCAGACGTCCTTGCGGATGGTCGTGAAGTGCTCCCACAGGTGCTTGCGGATCGTCATCGAGCGTTCGCGGATCGTGGCGCGCAGGGCTCGGACGTCGTACTCGACGACCTTCTCCAGGTCGTCGGCGACCGTCCGGAGGTCGTCGGCCTCCCCGGTGGCCAGCAGACGGCTCCTGTCGCGCAGCTCGGCGGCCTCTGTGCGGGTCGTGTCGCGTTCCGTGGCGATCGTGGTGCGGCTCCGGTCACGCCACTCAGCCCACTGGACACGCAGCTCATCGGCCTGCGCGCGCATGAGCCGGCGGAGGTCGTCGCCGCTGTCGGCGCCGTGGTAGAAACCGTTGCCGGCGTCGGCGATGTCCCTCAGGGCCTGCTGCTCGGCGTCGCGCACGTCGAACCCGATGATGTTGACGACGGCCTCGGCGTCGGTGTCCACCAGGGCCTCGGCGGCCGCCACCGGGTCGCCGCCGCAGGTCTCCTCGCCGTCGCTGACGACGTAGACGACGTTGCGGGCGCTGTCGCTGTCGGGGAGATCCTGCATCGCCTCCTCGATCGCCAGGGCGATCGGCGTGAAGCCGGTGGGCTCGAAGGCGTCCAGGGCGTCACTGAAGTCGTCCTCGTCGAAGGGGCCGAGCGGGTAGACGGCCTCGGTGGTCGAGCAGGAGCGTTCCTTGTCCTTCTGCTGGTTGCTGCCGGTGTGACCGTAGGCGCGCAGCGAGACGTGGGCACCCTCGGGTACCTGGGAGATGAAGCCCTCGACCGCCTGCTTGGCGAGCTCGATCTTGGGCCGGCCGTCCACCTGGCCGCGCATGCTGCTGCTCGCATCGAACAGCACCAGGAGGTTGAGCGGGGCGACCGCGGGGGCCTCGACATCGGTGGATCCGTCGGGTCGCTCCCCGGGATCGGTGAACTCCATCTCGAAGGTGTCGAGGTACTCCTGGTAGGGGCGGTAGTCGACGGCTCCGAGGTCCAGCAGCGTGTGGAAGAGCTCCTCCCCCTCCAGATCGTCGTCCTCGACCCGCTCGGCGAGCTCGGCCACGACGTCCGCACGGTCCTGGGCGGCGTCCATCCGGCCTGGCTCGGCGCGCAGCAGCTCGGCCACGTCGTGGGTAGCGAACCGGGCGAGATCGGCCCCGTCGTCAGAGCCGTCGCCGTCGCCGGCCTCGGAGGAGGAACAACTCGCCAGGGAGAGGACGAGGGCGCAGACGGACGTTCCCAACCACGTCGGGTGGCGTCCCATACGATCCCCTTCCCCTGCGGACGTGGGGGCCGAGTGTAGGAGACCCTGCGGCGCGTTGTCGACCGTGAGGGACTCAGGTCAGCTCGACGAGCGTGCGCAGGTCGTGGCACCGTGCATCGGTCGGCACACCGGAACGGGCGCCCAGCCAGATGGTGACCGACCGGGTGGGGTCCGGCTCGTGCGGCAGCCACTCCGCGACCCACGTCGAGACTGCCTCGTCGAGACGGCTGACCCGCTGGACGGTGACGCGCGACGGTGCGCTCAGGGTGCGGCTCGGCACATCGGGGTCGTCCTCGAGCAGCACCTGGCCGTAGGCGTCCGCGGGCAGCATGTCGAGCACACGCTGGATGGCGGGGCGTTCTTCAGTCGTTCCGGCGACCAGCACGTGCTGCAGGGGAGTACGACGGCGATGGGACCTCACATGGTCAGTATAGGCTTACCTACCCTCACCGTGTGCGGGATGTGACTGACCGCACTCAGGCTGCGACGTGTGCCTGCAGCAGCCAGCGGTCCTTGGTCAGGCCGCGCTCGATCTCGATGGCGACGTCCTGGCTGCTCAGGTCGATGTCGTCCAGGCCGTTGACGGCGGCGCGCACGGTGACGAGCGCTGCATCGACCTGGGCCACGACCTCGGCGACGGTCTGTTGGTAGGGCTGGAAACCGTCGGTGAGGGTCGGCAGCGTCGACTTGGCGGCCACCGTCTCCAAGCGGGAGTCGAGCGGCAGCCCGAGGGCGACGATGCGCTCCGCGGCGGTGTCGGCGAAGTCCTGGGCGTGCGCGACGAGGTCGTCGAGCAGCTCGTGGACGCCGGCGAAGCTGCCGCCGCGCACGTGCCAGTGGGCCTGCTTGCCGTTGACGACGAGCGCCTCGAGGTCGTGGACGACAGGGGTGAGGAACTGTGCAGCTCCGGCAGCGACGTCGGGGGTGGTCGCGAGCGCCGAGGGTGCCTCGGTGGTGGGGGTCTGGGTGGTGGGGGACATGGGTTCAGCTCCTGGATCGAGGTGTCTCTGATGGTCTACAACGCTCAGAGTTCCCTGTTATTCCAGTCTTCGCAATGAAGAACAGGCTCGCCTAAAGCAGGCTAGGCGGCCCTGTCCGCCGTGGGTGAACAGCTCTGTCCCCATGGTGGTCGGCCGTGGTTGGGTGAACGGATGGCAGACGTTCTGGTCCTGGGTGGGACGGCCTGGCTGGGCCGCGAGGTGGCGCGGCAGGCGGCACAGGCAGGTCATGCGGTGACGTGTCTTGCGCGGGGCGAGTCCGGGCCCGTGCCGGACGGCGTGCGGTCGGTGCGGACCGACCGAGGTGAGTCGGGCGCCTACCAGGAGGTCCAGCAGGACTGGGACCTCGTCGTGGACGTCACCCGCCAGCCCGGCCACGCCCGCGACGCAGTGGCGGCGTTGGGGTCTCGGTCCCGACGCTGGACGCTCATCTCCACCGCCAACGTCTACGCCGACCTCTCGATCCCCCTGCACGAGGACGCTGCGCTGCGTGACCCGCTCGATCAGGACGTGTCGACGCCCGAGACGTACGGCGAGGGCAAGGTCGCCTGCGAGCAGGCCGTGACGGCGCTGCCCCACCACCTCGTGCTCCGGGCCGGTCTCATCGTCGGTCCAGGTGACCCGTCCGACCGCGGCGGCTACTGGGTCTCGCGATTCGCCCTCGCCGGCGACGAGCCGGTGCTCGTGCCCGACCTGCCAGGTGCGTCGGCCCAGGTCGTCGACGTCCGGGATGTCGCGGCGTTCGTGCTCGGGGCGTCGCTCGCAGGAGTGCAGGGAGTCATGAACGTCGCGGGGAACGAGCTCGATCTCGCCGACTTCGTGGCCCGGAGCGCGGAGGTCGCCCGTCACACCGGGACGCAGGTGCCGGTCGCCGGAGGCTGGCTCACCGCGCACGACGTCCAGCCGTGGACCGGTGAGCGATCGTTGCCACTGTGGCTCCCCGAGGGCTTCGCCGGCATGTGCCGGATGTCGACCGCGCGGGCACGAACCGCCGGGCTGCGCCCCCGCTCGCTGCGCGAGAGCCTGGAGGACGTGCTCGCCGACGAGCAGGCCCGCGGGTTGGAACGCTCACGCAAGGCCGGTCTGGAGCGTGCCGACGAGCTCGACCTGCTCGCCCGCGTCTGAGACTGGATCAGTCCGCGACCGCGGCCAGGTTCGTGAGCGTGGAGGCCAGCAGGACGTCCAGCCGGGAGTCGTGCGCGTAGGAGGCCACGGTGGCCAGCATGAACACCGCCAGGGTGCGGGCGCGCAGCACCGTGTCGGCGTCGGCGTCGCCGTACTCGCGCCAGAACGCCGGCCGGTGCTCCGGGAGCAGGGAGCTCCAGGCGAAGGAGAGGTCGACGCAGCGGGGTGCGGCGCACACGTCGCCCCAGTCGATGACGCCACTGGCCAGGCCGTCGGCGTCGACGAGCACGTGGCGCGCGTACAGGTCGCCATGGGTCGTGACGGGTGGCGCATCGCAGGGCCCGAGCGCCTCGGCCTCATCGAGGAGAGCGTCGACCTTCGGCAGCGGACCCACGAGCCGGGCGTCGGCGAGGCCGGCCAGGAGGCGGCGTGCCCGGGCCGCCCGGTCGGCGGCGTCACTGCGCCGCAACGGGTCGACGGGCAGCGATGCGTCGACGGGCAGGTCGTGCAGGGTCCGCAGGAAGCGGCCCATCGTCTCGGCCACCTGCGCGACGTCGGCGTGCTCGCTGACCGCCAGCTCGGTGCCGGGCAGGGCCCGTGCGCCCCAGAAGGGCCACGGCGGCTCGCCCGTGGTGCCGTGATGCTCGGGGACCGGGATCGGCAGCGGGAGGGTCTCGGCCAGCCGGGGCAGGTGGGCGAGCTCGCGCTCGACCCCGGGCAGTGCCATGGCCCGGCGGGGGAAGCGGAACAGCCACGCGTGGTCCACCGAGATGATCGTGTTGTCCCACCCGGAGGCGACCTGGCGGACGTCGTCGCCGGCCAGACCGAGTGCGCGCACCGCCTCGGCGGCCTCCTCCTCGGAGACCTCCCGCTCGGGTCGCCACGGACTTCCCATGGCGCAAGCATGCCGCAGCGTGAGACCGCTGGCTATGCCTCGTCCACGGCTCGAGGTGTCGTGGACGCAGCCTGGTGGGGCCCGTCGAGCCGATGCCGCGCAGGTCACCGCTAGTCTCACGCCATGAGTGAGATCCCCGGCCTGGATGGTGTGCTCGGCGTCGAGCACGTGGACCTGAACCCCGACAAGGTGGTGGTGAGGTTCACCATCACCGACCAGCACCTGCAGCCCTTCGGCATTCCCCACGGCGGCATCTACTGCTCCGTGCACGAGTCGACAGCCAGCCTGGCGGGTCAGATGTGGCTGGGCGAGAAGGGCGTCGTCGTCGGCACCAACAACTCCACGGACTTCATCCGTCAGGCCAAGGCCGGGGACACCATCACCGTCACCGCGACGCCCATCCACCGGGGGCGAACCCAGCAGCTGTGGCACCTGGACTCCCTCGGTCCGGAGGGCAGGCTCATCGCCCAGGGGCAGGTGCGTCTGGCCAACCTCGACCAGCCGGTCCCGCCCGAGGCACTCGCACGGTTCGGCCTGTCCGCCAAGGACTGAGCCGGGCCGCGTCGTGCCGGACGTCGCGACCGGCTCAGCGGTGGATGAGGCTCCTCCAGTTGTCCGGCACCGCGCCGGCAGGCCCGGGAACCGGCTGCTCCTCGGGACGGCTCGACGGCGGGGCGAGCGCGGGCCCGTGTGAGGTCTCCGCCGAGACGAAGTCGTGGAACCAGTCCTCGCCAGGCTCGAAGCTCGCCATGACGCGGTGGCCCGTGGCGTCGTAGTGGGCCCTCGCGTGCTGCCCGGGCGAGGAGTCGCAGCAGCCCACGTGACCGCATGCCACGCAGCGTCGCAGGTGCACCCACCAGCCGCCAGCCTGCAGGCACTCCACGCATCCCGTACCGCTCGGTGGGACCTGCGGATCAATCTCCATGCGGTCTGCCCTCCTCGCATCCACCGACGTCCCTCGCGTCCACGATGACACAGGCCTCCCCGGCCACACCCGGCTCGCACGCCGCGCTGTCACGTTCTGCGGGGCCGCGTCGTCAGACGGGCATGACAATGACGATGCGCACCGCGGCCGTGGGGATCCTGACCGCATCCGCCCTCTACGTGGGTGTGTGGGCGACCGGCTGGCCCCGCGAGTTCTACGACAGCTTCCCGGGACTGCACCGGGTGTGGGTGGCGGTCGACGGCCCGTTCAACGAGCACCTGGTCCGCGACGTGGGAGCCCTCTACCTGGCGCTCGCCGTCGCCGGTCTGCTCGTGCTCGCCTGGCGTGGTGCTCGCGAGACGATGCTCCTGGGTGCCGCGTGGACCACGTTCTCGGTCCCGCACCTCCTCTACCACCTGCACCACCTCGACGAGCTGGAGCTGATCGACCAGGTCGGCAACGTCGTCGCGCTCGGCGGCACGCTGCTGCTGGCAGTGGTGTTGCTCGTCCCGGTACGCCGCGGCCGGGACGTCGCCGAGGAGCAGTCGTGAGGATCGTCGTCGCGGGAGCCTCCGGGGTGGTCGGCCGGCACGTCGTGCGCACTGCGGAGCTGGGCGGCCACGACGTCGTGCCGCTGTCGCGCGCGAGTGGCGTCGACCTGACGTCGGGCCGTGGTCTGGTCGAGCGGCTCGAGGGCGTCGACGCCGTGATCGACTGCCTGGGTCCGATCAGCCAGCGAGCCGGTGTGGTCGCCGAGTTCTTCAAGACCACGAGCGGGCACCTGCTCGAGGCCGGGGCAGAGGCGGGCGTGGGGCACCACGTCACGCTGTCGATCGTGGGCATCGACGAGGTCCCCACCGGCTACTACCGGGGAAAGCTGGCCCAGGAGAGAGCGGTGCGTGGATCAGGACGCCCGGCGACGATCCTGCGGGCCACGCAGTTCCACGAGTTCGCGCGACAGATGACCGAACGGGCCCGCCTCGGCCCGCTCGTCATGGCGCCAAGGATGCTCTCGGCGCCGATCGCCGCTGCAGAGGTCGCCGAGGCGCTGGTCGACCTCGCGGCGCGCCCTCCGAGCGAGCGGACCCTCGAGATCGGGGGACCGGAGCAGCTGTCGATGGTCGACATGGTGCGTGACGTCGCCCGGTCCGACGGACTGCGAGCCGTCGTGCTGCCGGTGCCCCTGCCCGGAGGCGGGCCCGCCGCCCGGTCCGGCGCTCTGGTGCCGCGCGATCCGTGGCGGGTGGGACGTCAGCGGTTCGAGGAGTGGCTGCCCACCTCGCGGACGGGACCGGCCCGCTAGACTGAGCCTCGTCGGCGCGACTGGCGTTGAGGTGGACACCACCAGGGAGCACCGACGACTGGCCGAGATCGACTTCGGGACCGTTCGCCTGGGCCCCGCGTCAGCCCCCACACCGCTGACCGGAGGAGACCCAGCATGATGATGACCATGAACACCGACGACCGCGCGCTCTCCGCGACCACGACGCTGCAGGACGGTGACGTCCGTGTGCTCCTGCTGGAGAACATCCACGCCGACGGCCGCGACTTCCTGCGCGGCAAGGGCTACTCCGTGGAGACCCGCGACGGGGCGCTCGGCGAGGCCGAGCTCATCGAGGCCGTCCAGGGCGTCCACCTGCTGGGCATCCGCTCCACCACCTACCTCACCGAGAAGGTCCTGGAGAACGCGCCCGACCTGCTGGCCGTCGGCGCCTTCTGCATCGGCACCAACCAGATCGACCTGCCGGCCGCCACCGAGCGCGGTGTGCCCGTCTTCAACGCGCCGTACTCCAACACCCGCTCGGTGGTGGAGCTCGCAATCGCCGAGATCATCTCGCTGGCTCGACGCCTGCACGAGAAGTCCACGGCCATGCATGCCGGTGTGTGGAACAAGTCTGCCGCCGGCAGCCACGAGGTCCGGGGCCGCACGCTCGGCATCGTTGGCTACGGCAACATCGGCAGCCAGCTCTCGGTCATCGCCGAGGCTCTGGGCTTCAAGGTGGTCTTCTACGACATCGACGACAAGCTCGCGCTCGGCAATGCCAGGCGCTGCTCGACGTTGGAGGAGCTGCTACGGACCTCCGACGTCGTGACGCTGCACGTCGACGGTCGACCCGGCAACGCCGGACTGTTCGGGGACGAGCAGATGCGTCTGATGAAGCCACGAGCGCTCTTCCTCAACCTCAGCCGCGGCATCGCCGTCGACCCTGCAGCACTCCGGGAGCACCTGGAGTCCGGTCACATCGCCGGTGCGGCCGTGGACGTCTTTCCCGTCGAGCCCAAGCGCCAGGGTGATCCGTTCGAGTCCGAGCTGCGTGGAGTCCCCAACGTCATCCTGACACCGCACGTCGGCGGTTCCACCGAGGAGGCGCAGCAGGACATCGGTCGGTTCGTGGCCTCCAAGCTACGCTCGTACGCGGCGTTCGGCAGCACGTCGCTGAGCGTCAACTTCCCGGAGATGAACCTGCCGGCCGACGACTCACGCACTCGGCTCGCCCTTGTGCACCGCAACGCGCCGGGCGTGCTGGCACGCATCAACGGACTGCTCGGCGAGCACGACGTCAACCTGGAGGCACAGTCGCTCGCGACGCGTGGCGAGATCGGCTACGTCGTCACCGACGTCGGCTCGCCGGTGACCGCCGACGTCATGGCCGAGCTGGCGAGCCTGCCGGAGACGGTGCGCCTGCGTCAGCTGAGCTGAGCAGTCCGGCGCGCAGCGCCATCAGGGTCTCGCTGCACCCGGCGTCGACTCGCAGCGTGGCCAGGTCGTCACCGCGGGTCGGTCCGCGGTTGACGATGGCCACGGGTGTGCCGGCGGAGCGCGCCCGGCGTACGAACCGAAGCCCGGACATGACGTGCAGGCTCGAGCCGACCACCAGCACGGCGGCGGCGTCGTCGGTGAGTGCGTAGCATCGTTGCACCAGGTCCTTGGCGACGTTCTCCCCGAAGAAGACCACGTCCGGCTTGAGCCGGCCCCCGCAACGCTCGCAGTCGGCGACGACGAAGGTCTCGGTGCGCTCGATGACGACGTCCCCGTCGGGCGCCAGTGCGACCTCCTGGTCCGACCAGCCCGGGTTGAGCGCGTCGAGACGTCGCTGCAGGCGGGTGCGGGCAGTCACGTCACGACAGTCCAGGCACACGACACGGTCGATCCGGCCGTGCAGGTCGATGACGCCGGGGTGTCCGGCGCGGGTGTGCAGGCCGTCGACGTTCTGTGTGATGAGCCCTGAGAGCAGTCCCGCGGCCTGCAGCGAGGCCACCGCGTGGTGCCCGGGATTGGGTTGCGCGCCACCCATGCGTGCCCAGCCGACGTGCGAGCGTGCCCAGTACCGTCGGCGGTTGTCGCGTGAGGCGATGAACTCCTGGAACGTCATCGGGGTGCGCGGTGGAGATCCGGGACCGCGGTAGTCGGGGATGCCGGAGTCGGTCGACACGCCGGCCCCGGTGAGCACGAGCACGTCACCGCGGCCGATCAGCTCGGTGAGCCGTCGCAGATCAGCCACCGGAGAGCTCCATGAGCCTGCGCACCGTGGCCACGTTGCGTCCGGTGCCGTGGTGGCCGAGCAGCTTCTTGACGCGAGCCGGGGTGATCCGGCTTCCGGCGGCCCCGTCCGCGTAGCGGATGTGCAGGTCGCGGCCGACCACCCGGACCTCGTCACCGCCCCAGTCGGTGTCCTCGAAGGCCCGCACCGCCTCCGGGTCCGGGGCCTGGAGCAGGAAGTAGACGTGGGAGAACTTCGGTTCCAGGACCTCGAACGGATGGGCGGCGAGGGCGTCCCGCAGGTCGGTGGGTGAGCGCGAGACCACCTCCCGGAAGAAGCCGAACCGTTGCTCGACGGCTCGCTCCAGCGCCCGG
The DNA here is from genome assembly GCF_041951745.1 of Aeromicrobium sp. CTD01-1L150. Taxonomy (GTDB): domain Bacteria; phylum Actinomycetota; class Actinomycetes; order Propionibacteriales; family Nocardioidaceae; genus Aeromicrobium. Next base: position 225,901 of record NZ_CP169555.1, read on the forward strand.
TCGAACGCCGCCCAGTCCTCCGGGGAGCCACCCGGGGGCGTGCACATCAGGTTGCCGGAGGCGATGTACGTGCTGACGTCGCCGGCACCGAGGTTGGTGGCCAGCGCACGCAGCTCCGCCATCGGCAGCCGTGCCCCGCCCACGTTGACCGCCCGCAGCAGGTGCACCCTCATGGGCGTCAGCATCTCGCGCGATCGGTGGGAGCCGGCACGTCCGCCGATCAGCTGCGGGCGGAGAACTGTCGGTAGATGAGCAGCGCGACGATGGCGCCGATGACCGACATGACGAGCCCGCTGGTGTTGAAGTCCAGCACGCTGCTGTCGGAGAACAGTGATCCGATCATGCCGCCCACGAAGGAGCCGACGACACCCAGGATGATCGTCGCGATGATGCCCATCGGGTCTTTCCCGGGGACGAGGAATCGAGCCAGCGCGCCGGCGATCAGTCCGACGATCAGCAGGGTGATGATGCCCATGGTGGTGTCCTTTCGCGGGTTCCTGGACTCACGTTAGTGGGTGTCGGTCCCAGCGCACGCCGACCCGATCGGCGAGTCACGCCCAAGCCCGGGGGCATGTCAGTGCGTCGGGACGTGCTCAGCTGACCTTGATGAGGAGCTTGCCGACGTTCCGCCCCGCGAGCAGACCGCGGAAGGCGTCCACGGCGTTCTCCAGACCCTCGACGACGTCCTCGCGGTACCGGATCGTGCCATCGGCCACCCATGGTGTCATGTCACGACGGAAGGCCTCGGTGTGGGTGGGGGCGAACTCGTCCTGGATGAATCCGCGCACGGTGAGGCTGCGGGTGAGGACGAGGTTCATGAAGGATGGAAAGCCCAACGCCGAGTCGGGGGCCGACGTGGCGTTGTAGTTGGCCACCAGTCCACACACCGGCACTCGTCCGTAGGTGTTCATCCGCCGCAGCACCGCCTCGCCGACCGGGCCGGCGACGTTCTCGAAGTAGACGTCGACGCCGTCCGGTGTGGCGGCCCTCAGGTCGTCGGTGAACGTTGCGGAGCGGTGGTCGAGCGCGACGTCGAAGCCGAACTCCTCGGTCAGCAGCCGCGTCTTGTCCGCGCCACCGGCGATGCCGACGGCTCGGGCACCCTTGAGCTTGGCGATCTGCCCGACGGCCGAGCCGACGGGTCCGGCAGCCGCCGCGACGACCACCGTCTCGCCCTCGGCGGGACGGCCGATCTCCAGCAGGCCGGCGTACGCGGTGAACCCGGGCATCCCGAGCACCCCGAGGGCGGTCGAGACGGGGGCGGCGTCGGGGTCGAGGCGACGCACCTGGCGGGCGTCGACGACGGCATGCGTCTGCCAGCCGGTGTAGGCGAGCACGAGGTCCCCGGGAGCGCGCTGGGGCACCGTGGACTCCAGCACCTCGCACACGGTCTGACCGAGCACGACGTCGCCGATCTCGAGCGGGGCGGCGTAGGAGCGGGCCTCGCTCATCCGTCCGCGCATGTAGGGATCGAGCGACAGGTACACCGCGCGCACCAGGATCTGTCCGTCCTGCAGCTCGGGCAGCTCGACCGTGGTGGTCTCGAAGTCGTCGTCCTGCGGCTCGCCGACGGGTCGGCGGGCCAGTCGGATCTGGGTGGTCTGCATCGGTGATCTCCTGAGGGTCGGTTTGCGCTCCATGGTTTCCTGCAGCTCCTCCGGTCTGCATACCGGGGTGAGCGGGTGAAAGCCGGGGTGGAGGACGTCAGATCGTCGCAGCGAGCTCGGTGGCCTGCTTGATGGCGCGCTTGGCGTCGAGCTCGGCGGCGACGTCGGCACCGCCGATCACGTGAGTGGTCACGCCTGCGGCCGTCAGCGGCTCGGCGAGCTCGCGCACCGACTCCTGCCCGGTGCACAGCACGACGGTCTCGACCGCGAGGGTCAACGGCTCGCCGACGGTGTCCTTCTCGCCGGCGTGGACGCGCACGTGCAGGCCGTCGTCGTCGATGCGCTCGTACGTGACGCCCTTGATCATCTCGACGCCGGAGTCCTTGAGGGTCTGGCGGTGCACCCAGCCGGTGGTCTTGGCCAGACCCTTGCCGAGCGAGGTGTGCTTGCGCTGCAGCAGATGGACCTGTCGGCGTGGCGGTGCGGCCACCTTGGTGGTCAGTCCGCCGCGTTCCAGTGCCGGGTCGGCGACGCCCCAGCGCTGCTGCCACTGCTCCAGCGACTCGTGCGGGTCGTGCAGCAGGAACTCGCTCACGTCGAACCCGATGCCACCGGCACCGAGCACCGCCACCGACTGCCCGACGGGTGCACCGTTGATCACCTCGTCGTAGCGCAGGACGCTCGGGTGGTCGACGCCGTCGATCTCCGGCACGCGGGGCCGCACGCCGGTCGCCAGCACCACCTCGTCGAAGGCTCCTTCGCCGGTACTCCCGCCGATCAGGTCCTCGAGGCCGGCCCGTCGTCCCAGGTGCACGCTCACGCCGCGAACCTCGAGCATGCGCGTGTAGTACCGCAGCGACTCGACGAACTCCTCCTTGCCGGGGATGCGCGCGGCGAGGTTGAACTGCCCTCCGATCGTCTCGTCGGCCTCGAACAGCTCGACGTCGTGCCCGCGCCCGGCCAGCTCGACGGATGCCGCGAGACCGGCCGGCCCTGCCCCGACGACGGCGACGCGCTTGACGGAGCGGGTGGGCAGCAGCACCAGCTCGGTCTCGTGCCCGGCGCGTGGGTTGAGCATGCAGGTGGCGCGCTGGTTCTTGAAGGTGTGGTCGAGGCAGGCCTGGTTGCAGGCGATGCACGTGATGATCTCATCGCTGCGACGCTCGGCCGCCTTGGCGACGAGGTCCGGGTCGGCCAGCAGGGGGCGCGCCATGGAGATGAGGTCTGCCTGCCCGTCGGTGAGGATCTGCTCGGCCACCTCGGGGGTGTTGATGCGGTTGGAGGCGACGACGGGGACGTCCACCGCCTCGCGCAAGCGCCCGGTCAGGGGCGCGAACGCGGCCCGCGGGACCGAGGTGACGATGGTGGGGATGCGGGCCTCGTGCCAGCCGATGCCGGTGTTGATGATCGAGACGCCCGCCTCCTGCAGGCCGACCGCGAGCTCGACGGTCTCCTCCCACGACTGTGCGTCGTCGACGAGGTCCAGCAGGCTCTGGCGGTACATGACGATGAAGTCGTCGCCGACGAGCTCACGCGTGCGCCGGACGATCTCGAGCGGGAACCGCATGCGCTTGGCAGCGGTGCCGCCCCACGCGTCGGTGCGGGTGTTGGTGCGGGCGGTGATCATCTGGTTGATGAGGTAGCCCTCGGAGCCCATGATCTCCACGCCGTCGTAGCCGCCGCGTCGGGCGAGGGCGGCCGCCTTGGCAAAGTCGGTGGCGGTGCGGTCGATCTCCTTGGCGCTGAAGGACCGGGGCCGGAACGGGCTGATCGGGCTCTTGCGACGCGACGCGCTCTTGACGAAGGGGTGGTACCCGTAGCGGCCGGCGTGCAGGATCTGCATCGCGATCTTGCCGTCGTGCTCGTGCACGGCATCGGTGACGACGCGGTGCGCATCGGCGAACGCCCCGTTGTTCATGGTGCCGCCGAACGGCAGCAGCCAGCCGGTGCGGTTGGGGGAGAACCCACCGGTGACGCTGAGCGCCACACCGCCCTTGGCGCGCTCGGCGAAGTAGGCGGCGAGCTTGGGCAGGTCCTTGCGGCGGTCCTCCAGCTTGCTGTGGATGGAGCCCATGATGACCCGGTTGCGCAGGGTGGTGTGCCCGAGGTCGAGCGGGCTCAGCAGGTGCGGGTACTCCGGGTGGTCAGGCTGGGTGAAGGGGCTGGTCATCGCTGGTGTCCTCCGTGATGGACTGATCCGGTGATCTCGAGGTTCTCGGCATGGGTGCTGGTGGTGGCCGGTGTGTTCAACGTCGTCATCTGGCCACGTTTCGCGCGGGCGATCGTGGCCGACGAGCGGGCCTGGTCCGGTGCGGCGTGGGACAGCGCCCCGACGTCGTTCCTGTGGGTGCACGCGGCGCTCATCGGCACGGCCATGACCCTGGGCGTCTGGGTGCTCGTCATCGGGATCCGAGCCGTTGCAGGATCTCGTCGCACCAGGTGATCTGGGTCTGCTCGGCGAGGATGCCGCCACGCAGCACCAGCCAGGCGCCGAGCTGGTCGTCGCTCACCGCGTCGGGGTCGGGGTAGAACCGTTCGGCGCTCTGTGCGTAGAGGACGAGCTGGGCGACGTGGTGCTCGCGGCGCCTGCGGACGTCGGCCACGACGGCGTCGCGGTCACCGAACGGTAGTGCCCTGACCTTGACCGCCAGTGCGCTGCGCAACGCCTCCGGGGCCGTGGGCGTGCGGGTGAAGTCGGCGAGCTCGGTGCGACCGGCGGCCGTGATGGCGTAGACCTTCTTGTCCGGGCGGCCGTCCTGCGCCACCAGGTGTGACTCGACGAGCTTGTCGGCCTCCATGCGCGCGAGGACCTTGTAGATCTGCTGGTGGCTGGCCTTCCAGAAGTGGCCGATGGACGCGTCGAAGCGCCGGGCGAGGTCGTACCCGCTGGCGGACTTCTCCGCGAGCGAGACGAGGATCGCGTGCTCCAGGGCCATGGCCCGGATCGTAGTATGCAACTAGTTGCAATGCAACGATGCGCACTGACCGTCCGTGGAGCGGACGACCCACCCGTCCGGCTCGTCGGGCTCCCTAGAGTTCGACCATGGCCCACTTCGTCGTCAGCTATGTCTACTCCGCCCCCGAGTCCGATCTCGCACCACTGCGTGCGGAGCACCGCGACTACCTCGCCGAGCTCGAGGAGCTCGTCATCGCCGGTCCCGCGGACCAGGGTCGGGGCGGGCTGCTGGTGCTGCGCGCCGACACCGTCGAGCAGGTCGAGGCGCTCGTCGCCGCGGACCCGTTCGTGACGGCCGGGTTCGTGGGTGAGCGCATCATCCGCGACTGGAAGCCGGTGCTGGGCCCACTGCTCGAGCACGTCTGAGCCGCCGGGGGGTGGAGGTCTAGGATTCGCTCATGCGCCTGACTCCCCTCGCCGCGGCCGCCTCGGCTGCCGTGCTCGTCCTCGCCACTGCCTGCGCCCCCGCTGACGAGGAGTCCGACGACGTCGCGTCGGCGGAGCTGCCGGACCTCTCGGAGTGCCAGGCGCAGGATCTTCCCCTGTACGAGGACGGCACCCTGACCATCGCCACCGACGCACCGGCCTACGAGCCATGGTTCGTCGATGACGACCCCAGCAACGGCCAGGGCTACGAGGGCGCCGTCGCGCGCTCGGTGGCCGAGCAGCTCGGCTTCGCCCCCGAGGACATCACCTGGGTGACGCAGGGATTCAACGAGGCGGTCAAGCCCGGTGCCAAGGACTTCGACTTCGACATCAACCAGTTCTCCATCACCAGCGACCGCGAGAAGATCGTCGACTTCTCCGCCCCGTACTACAAGGCGCAGCAGGGTGTCATCGCGTTGCAGGACTCCGACGTCACCGGCGCCACGAGCCTTGACGACCTCGCCGACGCCCAGCTCGGTGCGCAGGTCGGTACGACGTCGCTGGAGGCGGCCGAGCAGATCGAGTCCGCTGCCGACCCGCTCGTCTACGACGACACCTCCAAGGCGGCGCAGGCGTTGCAGAACGGCCAGGTCGACGCGATCATCGCTGACGTGCCGACGGCCTACTACCTCGTCGCCGCCGAGCTCGAGGACGCCGCCATCGTGGGCCAGTTCGAGCCACGCACGGGTGAGTCGGAGCAGTTCGGGCTCCTGCTGGACAAGGACTCAGAGCTGACCCCGTGTGTCAGCGCGGCGGTCGTCGCGCTGACCGAGGACGGCACGCTCGCCGACCTGCAGCAGGAGTGGCTGTCGGAGGCCACCGACGTGCCGGCGCTGGACTGACTGTCCTGAGCACCATCCACACGCCCAGTGAGCGGCAGCTGGAGCGGGAGCGGTACCGCCGCAACCGGGCCCTGCGCCGCGGCACCGTCGCCGCTGTCTCGACGATCGTGGTGTTCGTGCTGCTCGCCCTCGTCGTGCTCAACGCACCCGGCTGGGAACGGGTGCAGCGTACGTTCTTCCACTGGCCCGACGCGCGTGAGTCCGCGCCCCAGATCATCGAGGCCTTCTGGCTGAACGTCCGCTTGTTCCTGGTGGCCGAGGTGATCATCCTGGCCGTCGCCCTGGCGGTGGCCGTCGTGCGCGTCGTGCCGGCACCGGCCCTCGCGCCCATCCGGCTGATCGCCACGGTCTACACCGACGTCTTCCGCGGGACCCCCACGCTGCTCGTCGTGCTGCTGGTCGGCTTCGGCGTCCCGGCCCTCAACCTCACGGGTCTGCCGACCAGCCTGTTCTGGCTCGGCATCATCGCGTTGTCCCTGAGCTACGGCGCCTACGTGGCCGAGGTGATCCGAGCGGGCATCCTGTCGGTGCACCCGACCCAGTGGGCCAGCGGCAGGGCGCTGGGGCTGTCCTACGGGCGCACGCTGCGTCACGTCGTGCTGCCCCAGGCACTGCGACGGGTGACGCCGCCGCTGCTCAACGACTTCGTCTCCTTGCAGAAGGACACCGCGCTGCTGTCCACGATCGGACTCGTGGAGGCGCTGCGGCAGGCCAACATCATCGCCAACCGGGACTTCGTCTTCACGCCCCTCGTGGTGACGGCGGTCATCTTCGTGGCAGCCACCGTCGTGCTGGCCCGGTTCGCGGACTGGCTGACGGTGCGTTCGCTGCGCCGCGAGAGCGGGGTCGTGCGATGAGCCCCCTCGAGGCGGGAGCGCCGGGAGGTGGGCGGCCGATCCTGCAGGCCGCGGGCGTGCGCAAGTCGTTTGGCAGTCATGACGTGCTGCGCGGCATCGACCTGGAGGTGGCCGCCGGCGAGGTGGTCTGTCTCATCGGTGCCTCCGGCAGCGGCAAGTCGACGCTCCTGCGCTGCCTCGACCTGCTGGAGCAGGTCGATGACGGCGAGGTGTGGCTCGACGGTGTGGAGATCACCGACCCTCGGGTGGAGGTCGACGAGGTCCGCCGCGGCATCGGGATGGTCTTTCAGGCCTACAACCTCTTCCCGCACCTGTCGGTCCTGCAGAACCTCGTGCTCGGACCTACGAAGGCGGCCGGCGTGTCGCGGTCCGAGGCCCGCGAGCGGGCCTTCGTCCTGCTGGAGCGGGTGGGTCTGGCGGACAAGGTCCACGCCTACCCGGACTCCCTGTCCGGGGGTCAGCAGCAGCGGGTCGCGCTGGTCAGGGCACTCGCGATGCGTCCGCGCCTGATGCTCCTGGATGAGATCACCTCCGCGCTGGACCCGCTCCTGGTGGGCGAGGTCCTCGACGTCGTCCGTGGGTTGCGCAGCGATGGCATCGCCGTCGTCATGGCCACGCACGAGATGGCCTTCGCCCGCGACGTCGCCGACCGTGTCGTCTTCCTGGCCGACGGGGCAGTGGTGGAGGACGGAACGGCCGCGCAGGTCCTCACCGCCCCGCGGGACGAGCGCACCGTGGCCTTCCTGGAGCGCTTCCACGCCTGAATCCTCAGGATCGGCAGACACTAGGGTGGAGCTCGTGGAGGACGACCTGCTGGCACTGCTCGGTGAAGGCGCCCACGGCTACTTCGCCGGCGGCGCCGGGGACGAGATCACGCTCCGCGAGAACGAGGAGTCCTGGAGCCGGCTGCGGCTCGCCCCGCGGGTCCTCGTGGACGTCGCCGAGCGCGATCCCTCGGTCACCCTGCTCGGTCGTCGCCGCAGCCCTCTGCTCGTCGCCCCGATGGCCTACCAGAAGCACGTGCACCCTGACGGCGAGCTCGCCTCCGCCCGCGCGGCGGCCCGCACGGGCACCGGGTACGTGCTGTCGTCGCAGACCACGACACCGCCCGCTGACGTGGCGGCGGCTCTCGGAGAACGTGGCGGCTGGTTCCAGCTGTACGTCTTCGGCGACCGTCAGGTCTCCCTCGACCTCGTGGCCCAGGCACGCGAGTCCGGCTTCGAGGCGCTGGTCCTGACGGTCGACTTTCCCGTGGCCGGCTGGCGCGAGCGCGACAAGCGGACCGGCTTTCGCATCGAGCACCCCGTCGCGCTCAATCCCGACGGACCGGCGCTCACCACCGAGCAGCTCTTCGCCATGCACGACCCGAGCCTCACGTGGGACGACGTCGCCGAGCTCGCACAGGTGGCCGGGATGCCGCTGCTGGTCAAGGGTGTCCTGCGACCTGACGACGCCGAGCGTGCCGTCGACGCGGGCGTGGCAGGCATCGTGGTCTCCAACCATGGTGGCCGACAGCTCGACACGGTGCTCACCGGCGCGCAGGCCCTGCCGCCGGTGGTGGAGGCCGTCGCGGGCCGCGCGGACGTGCTGGTCGACGGCGGCGTGCGCCGCGGCTGGGACGTCGCCAAGGCGCTGGCGCTGGGTGCCGATGCGGTGCTCGTCGGCCGTCCGGTCCTGTGGGGCATGGCCACGGGCGGGCAGGACGGAGCGGCGGCGGTCCTGGACCAGCTGCACGCCGAGCTCGACTCGACCCTCGCGCTGCTCGGCGTCCCCCGGGCAGAAGATCTGGACACCTCAGCACTGACGGGCCGCTAGCATCGGATGGTGGACGACGACGAACAGCTCGCATTCGACCCGAGCCTGCTCATCGGCGTCGCGCACGACTTCCTCTTCGACGGTCAGCCGACACTCACCCAACGACAGGTCGCCGAGAAGGCAGGGGTCGACCTCGAGGACGCCAACGACCTGTGGCGCTACCTCGGCTTCTCCGTCGTCGGTGACGACCAGGTGGCCTTCTCCGAGGCTGATGTCGAGGCCATCAAGGTCACCGAGCGCCTCGCCGAGCTCGGCGTGGTCAGTCCCGACACGATCGGGCAGTTCGTGCGGTCGGTCGGCCGCAGCTTCTCCCGTCTGGCCGACTGGCAGGTCCGGGTGCTGCTGTCGGCGCTGTCCGACGCCGAGGGTGAGGACGGGCCGCCGCTCGACGTCGTCGCGGAGGTCATCCCGCTGGTGGAGCAGGTGCATTCCTACGTGTGGCGCAGGCACCTGCTGGCCGCGGCGAGCCGTATCGCGATGCGGACCGCGCAGGAGGAGACGTCGGGACCCACGACCGTCGGGTTCGTCGACATCGTCGGGTACACCTCACGCAGCCGCCAGCTGAGCACCCGTGACCTCGCGGAGCTCGTGGAGCACTTCGAGAGCGTGGTGACCCGGCTCGTCGTCGACGCGCGCGGCGAGGTGGTCAAGACGATCGGCGACGAGGTGCTGTTCACGATCGAGGATCCCGAGCCGGCGGCCGAGGCCGCACTGGCCCTGGTGGAGCGCGGAGACGACGAGGACGACCTGTTCCCCCACGTGCGCGTCGGGCTGGCGTACGGACCTGTGCTCGCCCGCCTCGGTGACGTCTACGGCCCGGTCGTCAACATCGCCTCACGCCTGACGTCGGTGAGCCGGCCCGGCCGGGTGCTCGTGGACGGTGAGCTGTCCGCCGTCCTGCGTGACCGCGACGCCGAGCGCGAGGAGCCCAGGTACCGGCTGCGCCGCACGCGACGGATCTCCGTCAAGGGGTATGAGCACCTCGAGGCCTGGGCGCTCAAGCCTGCGCGGCCACGGGAGTGAGCGACCTCAGGTGCCGCCGTACGCCCAGTGCGGCGAACCGCCCGCCGCGGTTGGCCCCGATCGTGGAGGCGCTGGGTCCGTAGCCCACCATCTGCACCCGCGGATCAGCGACCGCCGTCACCCGGTCCAGCTGGATGCCTCCCAGGGGTGAGCGCAGGGCGAGCGGCGCGAGGTGGGCGACGGCGGGCCGGAACCCGGTGGCCCACAGGATGACGTCGACGGGTTCGTGGGTGCCGTCGGTCCAGCTGACCCCCGTGGGTTCGATGCGATCGAACATCGGCAGGTGTCCTCCTCGGCCCGTGGCCCCGGACCCCCGCCGGGGCCGGTAGGCGCCGAGCCGGGCCGCTTCGGCCTCCTGGGGTCGCAGCATCAGGCCCGTGACGCTGACGACGCTGCGCGGCGGCAGTCCTTGGCGGACCCGCTCGGTGACCATCGCCACTGCCTCACGTCCGGCCTCAGGATCGAAGGGCTCCGTGCGCCAGACGGGTTCGCGGCGCGTCACCCACAGCGTGTCGGTCACCGGGCGCAGCTGGCCGAGGAACTGCACGGCTGATGCGCCACCGCCGACCACCAGGACGCGGCGGCCGCGAAAGTGCTCCGCGCCGGGATACTGCACGGTGTGCAGCTGCTCGCCGCGGAACGTCTCCGCGCCCGGGTAGCGGGGCACGAAGGGCTGCGTCCACGTGCCCGTGGCGTTGACGAGGGTCCGGGTCAGCCAGTGCGCAGTGGTCTGCCGCCCGGGTCCCGCCGAGGCGGATGCTTCGACGCGTAGCACGCCGTCCTCGTCGTGAACCGTGCTGACGTGCACCGGCCGGACGATGGGCAGGTGGTGCTCGTGCTCGTAGGCGGCGAAGTACGCGGGCACGAAGGTGTTGGCCCGCTCGCCATCGGCCGCCGGGGGCACCGGTGAGCCGGGGAGGTCGGCGACCCCGTGGACGTCGCTCATCGTCAGGTCGTCCCACCGGTGCTGCCAGGCGCCGCCGGGGCCGTCGTCGGCATCCAGGACGACGTGCTCCAGGCCCAGTCGCTGCAGGTGGTACGACGACGACAGCCCGGCCTGGCCGGCGCCGATCACGAGACTGTCGAGAACCTCCACGTCCGGGTCAACGCCGGCTGGTGCCGAGGTATGCCTGCCTGACGCCGGCCGCCTCTGGTGGGCTCAGCGGGCGAGTGCCGGACGCTGACCCTCGGCGATGGTCTGCTCGATGAGTCGGACGACGAGCTCGGGGTCGTCGGCCATCGGGACGTGCCCGGCGCCGGGCAGCGGCTCGTGCCGGGCGTGGGGCAGGCGGGCCCGGGCGGTGCCGGCCTGGGCGTACGGGAGCAGACGATCCTTGGTGCCCCAGGCAACGGTCACCGGCGCCGGTACCTGATGGTCGAAGCGGTAGGTGATGGCTGCGGCGGCGGTGCGCTCGAACGCCGTGGCGTGCTTGAGCGCCAGCGAGTCGCCGTAGGTGGCCTCGGCGTCATGGCGCTCGGGGTGGGCGTACAGCGGCAGACCGATGATGCGCCGTCCGAGGGGTGTCTCCGCCAGGCGGCGCAGGACGACCTTGGGCGTGACGAAGGCCAGCAGCCGCATCAGCAGGAGTGGGATGAGCGCCTGGAGCCGGTTGAGCGGTCCGAAGAACCCGGCCGGGCTGAGTGCCGTGACCGACGAGGCGAGTCCGCGGGAGCCGAGCTCGAGGGCGATGGCGCCGCCGAGGGAGTTCCCGACGACGTGCGGCTTGCTGATCCCCCATTGCTCGAACTGGGTCAGCAGATGGTCGCAGGCGTTGTCCATGGAGTAGACCACCTCGCCGGCGAAGGCGGGAGACTGGCCGAACCCGGACAGGTCGGGCGCGATGACGTCGTACCGCTCGGCGAGCCGGTCGATGACCGGCTCCCAGGCTTGTCTGCGGTGACCGATGCCGTGCAGGAGCACGACCGGGACGGCACCCTCGGGACCGCGGCGGGTGTAGGCGAGATCGGGAAGCACGAAGGGATCATGCCACATACCGACAGTATCTGACCATCGCGAGTGACCGTCTCGACATTGTGACAGTCTTACTGTCACAATTGTGGTGTGACGATCCAATCCCAAGCGAACTCGCCCAGAACCGGTCCCCTGCACGGCGTGCGCGTCGTGGAGATCGTCGGCATCGGTCCCGGCCCGTTCGCCGCGATGCTGCTGGCGGACCTGGGCGCCGAGGTGGTGCGGGTGCATCGCCCGGGCGGCTCGGGCCTACAGCTCGGCGCGCCCGAGCAGGACCTCCTGGGCCGGGGCCGGCCGTCGGTCGCGCTCGACCTGAAGGACCCGCGTGGCGTCGAGACCGTGCTGCGGCTGGTCGAGCGGGCCGACGTCCTGCTCGAGGGCTTCCGACCGGGAGTCACCGAGCGACTCGGCATCGGTCCCGAGGACTGCCTGGCCCGCAATCCAGCCCTCGTCTACGGCCGGATGACCGGCTGGGGCCAGGACGGACCGCTCTCCCAGACGGCCGGCCACGACATGAACTACATCTCCGTGGCCGGGGCGCTGGACTCCCTCGGGCGACGTCCGGACGACGCGCCGGCCTTCCCGATGAACCTGCTGGGCGACTTCGGCGGCGGGTCCATGTACCTGGTCGCCGGCGTCCTCGCCGCCCTCCTGAGCGCGCGTGCCACGGGCGAGGGCCAGGTGGTGGACGCCGCGATCACCGACGGCACCGCGCACCTCATCACGATGGCGGTCTCGATGCAGCAGGCCGGCCTCTGGGACGGTCGTCGTGGCACCAACCTGCTCGGGGGCGCCGCCCCGTTCTACGACGTCTTCCGCACCGCGGACGATCGCTGGATGTCCGTCGGTCCGCTGGAGTCGCAGTTCTTCGAGGCATTCGTCGAGCTCATGGGGGGCGGCCTGCCCGACCAGTACGACCTGGCCCAGTGGCCGGCCCTGCGTGAGGCGCTCGCTGAGCGGTTCGCGCAACGTACGCAGGCGGAGTGGGTGGAGGTCTTCGACGGCACCGATGCCTGTGTCCACCCGGTGCTGCCGCTCGAGGAGGCCTACGAGCACCCGCACAACGTCGCACGCGGGACGTACGTGGAGCACCACGGCGTGACGCAGCCGGCGCCCGCACCGCGGTTCAGCCGCACCCCGGCCGGACTCGGCACACCGCCGGTCGCACCCGGCGCCAACACCCGAGAAGCACTGGCCGCCTGGGGCATCGACGACGTCGAGTCCCTGATCGCCGACGGCATCGCCGTCCAGACTGAAGAGGACCCCACATGAAGCGCACGATCTTCGACGCCGACCACGACAGCTTCCGCGACACCGTCCGGACCTTCTGCGAGAAGGAGATCGCCCCGCACCACGAGCAGTGGGAGAGCGACGGGATCGTCCCGCGTGAGGTCTGGGCGAAGGCCGGGGACCTCGGCCTGCTGGGCTTCATGGTCCCCGAGGAGTTCGGCGGCGGTGGCATCGAGGACTTCCGCTACAACGCGATCCTCTCCGAGGAGATCACCCGCGTCGGCGCGAGCGGCATCGGGTTCGTCATCCAGACCGACCTCGTCTCCGGCTACCTCCTCTCCTACGCCTCGGACGAGCAGAAGGCGCGCTGGTTCCCGAAGTTCTGCAGCGGTGAGCTCATCACGGCGATCGCCATGACCGAGCCGGGCACCGGCTCGGACCTGCAGGGCATCAAGACTCGTGCCGTCCTGGAGGGTGATGAGTACGTCATCAACGGCTCCAAGACCTTCATCACCAACGGCATCAACGCCGACCTGGTGCTCGTGGTCTGCCAGACCGATCCCGACGCCGGGGCCATGGGTTTCTCGCTCATCGCGGTCGAGCGGGGGACGCCGGGCTTCGAGCGGGGACGCAACCTGGACAAGATCGGCCTGAAGGCGCAGGACACCGCGGAGCTGTTCTTCGAGGACGTGCGGGTGCCCGCCTCCAACCTGATCGGTGAGCCCGGCCAGGGGTTCATCTACCTCATGGAGAAGCTGCCCCAGGAGCGGTTGTCGATCTCCGTGGTCGCCGCAGCCGCCTGCCGGGCCGCGCTCGACCTGACGCTGGAGTACGTCAAGGAGCGCAAGGCCTTCGGCAAGCCGATCGGCTCCTTCCAGAACAGCCGGTTCGTGCTCGCGGAGCTGGAGACCGAGGCGCAGATCGCGCAGGTCTTCGTCGATGAGTCGATCACCCAGCACAACCGCGGCGACCTCACCGTCTCCGACGCCGCGATGGGCAAGTGGTGGACCACCGAGCTGCAGAAGAAGACCGTCGACAAGTGCCTGCAGCTGCACGGCGGGTACGGCTACATGAGCGAGTACCCCATCTCCAAGGCGTACCTCGACACCCGCATCCAGACGATCTACGGCGGGACCACGGAGGTCATGAAGGAGATCGTCGGGCGCAGTCTGGGGCTGTGACCTCGGCGGCCTGCGGGGGCAGGGCGTGATCGACGGCGCCCTCCAGCGTGGGCGACGTCGGGTGTGACTCCAGGCCACGAGCCTTCGCCGCGGCCATGATCGACAGCACGGTCCCGACCAGCCCGACGACGCACAGCAGCCCCATCGCCATGCCGAAGCCGGCGATGACGGCCCAGGGTGGATCGCCGTCCGGCAGGGTGGCCTGGAGCACAGCCTGTCCGAGGTCGGAGGACATTCCGACCGTCAACAGCGTGAGGGCCAGTGCCAGGCTGAGGACGTTGCCGGTGCTCTGCATGGCCAGGCGCATGCCGTTGACCACGCCGAGGCTGGAGTCCGGGGTTGCCTCGAGCAGCGAAGTGGCGTTGGACCCGATGAAGAGCCCCGTGCCGACGCCCATCAGGACCAGGCCGGCGACCAGGAGGCCCTCGTGCCCGATGAGCATCGAGCCGGTCAGCACGAAGATGCCGAGCTGGCCGATCACGGCTCCGCCCGCCAGGATCTGACGCGAGTTGAATCTGCGTGACAGCCAGCCCACGCACAGGGACCCGAGGATGCTCCCCGCCGGCATCGGCAGCAGCAGAGCAGCGGTCTCGAAGGGGCGCAGACCCATGGGCCCTTGCAGGTACAGGCTCACCAGCACGATGGCGGGGAAGCGGCCGGCGCTGAGGAAGAACCCTGCGAGGAGCAGCAACCCGATGCCCCCGGTGCGCAGCGTGGCCATGTCGACGACGGGGTCCTTGCTCCGTCGCTCGGCCAGGGCCAGAAGGGGGAGCAGGGCCGCGGCCACCAGCAGGCTCCCGTAGACGAACGGGCTCGCCCACCCGAGCTCGGCGACCATCGAGATGCCGATCGTCGCCAGCGAGATGAAGGCGACGACCAGCAGGTTGCCGGGCAGGTCAAGGCTGGTCGGCGGTCTCTCGCCGCGACGATGTCGCAGCAGGAAGTATCCGAGAGCGAGTGCGACGAGGCCGATCGGGACGTTCATCCAGAAGACCCAGCGCCAGTCGGCGACCTCGAGCACGACTCCGGCGGCGATCGGTCCGATGAGGCTCGCCACCGGGAACGAGGCCGCGTACAGCCCCATGGCCGTCCCGAGCGATGCGCGGGGGAAGGTCGAGTGGATGAGGGTGGCGCCGTTGCCCAGCAGGACGGCGCCGGCGAGTGCGGCGAGGATGCGAAGACCGATGAGCCAGTCGACGCTCGGCGCCAGTCCGCAGGCCAGGCTCGAGAGCACGAAGACGGCGAGCGCGGCGAGGTAGAGGACTCGCTGGTTCACGATGTCGCTGATCCGTCCGAACAGCAGCAGGCACGCGGTGTTGGCCACCATGTATGACAGCAACAGCCAGCTCGCCTCGACCTGGCTGGCGTTGAAGTGCCGGGTCAGGGAGGGGAGCGCGACGTTCACCGTGCTCGTGTTGAGCCCGATCAACATGCTGACGACGCACACGACGAACAGGGTCGACCACGCTGCGGCGGTGGCGCCGGATCGACCTCTGTTCACAGAACCTCCAAATAGAACTCAATTCTAAAACAATATTCGGCCAGAAGTCGAGCCGAGTTGCGCGTCCGTCGTGGCCGCGGGATCGAACAGTCCCGATGTGACCCTTGACACAAGGTGTCCGCCGCTGGATGATCGAGCCATCCTAGAGTGAGATTCTAAATTGGGAGGGTGAGCTCGTGAGCCGGTCAGGTGAACAGATCGTCACCGTCGACGACCTCCACGTGGAGTTCGAGACCGGCGGACGCATGGTCGAGGCGGTCAGTGGCGTCAGCCTGCAGATCTGCGAGGGCGAGACACTCGCCGTCGTGGGCGAGTCCGGCTCGGGCAAGAGCGTCACGGCACTCGCGATGCTCGGGCTCCTCGGCAACGGAAGGGTCAGCGAAGGGACGATCGCCTGGGACGGGCAGGACATCACCAACGCGTCCAACGCCACGATGAGACGCATCCGGGGCAACGAGATGTCGGTGGTCTTCCAAGACCCGATGACCGCGCTGGACCCCCTCTTCACGATCGGCAGCCAGCTGCGTGAGGCCTTGCGGGTCCACCGCCGGATACCACGCAAGCAGGCGCGCGAGCGCGTCGTCGAGCTGCTCGCCCAGGTCGGTATCCCCGACCCCGAGTCCAAGGTCGACGCGTACCCACACCAGCTCTCGGGAGGACAACGCCAACGTGTCATGATCGCCGGCGCCCTGGCGTGCACCCCCCGACTGCTGATCGCCGACGAGCCCACGACCGCTCTGGACGTCACGGTCGAGGCGCAGGTGCTGCGTCTGATGCGCGACCTGCAGACCGAGACCGGCGTCGCGCTCATGCTCATCACCCACGACATGGGCGTCGTCGCGGAGATGGCCGACCGGGTGGTGGTCTTCTACGCCGGAGAGGTGGTCGAGACGGGCACGGTCGAGCAGATCCTGTCCGATCCCCGCCACCCGTACACCCAGGCCCTGCTGAAGGCGATCCCCCGTCCCGACACGCCTCGCGACAAGCCGATGCCGGCGATCCCCGGTGTCGTGCCGACGCTCGACGAGATGCCGTCAGGATGCCGTTTCTCGACCCGGTGCCCGCTCGCCGACGGTGACCGCTGCGAGGAGCCCCAGACGCTGCACGAGATCGACGGGCGACAGGCGAGGTGCTGGCGGGTGGAGTCATCCTCCGAGGTCCAGTACCTGGCGGAGGTCGCGCCATGAGCAGGTCACCGAGCGCCGGCATCGGTCCGGCGACCATGCCGACGACGCCCGACACCATCGGCGACCCGTCGCCGATCCTGCGGCTCGACGACGTGGTGAAGCACTTCGGTGGGCGACGGGGCAGGCCGCCGGTGCGCGCCGTCGACGGTGTCTCCCTCTCGGTCGGTCGCGGCCAGACCGTCGGGCTGGTGGGAGAGTCCGGCTCGGGAAAGTCCACCCTCGGCCGCCTCGCCCTGCGTCTGCTGGAACCCACCACGGGGACCGTGACCTTCGATGGCTCGGACATCTCGCGACTGCGGCGCCGTGAGCTGGCGCGCCTGCGCTGCCGGATGCAGCTGGTCTTCCAGGACCCGCTCAGCTCCTTCAGCCCTCGCATGACGATCAAGGAGGTCCTCACCGAACCGATGACCGTCCACGGCATCGGCACGCCGAAGACCCGGCTCGCCAGGTGCCGTGAGCTGCTCGACCTGGTGGGCCTTCCCTCCCACGCGCTGGAGCGCTATCCGCACCAGTTCTCCGGCGGCCAGGCACAGCGCATCGGTATCGCCCGCGCCCTCACCACCGATCCGGACCTCATCGTCTGCGACGAGGCCGTCTCCGCGCTCGACGTGTCCGTCCAGGCGCAGATCCTCAACCTGCTGCGCGAGGTGCAGCGCGAGCTGGGCCTCAGCTACCTGTTCATCGCTCACGACCTCAACGTGGTCCGCTACATGTCCGACCACATCAGCGTCATGTACCTCGGGCAGGTCGTGGAGTCCGGACCAGCGGATGCCTTGATGGACTCGGCGATGCATCCGTACACCCAGGCGCTCGTGGAGTCCGTGCCGTCGCTGGACCAGCGTGGAGAGCTGCGCGCTCCCCTGGTCGGGGAGATCCCGAGCCCCACACGACCTCCGGCCGGATGCCGCTTCCACACCCGGTGTCCGCGCCGGTTCGAGCCCTGTGACCAGGCGGCGCCCGAGCTCCTGCAGATCGGGGAGCGGTCCGCGGCGTGCCACCTGCTGACGACGGATGAGGAGACCCGGGCATGATCACCTACACGGGCCGGCGACTCGGCTACGGCGTCCTGGTCCTTGCCCTCGTCACCTCGTTCACGTTCCTGACGCTGCGGATGATCCCGGGCGACGTCGTGCGGGTCCAGCTGGCCGATGCGCCCGGCGTCACCGAGGAACAGGTCGCCGAGCGAGCTGCCGAGCTGGGTCTGGACAAGCCCGTCCCCACACAGTTCATCGAGTTCATGGCGGGGGCGTTGCGACTCGACTTCGGTACGTCGTTCGCCGACGGTCGACCGGTCGTCGAGCACATCGCCGAGCGCCTGCCCGCCACCCTCGAGCTCGGCCTGCTCGCCCTCCTGCTCGGCCTCCTGCTGGGAGTCCCGCTCGGGGTGGCGGCCGCGCTACGGCAGAACTCGCTCACCGACCAGCTCCTGAGGGTGTTGGCCGTGGTGGGGATGTCGGTCCCCAACTTCTGGCTCGCCCTGTTGCTGATCACCTACCTGGCCCAGTGGTTCGGGTGGACGCCGCCGCTGGTCTACGCGAGTCCCGGGGAGAACCTCGGGCAGAACCTCACGCACATGGCGCTGCCGGCGTTCGCGCTGGCGGTGAGCTCCATGGCCGGGATCGCACGCATGCTGAGGTCGTCGATGCTCGAGGTGCTCGGGTCCAACTTCGTCCGGACGGTACGTGCCCGGGGTGCTTCGGAGTGGAACATCCTGTTCAAGCACGCCGGTCGCAACAGCCTGATCCCGGTCTTCTCCCTGCTCGGTCTGCAGGTGGGAGGCATCCTCGGCGGCACCGTGATCCTGGAGTCGATCTTCTCCATCCCCGGCATGGGGTCGCTGATCTTCGACTCCGTGCAGTCCCGTGACTACCCCGTCGTCCTCGGCTGCGTGGTCGTCTACGGCGCCATCTTCATCCTCGTGAACCTGCTGGTCGACGTGCTGTACGCCGCCGTCGACCCACGGATCCGGTACTGAGAGGAGCTCGGCCATGTCCGTTCACCTGCCCAAGCTCGGCGGCGCCACCGCGGTGGCCCCCGCGCAACGTCGTGGCCCGCTCCGTCTCCTGAGGGAGCAGCCCTTCGGTGCCGTCGCGGCGATGGTGATCCTCGTCTTCGTCGTGCTGGCGGCCGTGGCGCCGCTGATCACGCCGTACAGCCCCCTGGAGCAGAGTCGGGGTGCGGTGATGGTGCCGCCGGGTCCGGACCATCTCATGGGCACCGACGAGCTGGGCCGAGACGTCCTCAGCCGCACGCTCTACGGGGCGCGCACCTCGCTGCTGATCTCGGTCGCCACGCTGGCCCTGGGCGGGCTGGTCGGCATCGTGTTCGGCATCGTGTCGGGGTACTTCGGCGGCACGTGGATCGACAGCGTCATCCAACGCGTCATGGACTCCCTGATGGCCGTCCCCTCCATCGTCCTGCTGCTGTTCGTGGCCTCGCTGCTCGGCCCGAGCGTCCGCAACACGATCCTGGCGCTCGCCCTCCTGGTGATCCCGGCGTTCAACCGCGTGTCCCGCGGCGAGATGCTCCGCATCCGCGAGGAGACCTACGTCGAGGCCGCCAAGGCGGTCGGCTGCAGCACGCCGCACATCCTGCGCCGCTACGGCCTGCCCAACCTCATGGCCCCGCTGTTCGTCGTCACCAGCCTGCTGTTCGCCATCGTGCTGATCGCCGAGTCCGCCCTGAGCTTCCTCGGCATCGGCACCCCGCCGCCGACGCCGTCGTGGGGGCGGATGCTCAGCGAGGCGTCGCGTCAGCTGGAGATCGCCCCCTGGATGGCGTTGTTTCCCGGTCTCGCCCTGTCCGTCTCGGTGCTCGCCTTCAACCTGCTCGGTGACGCCCTGCGTGACTTCTTCGACCCACGGCAACGCCGCTGAGCCCCTGTCCACCCGCCGGCCCGACCATCGGGCCGTGCTCGACCACCTTCCGTGCACAAGGAGTCACCATGTCTCGTCCCCGAAACGTCGGCCAGGTCGCCGGCACCCTGCTCGCCGTCGGCCTGCTCACCTCCGCCTGCTTCGGCGGCTCCGGCGCCTCCGACGGCGCGGCCGGTGAGCTGGTGCGCGACGACGGACCGCCCCAGTCTGGAGGGACCTTCCAGATCGCCGGGACGACGGACACCACGTCCCTGGACTTCCAGAAGGAGGCCGCCTACGCCGTGCACACGTCGGTCGGGGCGGTGTACAGCCGTCTGCTGGCCTTCCAGACCGGTGACGACGTCGACTACGGCACGAACGAGGTGGAGGGCGACCTCGCGCAGGAGTGGGAGGTCAGCGACGACGCCCGGACCTGGACGATCACCCTGCGCGACAACGTGACGTGGCACGACAAGGAGCCGGTCAACGGGCGCCCGCTCACCTCCGACGACGTCATCTGCACGTTCGACCGGCTCAAGGAGATCCAGGGACACGCTCTCAACCTGATCGCTGACGTGGACTCGATCGAGAACCCTGACGAGCACACGGTCGTGTTCACGCTCAACTCGCCGTACACGGCGTTCGACGAGACCCTCGCCAACCCGTTCCTCGCCATCATCCCGTGCGAGGCGGCCGAGGGTGACATCGACATGGACACCGAGGCCATCGGCACGGGACCGTTCGTGCTGGAGAGCTGGAAGCGCGACCAGGAGCGGGTCTACGTCAAGAACCCCGACTACTTCGTCGAGGGCCAGCCCTACATGGACGGCTACACGACGACGATCATGCCCGACGCGCAGGCTCAGATCGCCGCGCTGCGCAGCGGGAAGATCGACATGATGACGACGCTCTCGACCGAGAAGCGTCAGGTCGACCAGCTGCTGAGCCAGGTCGACGGGCTCCAGAAGAGCGAGGAGGCCGGCACGACGCAGACCCGTGTCTACATGAACGCGCAGGAGGCGCCGTTCGACCAGCTCGAGGTACGTCGCGCGGTGGCGCTCGCGATCGACAAGCAGGGCATGATCGAGACCATCCGGTCCGACGGGACGGTGACCGGACCGCTCACGCCGTCGATGTTCGGCTCGCTGCCGACCGACGAGGTGGAGAAGCTCGTCCCGTACGACCCCGAGGAGGCCCAGCGGCTGCTCGCCGAGGCCGGCTACCCCGATGGCTTCGAGGCAGAGATGGTCGTCACCACCGGTTACGGAGAGACGATCGTCCGCGAGGCGCAGTGGGTCCAGGAGGACCTCGCCAAGGTCGGGATCGACGTGGAGCTGGACGTCCAGGACTACGCCACCTACGCCGGTGACACCTGGCCGAGCGGCAAGTACGAGATCTCCTACGGACTGCAGACCCCGATGCTCACGGCCGATGAGTACCTGTCCACCGAGTACCACTCGGACGGCAGTCGCAACTGGTCCTTCGTCGACGACTCCACGTTGGACGACATGATCAGGGACCAGCGGGCCATCGCCGACGCCGACGAGCGCGAGCAGGCGCTGCAGGAGATCGACCGCTACGTGCTGGAGAACGTGCTGACCCCGCTTCCCCTGTACGTCTACAACGGTCAGACGTTGCTCTCGCCCCGGGTCCGTGGGTGGAACCCGCACCCGGACTACTCGGCACGCGAGTACGAGAACGTCTGGCTCAAGGACTGACGTGTGGGACGTCGACACCGCGCCTCCAGTGCCGGGCGAGCCGCTGGAGGTGGCACCCGGTGTGCACCTCGTGCTCGCGCCCAACGCCAACGCCTGGACCTTCGAAGGGACCAACACCTGGATCCTGACGAGTGCCGGCGAGGCGGTGGTGGTGGATCCCGGGCCGGACGACCCGGCACACCTCGACGCGATCGACGCCGTGGTGACCGGCGCGGGGGCCCGGGTCCGAGAGGTCCTGCTGACCCATCATCATGGCGACCACTCCCAGGCGGCAGCACCGCTGGCGGCGCGCTGGAAGGCCCCGATCAGGCCGCGCGTGCAACGCGGGATCCTCGCGGAGGGGACCCGGTTCGACGTCGGGTCGCTGGAGGCGTGGTCGATGCGGACGCCCGGCCACACGTCCGACGGGATCAGCCTCGTGCTGCCCCGTGAGCGCCTCGTGCTCACCGGCGACACGGTGATCGCGAGGGTCAACTCCTTCATCGGCCATCCCGACGGCACGCTGAGCGACATGCTCGGCTCGATGCGCCGGCTGGCGCAGGTCGCCGACGACGACTGGGCGTTCCTGCCGGGGCACGGTCCCGTGGTGCGCGAGCCCAGGCGCTACGTGGCCGACCGCACCAGCGACCGGATGCGTCGGGTCGAGCAGGTCGCGGCGCACGCCGTGGACGGTCGGTCCCCCGAGGAGATCGCCCGCACGCTCCATCCGCGCCTCGACGAGCACAGGCTGCGCGCCGCACAGGCCTCGGTCGAGGCGATCCTGCACTACCTCGACCACACACCCGAACGCACTTGAGGAGAGAGAGGTCACCGACCATGCCAGTCCAAGACACCACCGAGCGCGACGTCGCCGCGCCTGAGCGGTTCGCCCCGCGGGCGACTCCGGAGACCCAGCCGTACTGGGACGGCACCGCCGTCGGCGAGCTGCGCATCACGTCGTGCCGCACGTGCGACCGGCCGTTCTTCTACCCACGGTCATCCTGCCCTCGTTGCGGGTCGCAGGACATCACGTGGATCACCTGCTCGGGCCGAGCAACGCTCTACTCCTACGTCATCTCGGCGCGCCCGGCCCCGGGCTTCGAGCCGCCGACCGTCATCGCCGTCGTCGAGCTCGAGGAGGGCCCGCGCATGATGACCAACATCGTCGGCGTCGAGCCCGAGCCGGAGAACCTGCCGCTCGACCTGGCGCTGCGCGTCACCTTCGAGCAGCGGGGGGACGTGGCCGTCCCCCTCTTCGCCCCCGACGTCGAAGGAGGCGCGCGATGAGTGACGTCGTCATCATGGGTGCGGCCGAGACCGAGGAGATCGGCAAGCTGCCCCACGTCTCCACCCTGGAGCTGCAGGTGCAGTCGGGGCGCCGGGCGCTCGCCGACGCCGGGTTGGGCCTGGACCAGGTGGACGGCATCGCCTCGGTCAGTGCCGGCGGTCCGGGACCGGTCGCGGTCTCGCACGCGCTGGGGATCACGCCGACCTACGTCGACGGGACGTCGGTCGGCGGTTCCTCGTTCCTGTTCCACGTCCGCCATGCCGTGGCGGCGATCCGCGCCGGCCACGCGCAGGTCGTGCTCATCACCCACGGCGAGTCGGGGCGCTCCCGGGTCGGCGCCGCCCCGTGGGCGCGGCCCAAGGACTCGGCGCTGGCACAGTTCGAGATGCCGTACGGAGTGCTCGGGCCTCCCACGACCTTCACCATCCCCGCCCTGAGGTTCATGCGGGAGACCGGGACGACGCTCGAACAGCTGGGGCAGGTCCCGGTGGCCCAGCGGCGGTGGTCGTCGCGGAACACGCGGGCCATGTTCCGGGAGGAGATCACCGTCGACGACGTGCTGGACGCCAGAGTCGTCGCCTGGCCGTTCACGCTGCTCATGTGCTGCCTGGTCACCGACGGTGGTGGCGCCCTTGTGGTGACCTCCCGGGAGTTCGCGCAGGCGCACGGCACCGACAAGCCCCTCGTCGAGGTGAGCGGGACGGGCGAGGCAGCCACGACGCCGTTGGTCTCGCAGATGGAGGACATGAGCCGCTGCACGCAGTTCGAGCTCTCCAGCAGAGCAGCCTTCAAGGAGGCCGGGCTGGGGCCGGCGGACATCGAGCACCTGATGATCTACGACGCCTTCGCGCACGTCCCGCTCTTCGGTCTGGAGGACATGGGATTCGTCGGCCGCGGCGAGGCCGGTGCCTTCGTGGCGGACGGGCACACCTCGCCCGGCGGCTCGCTGCCGATGAACACCAACGGCGGCGGTCTCTCCTACACCCACACGGGCATGTACGGGATGTTCGCCATCCAGGAGTCCGTCAGACAGCTGCGCGGGGAGGCCGATGCCCAGGTCGACGACGTCGAGACCAGCCTGGTGCTGGGCAACGGCGGCATGTTCATGAGCGCCGCGACCCTCGTCCTGACCCGCGGTTGAGCGATCAGTTCCCCAACACAAGGAGGTAGCGATGTCAGTCCTGGATCGTCAGGTGGTCATCATCACTGGAGCCGGGCGCGGCCTCGGCCGAGCCCATGCGCTGGAGATGGCCGAGCGCGGAGCGGCCGTCGTGGTCAATGATCTCGGTGCGTCGCTCGACGGCACCGGCTCGCAGGTCGGGCCCGCCGACGAGGTCGCCGAGCAGGTGCGTCGCCGTGGCGGCCTGGCCCTGGTCAACGGCGACGACATCAGTGAGCCCGACGGCGCCGCCAGGCTCCTGGAGGCCACCCTCGACGCGTTCGGCAAGGTCGACGTGCTGGTCAACAACGCCGGCATCCTGCGCGACCGCATGCTCGTCAACATGTCGATCGAGGAGTGGGATGCCGTGATCAAGGTGCACCTGCGGGGGACGTTCGCGCCGATGAGTGCCGTCTCCCGGCACTGGCGCGAGCTCAGCAAGGCCGGCCGTGACGTGGACGGCCGGATCATCAACACGACCTCGTCCTCGGGCATCTACGGCAACGCGGGCCAGAGCAACTACGGCGCTGCCAAGGCCGGCATCGCGTCGATGACGATCATCGCGGCCCGTGAGCTCGCGCGGTACGGGGTGAAGGTCAACGCGATCGCCCCCGCGGCGCTGACGCGCATGACACAGAATCTCCGTCCCGATCGACCGGTCGTGCCCGAGGGTGAGTTCGATCCCGGAGCGCCGGACAACGTCTCCCCGCTCGTCGCCTGGCTCGCCAGTGCGGCAGCCAAGGACGTGACGGGACGGGTCTTCAACATCCGTGGCGGTCACGTCAGCATCGCCGAGGGATGGATCGCGGGGCCGGGGGTCGAGGAGAACCGGCGCCTGGACGTGGAGGACCTGGACGCGATCGTCCCGAACCTGCTGGCCAAGGCACGGCCCAACGCCATGCCCAACGGCCGTGTTCCCGAGGAGGCGCCCGCATGAGCCTGGACCATGATGTCGTCGGTGTCCGCTCCGACCCGGTGGAGAAGTCGTGGGACGGCAACGACGCGATCCTTTACGCACTGGGCCTGGGCGCCGGGCACGACAACCCGCTGGAGGACCTGGCCTACACGACCGAGCACGGGGACCCCGACTCCCCGGGGCAGAAGGTTCTGCCCTCCTACGGCGTCATGCTCACGTGGGGTGTGCGTGGCCGTCGTCTGGGCGACTTCGACCCGGCGATGCTCGTGCACGCCGAGCAGTCGGTGCAGCTGCACCGACCACTGCCCACGTCGGGGACGGTCTCGATCACGTCGATGGTGACGAGCATCGAGGACAAGGGCAGTGGCGCTCTCGTGCGGTCGCAGGCGGAGGCGGTGCTGGCGGACTCCGGTGAACCGCTCGTCACGGCCGGGTCGGGGGTCTTCATCCGTGGCGAGGGTGGTTTCGGTGGTGAGCGCGGGGCCGCCTCCGGCGACGTCGTGCCCGAGCGTGACCCTGACGAACGGGTGGAGACCGGGTCCTGGCCGGGACAGGCACTGCTCTACCGGCTCAGCGGGGACCGCAACCCCTTGCACAGCGATCCGTCGTTCGCGGCGCGTGGCGGGTTCTCCCGGCCGATCCTGCACGGGCTGTGTACCTACGGCATCACCTGCCGCGCCCTGGTCGCGGCCGTGGTCAAGGGCGACGGCGACGCTCTGCGGTCGATGTCGGGCCGGTTCTCCGCCCCGGTGACGCCCGGTGACGACCTCACGGTCGAGATCTGGGACGTCGACACCGCGCACGTGGCGTTCCGCGTGCGGCGTGGCGACGGGACGGTCGTGATCGACCGAGGCCGTGCGACGTTCGTGGGGTGAGGGCCGAGGCTCAGCGAGAGTCCGGGTACAGCCGGCGGATGAGCACCACCGCGTGCTCGGCGACCCGGCGTGCCTGGGCTCTGGTGCGGCAGTCGGCGGTGATCCGGGCCGCGTCGCCGACGACGGACGTCAGGCTGGCGACGGAGAGCCGGTCCTCCACCTTCTTGCCGAGGCCCAGGATCATGATGTTGCGCCGTACCCACTCCTGGCTCCGCTCACGCCTGTTGATCTCGAAGTCCGGCGGCGCGTCGCCGGAGTAGAAGATCGGGTACAGCTGGCGGTGGCGCCAGGTCGCGTTGAGGTAGGCGAGGGTGCCCGCCTCGAACTGCAGCAGTGGATCTTCGACCCCGGAGGCCCGGACCTCGGCGACGGCGTCGGCGGCGGCATGGGCGAGCTCGCCGACGTAGGTCTCCCACAGGGCGTAGTAGAGCTCGGCCTTTCCACCGAAGTGGTGGTAGACGCTGCCGACGCTGGAGCCCGCACGGGCGACGATCTCCGAGACCCCGGTCCGGGTGTACCCGTGCTCGATGAAGACTGCCGCGGCCGCGTCGAGAACCTGCTTGCGGGTCTCCTCGGTCTTCGCCCAGCGTCGGCCGGTGGTGCCTGTCTGTGTGTCCGTGGCCACCGTCGCCTCCTCGTAACTCGATGTGACGTCGTCAAGCGTAGGCCCCCGGGGGGCCTTGACGTGAATCATTCGATGGGTGATGCTGACCACAGTTCTAGAGTGAAATTCTAGAAACCGGTTCAAAAGGAGAGACCATGATCGACTTTGAGCTCAGCGAAGAGCAGCGGGCCGTCAAGGACGCGGTGCGTCAGTTCATCACCAAGGAGGTCGTGCCGCTGGAGTCCACGGTCCTGCTCAACGAGCGCGAGGGGCGCCCGGGGATCGACCGGGAGACGCTGCGTGACCTGCAGGCCAAGGCCCGCAAGTACGGATACTGGGGGATCAACACGCCGGAGGAGTACGGCGGCATGCAGGCCGGCCCCGTCATGGCGGCGATCATCGCCGGCGAGGCCGGTCGCACCTTCGTTCCGTTCCGGTTCGGTGGATCTGCCGACAACATCCTCTACGCGGGCAACGAGGAGCAGAAGCGGGAGTACCTGATCCCGACGATCGAGGGGGAGCGCCGCAGCTGCTTCGCGATCACCGAACCCGGCGCCGGCTCCGACGCACGCAACATCCGCACCCGTGCCGTGCGCGACGGCGACGACTGGGTCATCAACGGCGAGAAGATCTTCATCACCAACGGCAACGAGGCGGACTTCGTCATGGTCTTCGCCGTGACCAACCCCGAGCTGGGCGCCAACGGCGGCGTCACCTGCTTCCTCGTGGACCGGGACATGGGGTGGGAGTCCACCCCCATCCCCACGATGGGCGAATGGGGCCCGGCCTCGCTGAGCTTCCAGGACGTCCGCGTCCCGGACCGCAACATCCTCGGAGAGGAAGGGCGCGGGTTCGAGCTGGCGATGCGGTGGATCGGCCAGGGTCGCTTCATGATTCCCGCCGGCGCTCTCGGAGCCGCCGAGCGGATGATCGAGATGGCCATCGAGCACGCCAACAGTCGCGTCTCCATGGGGAACCCGATCGCGGAGTACCAGGCCATCCAGTGGCACATCGCCGACAGTGCCGTCGAGCTGGAGGCCGCGCGCTGGCTGACGCTGCGAGCCGCCTGGCAGGTCGAGCGAGGTGAGGACGCGCGTCACTCCTCCTCGATCGCCAAGCTCTACGGCACCACCATGGCCAACCGGGTGGTGGACCGTGTGCTGCAGATCCACGGCGGCATGGGCTACACCAAGGAGCTCCCGTTCGAACGTTGGTACCGCGAGCTCCGGCTGCTGCGCATCTTCGAGGGAACCGATGAGATCCAGCGACGTACGATCGCTCGCAACCTGTTGCGCGGGCACGCCAAGGTAGGAGCGTCACTCTCGTGAGTACGAAGCCGATCGACCCGATGGCCTTCTTCCGACCGAAGTCCGTCGCGCTGGTGGGCGCGACGGACAAGTCGGGCTGGTCCCTCGCCACCTTCAACAACCTGCAGGTCAACGGGTTCGACGGGGACGTCTACCTCGTGAACCCCAAGGCCGAGACGGTGCACGGAACCGCCGCCTATCCCTCGCTGTCCGACACGCCCCGCCCGGCCGACCTGGTCTACGTCATGACGCCGATCGGCGTCGTTCCCCAGGTCGTCCGCGAGGGCGCGGCGATGGGCATCCGGAACTACGTGGTGCTCACCGCCGGCTACGGCGAGGTGGGCGGCGAGGGGGCGGTCCGCGAGGAGGAGCTCCGGGCGCTCGCGGACGAGCTCGACGTCACGATCCTGGGCCCCAACGGCAACGGGTTCATCAACGCCGCGGACGCGATCACCCCCTACGGCCTACCCATCCCGCAGCCGTTGATCGCCGGATCGGTCGGTGTCGTGCTGCAGAGCGGCGCGCTGGCCAGCAGCGTCCTGTCCTTCGCCCAGTCGCGCAACATCGGCATCTCGCTGCTCGTGGCCATGGGCAACGAGACGGTGATGTCGGTGACCGACGTCGTGCGTGGACTTGTCGACGACCCGCAGACCAAGGTCATCGCGTTGTTCCTGGAGTCGGTCCGGCACCCCGAGGAGTTCGCCGAGGTGGCTCGTGCTGCGCTCGCGGCCGGCAAGCCGATCGTGGCCCTGAAGATCGGGCGCAGCGCCAAGGCCTCGCGTACGGCGCAGGCCCACACCGGTGCGCTCGTCGGTGACGACAAGACCGTCGCGGCCGCGTTCGAGCAGCTCGGCGTCATCCGGGTGGTCTCGTTGGAGGACCTGATCATCACCGCGGGCCTCCTGGCCGAGACCGGTCCGCTGCCCGGGCCTCGTGTCGGTGTGGTCACGCCCTCCGGGGGTGCGTCGGAGATCATCGCCGACCGTGCGGAGGATGAGGGCCTGGACCTGGTGGAGCTCGCCGAGGAGACGACGAAGCGGCTCATCGACGTGCTGCCGCCGTTCGCCACCCCGAACAACCCCCTGGACGTGACCGGTTACGTCCTGCTCGACCGCGAGCTCATGGGCAAGGCCCTGAACGTCGTGGTGCAGGATCCGAACGTCGACTTCGTGCTGGTGCTGCAGGACCTGCCGCGCCAGACGGCCGACATGCAGCTCGCCCTGGAGACCTTCCAGCGCAGCGCCGCGATCATCCGCGAGTCACCGAAGCTGGTCATCCCGGTGGGCAACGTGCTCACGGACGTCAACGAGACCGGGCGGGCCATCAAGGCGGGCTCGGGCTACCCGACGGTTGCCGGTGGCATCGAGCACGGGATGAGCGCGATCGGACATGCCGTCCGCTGGTCGGAGACGATGCGCCGCCACCAGGACGACTCCGCCGCGCCGCAGGAGCTGCAACCGGTCTTTCCCGACGGTCTGCCGCCGAGGCGTGGATCGTGGTCGGAGGCCCCGGCTGCGTCGTTCCTCACCGCCAACGGGATCCCCATGGTTCCGGCCGAGCTGGTCGGGACCGCTGACGAGGCCGTCGCGGCCGCAGAGGGCATGGGCTACCCAGTCGTCCTCAAGGCCGCCGCGGACGGGCTGGAGCACAAGAGCGACATCGGTGGTGTCGTGCTCGGGATCGCAGACGCCGGTGAGCTGCGGAGCGCGGTGGACGAGGTGGCGGGAGCCATGGAGCGAGCCGGTCATCCTGGTGCCCGGCTGCTCGTCCAGCCGCACCGCAATGCCGGGACCGAGCTGCTGGTCGGTGTCGTGCGTGACCCGGCCTGGGGGCTGACGCTGGCCGTCGCGCTCGGCGGCGTGTGGGTCGAGCTGCTCGGCGAGAGTGCCTTGCGCGTCCTGCCGGTCGCCCAGGACGAGGTCCGCCGTGCCATCTCCTCCCTGCGCGGCCTGCAGGTGCTCCAGGGGGCGCGGGGCGCCGAGAGCGTCGACGTCGACCAGCTCGCTCGTGTCGTCACGCGGATCGGCTCCCTGGCCCACGCACTCGGCGACGACCTGGTGGCACTGG
Organism: Aeromicrobium sp. CTD01-1L150; assembly: GCF_041951745.1. Taxonomy (GTDB): domain Bacteria; phylum Actinomycetota; class Actinomycetes; order Propionibacteriales; family Nocardioidaceae; genus Aeromicrobium. The sequence continues at coordinate 255,266 of NZ_CP169555.1, forward strand.
AGGTCAACCCGTTGAGTGTCTCGGCGGAGCGGATCGAGGCGCTGGATGCCTTGATCACCTGGCGCGACTGAGGCGGGCCGGGGGTGGTCAGTACTGTTCAACCCCATGCGGTGGATCGGCAGGCTCGCCGTGTCGGGTCTCGTCCTGGTGCTGGCGGCCGCGCTGTGCCTGGCGCTGTTCGCCTGGCCCAGCGCGCTGCTCGTGCGCTGGTTGTTCACCGGTGGCAACGCGGAGCTGGCGGCCCGCGTCCAGCCCTACGTCGCAGGGGACGTCGAGCGCACCCTCGATGTCGAGTACACCGACGGTGAGAGCCTCGACGTCCTGCGCCCTGCCGGCCTCGACGGTGAGCTGCCGGTGGTCGTGTGGCTGCACGGTGGCGCGTGGGTGGGCGGGGACAAGTCCGACGTCCGGCCCTACCTGGAGGTGCTGGCGAGCCAGGGTCGCGCCGTCGTCGGGGTCAACTACTCCAGGGCTCCCGGCCACGAGTACCCGACGCCGGTCCGTCAGGCCGAGGAGGCGCTCGACTGGGTGGAGGAGCACGCGGACGAGCACGGGCTCGACCCGTCCCGGCTCGTCCTCGCCGGTGACTCCGCGGGTGCGCAGATCGCGGTCCAGGCGGCGATCGAGGCACCGCCGGGTCGCCTCGAGGGCCTGCTCCTGCAGTCCGGCGCCTTCGACCCCGGGTGGATGGTCGAGGAGCTGGAGGGTTTCTCCGGCCGGATGGTGGCCAGAGCGGTCAGCTCCTACCTCGAGGCCGACGACCACGACGCGGCGCGCGTCGTCGACCACGTCACGGCCGACCTCCCGCCCGTCTGGCTGACCTCCGGCGACGCGGACCCGTTGCATGCTCAGTCCGTCGCGCTGGTGCAGCGACTGGAGGAGCTCGGCATCGACGTCACCGCGCACCTGCCACGCTCGCGCTCCGGACCGCCACTGGGGCACGAGTACCAGTTCGACCTGGCGCTGGAGGACTCGGTGGCTGCCCTGGAAGGTGTGCGGCGGTTCCTCGACGTCGTGCTCAGCCCAGGCTCAGAAGAACCAGGCTGACGGCCATGACGGCAGCGCCTCCCGCCAGACCCGTCGCAGCCACCGACGTTCCGGCGAACCGCCGTGCCGCGGGCAGGAGCTCGGACAGGCTGATCTGGAGCATCATGCCGGCGATGAGGCCGAAGACGGCACCCATCGCCGCCTCGGGCAGGACCGAGGCGAGCAGGAGGTAGCCGAGCAGGCCGCCGACCGGCTCGGCCAGCCCCGACCCGGTGGTGTACATGAGTGCCTTCGTCCGGCTCCCGGTGGCCGCGTGGACAGGGGCGGCCACCGCCACACCCTCCGGCACGTTGTGGATGGCGATCGCGACGGCGATCGCGATGCCCGTGGTCGGGTCGTCCAGCGTGGCGACGAACGTGGCCAGACCCTCCGGCAGGTTGTGGCCCGCGACCACGAGGGCGACGACGACGCCGCTGCGTCGCAGGCGGGTCAGCTGGGCGCCGCCGTCGACGCTGGCCGCGGGTGTGTCGGCGGCCCGCGGCACCAGCTGCTGGACGATGAGCACCACCGCGGCACCGAGGACCACCAGCACCAGGGTGAGCAGCAGCGCCCGCCCGTCGCGGCCCAGGGCGTCGGTCCCCTTGGGGATGATCTCCCCGACGGAGACCATGACCATCGCCCCGGCGGCAAAGGCGAGACAGGCTGCGAGGCCGCGTCCGCTGCTCAGCCGGCCATGGGTGGCGACGAGGCCGCCGATGATCGTGGCGGCGCCGGCGAGCAGGGTGACACCCAGTGCGAGCAGCACCTCGCTCACGTCCGCTTGCGGATGGTGCGGCGCTTCTCGTCGTCGACGGACTGCTCGTACGCGGTGACCAGGGCCTGCACCGTGAGCGGCTTGAACCGCTCGACCATCGCCGTGATCGTCTCCGGCGGGTAGCCGGAGGCCTTCAGGTGCGGCCAGACCTTGGTGCGGAAGAGCTCGGTCAGCTCCTGGGCGAGGGCCTGGCCGTGCTCGGTGATGACTCGGCGGACGTCGTGTGCGGCGTCGGTGGGCATGCCTGCCTCGAGGAACCCGATCCCCACGGCCAGGTGTGCCGGCGCGAGGCGGAAGACGTCCTCGGCGGGGGTTGGCTCGACGACGCCGATCGCCACCAGCGTCTCCAGGTCGTCGTCGGTGAGCGCACGACCGGCGCGTGTCTCCAGCGCCGACCGGCCCAGCGTCTCGGGCATCTCGGGGGACCACGGCGCGAGCAGCGTGCGGTGCAGGGCCACCTGCTCGGGGGTGGCCTCGCTGGGGATCTGTTCCAGGTAGCCCTCGATGGCCGACAGGGTGAAGCCGTGGGCCTGCAGCTCCTTGACGAGCTCCAGGCGGGCGAGGTGGTCCGGGCCGTAGTAGCCGTTGCGGCCCTCTCGGCGCGGGGGAGGGATCAGCCCGCGACCGGCGTAGAAGCGCACCGTGCGCACCGACATCCCGACGCGGGACGCCAGCTGCTCGACGCTCAACGTCTGCTTCTCGCTCATCTGCATGACCCTAGTACCCCTCTGGAACTCTGACAGTGATGCTGTCACAATCGGGGGGAGAGGACGCCGGTTCCGTGGCGTCACCCCCGAGTCCGCGAGGAACACACCATGACCGACGCGTTCATCTACGACGCCATCCGCACGCCGCGTGGTCGCGGCAAGAAGTCCGGGTCGCTGCACGAGGTCAAGCCGATCTCGCTGGTGACCGGCCTCATCGACGAGGTGCAGAAGCGCAACCCGTCGCTGGATCCCGCCGGAGTCGAGGACCTCGTTCTCGGCTGCGTCTCGCCCGTGGGCGACCAGGGCGCCGACATCGCCAAGACCGCGGCGCTCGCTGCCGGCCTGCCCGACACCGTCGCCGGCGTCCAGCTGAACCGCTTCTGCGCGTCCGGCCTGGAGGCCGTCAACCAGGCCGCGCAGCGCGTGCGCTCCGGCTGGGAGGACCTCATCCTCGCCGGTGGCGTGGAGTCCATGAGCCGCGTGCCGATGGCCTCCGACGGCGGGGCCTGGGCGATGGACCCCCGTACCGCCTTCGACACAGACTTCGTGCCGCAGGGCATCGGCGCCGACCTCATCGCCACGATCGAGGGCTACAGCCGCACCGACGTCGACACCTTCGCCGCGGAGTCGCAGGCCCGCGCCGCCAAGGCCATCGCCAACGGCTACTTCAGCAAGTCGGTCATCCCGGTCAAGGATGTCAACGGCATGACGATCCTCGACCACGACGAGTTCGTCCGTGAGGGCACGACGGTCGAGAGCCTGTCCGCGCTCGGCCCCTCGTTCGAGGGCATCGGCGACTTCGGCGGGTTCGACTCCGTCGCGCTGGAGAAGTACCACGACGTGGAGAAGATCAACCACGTCCACCACGCCGGCAACAGCTCCGGCATCGTCGACGGCGCCGCGCTCGTGCTCGTCGGGTCCGAGCAGGCCGGCCAGACGCACGGGCTCACCCCGCGCGCCCGGATCCTGTCCACGGCGGTCAGCGGGTCCGAGCCCACCATCATGCTCACCGGGCCGGCTCCGGCCAGCCGCAAGGCCCTCGACAAGGCCGGCCTGTCCGTGGAGGACATCGACCTCATCGAGATCAACGAGGCCTTCGCGGCCGTCGCCATGCGTCTGATGCGCGACCTCGGCGACTACCCGCACGAGCAGACCAACGTCAACGGTGGCGCCATCGCCATGGGGCACCCGCTCGGCGCCACCGGCGCGATGATCCTCGGCACCCTCGTCGACGAGCTGGAGCGCCGCGAGAAGCGCTACGGCCTGGCCACCTTGTGCGTCGGCGGCGGCATGGGCATCGCCACCGTCGTCGAGCGCCTCTGACCCCCCGACCTTTCGAGAAAGAGACCGCATCCATGAGCACAGAAGCAGTGCGTTACGAGGTCGAGGACGGCATCGTCAACCTCGTCATCGACGACCCCTCGCAGAACGCCAACACGATGAACCAGGCGTACACCGACTCGATGGTCAAGGCCGTCGACCGCGTCGTCGCCGAGGCCGACTCGATCAAGGGCGTCATCATCTCCAGCGCCAAGAAGACCTTCTTCGCCGGCGGAGACCTCAAGCTGATGACGCAGGCCAAGCCGGAGGACGCCCAACAGCTCTTCGACAACGTCGAGCTCATCAAGGCCACCCTCCGCCGGCTCGAGACGTTGGACAAGCCGGTGGTCGCCGCGATCAACGGCGCCGCCCTGGGTGGTGGCCTGGAGATCGCCCTGGCCGCCAACCGACGCATCGCCGTCGAGGGCGGCTACAAGGTGGGCCTGCCCGAGGTGACCCTCGGCCTGCTGCCCGGCGGTGGCGGTGTCACCCGTCTGGTCCGGATGTTCGGCCTGGAGACGGCGCTCATGGAGCACCTGCTGCAGGGTCAGCAGCGCCGCCCGGCGCAGGCTGCCGAGAAGGGCCTGGTCGACGAGGTCGTCGCCACCCAGGAGGAGCTGCTGCCCGCGGCCAAGGCCTGGGTCGAGTCCGTGCAGGGTGATGAGGAGGCAGCCACACAGCCGTGGGACCGCAAGGGCTACAAGATCCCCGGCGGCACGCCGTCCTCGCCCAAGCTCGCGCAGTTCCTGCCAGCGTTCCCCTCCAACCTGCGCAAGCAGACCAAGGGTGCTCCGTACAAGGCACCGCGCAACATCATGAGCGCCGCGGTCGAGGGCTCCCAGGTGGACTTCGAGACCGCCTCGCGCATCGAGTCGCGCTACCTCGTGGAGCTCCTGGTCGGCCAGCAGTTCAAGAACATGACCCAGGCGTTCTTCTTCGACCTCACCTCCATCAACGGCGGCGGCTCGCGTCCGGCAGGCGTCGAGCCGCGCAAGTTCACCAAGGTGGCGGTGCTGGGCGCCGGCATGATGGGGGCGGGCATCGCCTACGTCTCGGCCAAGGCGGGCATGGAGGTCGTCCTCAAGGACGTCAGCCTCGAGGCCGCCGAGAAGGGCAAGTCCTACAGCGAGGGCCTGCTGGCCAAGCAGCTCGAGAAGGGGCGCACCACCCAGGAGTCGGTCGATGAGTTCCTGGCTCGCATCAAGCCGAGCGACGACTACGCCGACCTCGAGGGCTGCGACCTCGTGGTCGAGGCGGTCTTCGAGTCAGTCGAGCTCAAGCACACCGTCTTCGGTGACCTGCAGGACGTCGTCAAGCCCGATGCGCTGCTCGGCTCCAACACGTCCACGCTGCCCATCACGGAGCTGGCCGAGGGCGTCAAGCGGCCCGAGGACTTCATCGGCATCCACTTCTTCTCGCCGGTCGACAAGATGCCGCTGGTGGAGATCATCGCCGGTGAGAAGACCAGCGACGAGGCGATCGCCCACGCATTGGACTACGTGCAGCAGATCAAGAAGACACCGATCGTCGTCAACGACAGCCGCGGGTTCTTCACCAGCCGTGTCATCGGCACCTTCGTCAACGAGGGCGTCGGCATGCTGGCCGAGGGTGTCAGCCCGGTCTCGATCGAGCGGGCCACGACGCAGGCCGGGTTCCCGGCTCCCGTGCTGCAGCTGAGCGATGAGCTCAACCTGGAGCTGATGGCCAAGATCCGGGGCGAGTCCAAGGCGGCCGTCGAGCGCGAGGGCGGCACGTGGGAACCGCACCCGGCCGAGGCCGTCCTCGACCGGATGATCGAGCAGGGCCGTTCGGGCAAGCTCAAGGGCGCCGGCTTCTACGACTATGCCGACGGCAAGCGCGACGGCCTGTGGTCGGGCCTGGCCGAGGAGTTCCCGGTGGCCGAGGAGCAGCCGGACCTCGAGGACCTGAAGGAGCGGCTGACGTTCATCATGAGCCTGGAGACGATCAAGTGTCTCGAGGAGGGCGTGCTGCGGACCGTTGCCGACGCCAACATCGGCTCCATCTTCGGCATCGGCTTCCCGGCGCTGCAGGGGGGCGCGATCCAGTACGTCAACGGTTACGAGGCAGCCGACGGGTCGATCGGCATCGAGGCGTTCACCCGTCGCGCCCAGGAGCTGGCGCAGACCTACGGTGAGCGCTTCGATCCGCCGACGCTGCTGCTCGAGAAGGCCAAGAACGGCGAGAAGATCAGCTGATCGAGCAACGTCGCGCGCGGGCCCCGACCAACCGGTCGGGGCCCGCGCGCGTCAGGCGCCGGTGAGGTTCGCGATGAGCTCGCCGAGCTCGTCGCGGCTGACCTCGGTGACGTCGCTCGCCCCGATCTCGTCGAGCAGGGTGAGTGCGCGACGCCAGGTGTCGACCGCCTCCTGGGTGTTGCCGAGGCCGCGGTGGGCGAGCCCTAGCCGCTTGAGCGTCACCGCCTCGTTGCTGCTCTGGCCGATGCTCGCGTAGACGTCCAACGCCTCGCCAAAGGTGTCGACGGCATCGGCGAAGAGCTCCGCCCCGGCCTGGGTCTCCCCGAGGGTGTCCAGCGCACCGGCCAGGCGGTAGGGGTCATCTGATCGCCGGTAGCCGGCGACGGCCTCCCGGGCGGCATTGACGGCATCGTTCGGTCGGCCGGCCAGCCGGTAGCACTCGGCCATGTTGTTGAGGATCAGCGCCACCTGGTCGTGGGCGCCGATGCTCCGGGCATCGGTGAGTAGGTTCTCGTAGACCTCGATCGCCTCGTCAACCCTGCCCCTGGAGATCGGGATGAGACCCAGGTTGTTGCGGGCGTTGAGCAGGCCGACCGCGTCGTCGGCGCGCTCGAACAGTGCCGCGGCTCGCTCCAGGCACTCCTGTCCGTCGTCGTACTCGCCGATCCGCACGAAGTAGGTACCGAGGTAGCAGGCGCTCACGGCCCGGGCCGTCGTCCCGCCCGCCTCCTCGGCGCAGGCCTCCGACCGCTGGTAGAGGTCGATCGCCTCGGGACTCGCGGCGATCATCGTGAGGTAGGCCGACAACAAGGGCGCCAACGTGTACGCGGTCCGGTGGTCGCCTACGCCGGCGGCCTCGGCCACCACGGCCTTGAGGGCACGGTGGTAGTCGCTGAACCAGGCGAACGCCTGGTTCGGGTCCTCGAACCGCTCAGGAGTGATCCCCTCGGCAGGATCGGCGAGCTCGGTGGCGAACAGCGGTGGGCTGAGCACCTGCCGAGCCTGGTGGGCCGAGTGCACGAACCAGCTGCGAAGCCGCTCGCGGGCGGTGCGCCGTTCGTGCTCGGCGTCGGTGGCCTCGACGAGCTCGGCCGCATAGATGCGGATCAGGTCGTGCAGCTCGTACCAGCCGGGACGCGTCCCGCTGAGCAGGTGGCCGTCGACGAGGCGGTCGAGGAGTCGGCGTGCGGTGCCCTCGTCGAGGCCACCGAGGGCGGCCGCCGCCTTGGTGCTGATCTGGCGGTCGACGTGCAGGCCGAGGAGCCGGAACAGCCGGGCCGTGGGCTCATCGAGCCTCTGGTGACTCCACTGGAAGACGGCGCGGACGTCGGTGAGCGGGTCGTCCTGCCATGCACTGAGCGCGTCGAGGCGCTCGTGCTGGTCACGCAGCTGCGCCGTGAGCTCGCGCAGTGGGCGGCTGCCGTCACGCCCTGCACGCTCGGCGGCGACCGCGAGCGCGATCGGCAGGTGGCCGCAGAGGTCGGCCAGCTCGCTGACCTCCGCGGCATCCTCGCCGGGGTCCCGGCCGAGCCGGTGCCTCAGGAAGTCGGCGGACTCCGCCGGGCTCATCGGGGGCACGGGGACGCGCAGCGCGCCCTCGCGGATGCTCAGGCTGCGGACCTGGGCGCGGCTCGTGGTCAGGACGAGGCAGCGGCCGCCGGGCACGAGCGGGCGGACGTGCTCGCTGTCGCGCGCGTTGTCGAGGACGATGAGGAGGGCACGGTCGGCGAGCTCGCTACGCAGCAACGACAGGCGTGCCTGCTCGTCCACGGGGATGAGGTCGCCGTGCACCCCGAGCCCGCGCAGGAGAGCATCCGAGGCGACCGCCGTCGACACCGGGTCACCGGTTCCGTAGCCGCGCAGGTTGATGAACAGCTGGCCGTCCGGGAAGGCTCTGCGCACACGGTGGGCCCAGTGCACGGCCAGGGTGGTCTTGCCGGCTCCAGCCGGCCCGTGCAGAGCGACGACGCCGGGGGCGTCGCCGTTCTCCAGTGACGTCAGCACGGCGTCGAGCGCGTCGAGCTGCTCGGTGCGGCCGGTGAAGCCGTGGACGTCGATCGGGAGCTGACGTGGTGTGGGCCGTCGCCAGGTGTCCGGGTGGTCGGGCTTGTCCAGCAGGTCACGGTGGATCGCTCTCAGCGCGGGCGCCGGGTCGACCCCGAGCTCCTCGGCGAGTCGCGTGCGGAGCTCCTCGAACGCCTCCAGCGCCTCGGCGGTGCGACCGCTGCGGTCGAGACAGAGGAGCAGCCGCTCCCACAGCGACTCGCGCAGGGGGTGGTTCTCGGTCAGTCGGGTCAGCTCGGCGATGCATCGCGTGTGATGACCCGCCGCCATGTCGAGGTCGATGAGCCGTTCCCGCGCGATCAGCTGCTGCTCCACCCAGCCTGGGGTCTCGTGTCGTTCCAGCCAAGGAGTGCTGTCGTGACCGAACAGGGGTTCTCGCCACTGAGCCAGCGCCCCGGTGAGAACGGCGCGTTCGTCCTCGGCCCTGTCGTCGGTCTCGCCGGCGATGCGGTGGCCGAGCCGGAGCAGGTCGACGGCCTCACGGGGGACCCGCAGGGTGTAGCCGCCGGGATCGGTGGTCACGAGCTCGGGCCCGAGGGCGGTGCGCAGGCGCGAGACGTAGGTCTGGAGGCTGGCGCGGACCTTCTCGGGCGGTTCGTCGCCCCAGATCCCGAGGGCGAGGGCGTCGGTGGAGACGGTCTCCCCGGCGGACAGCGCGAGCATCGCCAGCAGCGTCCTGACCCTTCGTCCGGGCACGGCGACCGGCCGGCCGTCGCGCACGGCCTCGACGGCACCCATCAGGCGGATCTCCAGGTCGCCCATCACCCTCCCGGAACGGCCGCGGACACCGCGTCCGAGCCACCTCGGCACTCTAGTCCACCGGTTGCCGGTGCCTGCCGAGGCCGAAAGGATCACGAAAGTCCCGTGAAGGTGGACGTTCCTAGCCTCGCTCCTGGTTCCACGACGACCAGCCAGGAGGGACTGTGCCGAACGAGGTGACGCTGCTGACCTTCGTGGCCGCCGCCGCGGCCATCCTGGCCGTTCCCGGGCCGTCGGTCGTCTACGTCATGTCGCGCAGCATCGAGCAGGGCCGGGCGGCGGGCCTGCTCTCCATGCTCGGCCTGGAGACCGGCGCCCTGCTCCACGTCGTCGCGGCCACCGTCGGGCTGGCGGCAGTGCTGGAGTCGTCGCCGGCGGCCATGACGATCATCCGCTACGGCGGCGCGGGCTACCTGATCTACCTGGGGGCGCGTCAGTTCCGCACCGTGCGGTCGCAGGCTGTCTCCCAGGCCCGTCCTGCGGCGTCGCGACGTCGACTGTTCGTGGACGGCGTGCTGATCGACGTCCTCAACCCCAAGACGGCGTTGTTCTTCATCGCCTTCTTGCCGCAGTTCATCGATCCGTCGCGCGGGCCGGCCGGCGTGCAGGTGCTGGCGCTGGGCCTGTGCTTCGTCGCCCTGGCCGTGGTGTGCGACAGCTGCTATGCCCTGGCCGCCGGCAGCCTGCGGGAGCGGGTGACGGGTTCGCCCATGGCGCAGGTCCGCATCGACACGGCGACGGCCGGGGTCTACATCAGCCTCGGTGGCCTGGCGGTGCTGATGTGAGAGGCGTTCCTCAGGGTGTGTGCCCGATGATCGCGTGGGCGAGGTGGTGTTCCACTGGTGAGGGTTCTGGTGGTTGCACGGTGTGTTCGGTGGTGCCGGCGGGGACGCTCTGTCCGGACGGCAGGACCCATCGCAGGACCTGGTGTCCCTTCAACGTGTGATGCCGTCGGCACAGCGCCCACAGGTTCCGCCCGCTGGTTGGCCCCGCGGGCCAGGGTTCTCGATGATCCAGATCGCACCCGTCGGCGGGTCTCATGCAACCAGGTGCACGACAGATGCCGTCGCGGAACGCGATGGCCTTGGCCAGGATCTCGGGTGAGAACCTGCCGACGTATTCATGCGCCAGCACGTCGTGGCTGATGGGATCCTTGAGGATCCGATGCCAGAACGCCTCACCGTCAAGGGCCGTGTCGAGGATCCAGGAGGCTGGAACGCTCCAGGACCCGTCGGCGACCTCGGCCAGACCATCGGCCAGGGCAGTCAGCACGTCGGCCTCGATGGTCACCGCGATATCAGAAGCCAGGTCAGTGGTGGTGGCCTCTGAGGTGGTGAGCCAGGAGGCGAACAGGTCGGCCATCCGCTGCTGCGTGGTCCGCTCGTCGCCGGAGCCGAGGGCGCGGGCTTCGCGGACGAGACGCTTGGCGATCGCGGCAGCCATGTGCGAGGGCAGGTAAGCATTCAGCCAGGCCATTCCATCGTCGACGTGCACGACCTCCACCGAGCGGTCCTCACGCGCGGACTCGGCCCGCTGGAGCTCCAGATCGGGCTCCACCCGGGCTACGAACCGTCGCAGCCAGGCGCGCAGCTCAGCGCAGGTGTGGGTGGAGGCGTAGGCGACCACGCACTGATCGAGCCGCAGCCATGACTCTTCACGCTCGAGCCGGTCCAGACTCGAGGCGATGGCTCGCACCCGGACAGCATCGATGCGTCCGTCGGTGAACGCCAACCAGGAGATCGGCGCCTTGCGGCGCATCCGATCGGCCACCGCGAGCTGGGAATGCACCTGCTGTTCCGACAGGCCCATCGCCTGGCCGATCGACAACACCAACCCGGCCTTGTCGATCATCCGGTCCAACGACGACTCCAATGCGTCGATCCGCTCCATCTCAGCGTCACGGAAGGAGACCATCTGCGCCCACTCAGCCGCCTCGGCCCGAGCACGAGCCACCACGACATCACTCAACCGAGTGACGTCCAGAGCCTGCTCCATCTCCATAAATCAAACATACTGGCGACCACCGACAGTCGGTTTCGCTCGCCCTCGCTGGATCGTCAAGAGCAACGCCGCGCGGCGGATGGTCCTTTGGCCGAGAGTGACCCACTCCACGTGTGTGATGAGGCTGGCCTAAGTTAGGCTGGCCTGTGGTCCGGGGAGGTCTCGGTCCCGAGCACAGGAGCATCATGACGCGTCTTCGCCCCCTCGTCGGCTTGGTGGTCGCTGCATCCCTCGCCCTCACCGCCTGCGGTTCGTCGGCGGGTGAGTCAGGTGAGGGAGCCTGGGAGTACACCTCCGGCGACGGTGAGACGTACACCGCCGACGAGGTCCCCACGCGCATCCTCGCCCAGGGCGAGGCCGCCGCGGCCCTCATCGCGCACGGCATCAAGCCGGTCGGGATCTTCGCCAACGAGCCGGTGGAGGAGAGCAAGGCGCTCGAGGGCGTCGACCTCGACGGCATCGAGATCGTGGGCGAGGCGTGGGGGGACATCGACGCGGAGAAGGCCGCCGGCCTGGAGCCCGACCTCATCGTCTCCGGCTGGTGGCCGGAGGATGAGGCCTACAGCGGCTTCAGCGAGGGTGTCGAAGCCGACTCCCGCAAGGTGGCCGAGCTGGCACCCGTCGTCGGGCCGACGTACGGCGAGTCGGCGGTCACGACCCTGGAGGGCTATGAGGACCTCGCCGTGTCTCTTGGTGCCGACGCCGAAGAGCCCGCGATCGTCCAGGCCAAGGAGGGCTTCGAGCAGGCCAAGGAACGCTTCCAGAAGGTCGTCGCCGAGAAGGACGACCTCACGGCCATGGGCGTGTCGCCGGCCGACGACCTGCTGTACGTCGCGGTGCCGGAGAAGTCCGCCGAGCTCACCGACTTCGTCGAGTGGGGGCTGGACGTCATCGACCCCGACACCCCGTTCGCCGACTACCCCTACTGGGAGAACCTCAGTTGGGAGAACGCCGACAAGTACCAGCCCGACCTGATCCTGCTCGACGACCGCACCTACGAGTCGAGCCTGAAGACGGCCGAGAAGCAGCCGACCTGGAACAAGATCAAGGCCGCCGACGCCGGCGCCATCACCCCGTGGCCCGCCTTCTGGATGAGCACCTATGCCCAGTACGCCGAGCAGCTGGATCAGCTGAGCGATGCGATCGAGAAGGCTGACGCCGACCTGTCATGACGGTGATCGCTGAGCGGGAGAGGACGCGGGAGGAGGACCGAACCAGGGGTCGGTCCGGCCTCGGGCTTTCCGCCGGCCTGCTGGTGGCGCTCGGTGTCCTGGCGATGGTCAGCTTCCTGAGCATCACCCTGGGAGCACGCGGCGTCGGCCCGGGAACCATCTGGACGGCGTTCACCGACTACGACCAGAGCTCCGCCGCGCAGACCGTGATCCGCGAGATGCGAGTCCCCCGCACACTGCTCGGGCTGGCGGTCGGCGTGGCGCTCGGGCTGGGCGGAGCGATCCTGCAGGGCGCCACCCGAAACCCGCTCGCCGACCCTGGCATCATGGGCGTCAACGCCGGCGCGGCGGCGTTCATCGTGGTCAGCATCATGATCTTCGGCACGATGCCGCTCAGCGTCTACGTGTGGGTCGCCTTCCTCGGCGCCGGCGCGGCCACGGCGCTGGTCTACACGGTGGCCTCCTTCGGCCGCGAGGGCGCCACCCCGGTCAAGCTCGCCCTCGCGGGCGCGGCCGTGAGCGCGGCGCTGTACTCCATCACCACCGGCACGGTGCTGATGAACACCCAGGCGCTCAACGAGCTGCGGTTCTGGCAGGTCGGCTCGCTGGCCGGCCGGTACTGGCCGGTCCTGCTGCAGGCAGCACCGTTCATCGTGGTGGCTTCCGTCGTCGCGCTCGCCTGCGGGCGCCTGCTCAACGGGCTCGCGCTCGGTGATGACATGGCCACCGCCCTGGGGCAGCGAGTCAGGGCGACGCGCGCACTGTTGTTCGTCACCGTGGCCGTGCTGTGCGGTGCGGCCACGGCGGCATGCGGGCCGATCGTCTTCGTGGGCCTGGTGGTGCCCCACGCAGCCCGTGCCATCTGCGGGCCCGACTACCGCTGGATCATGGTCTACACCGCAGTGCTCAGCCCGATCATCCTGCTCGGCGCCGACATCATCGGCCGCCTCGCGCTGGGTGCGAGCGAGCTGCAGGTCGGGGTCGTCCTCGGTGTGCTCGGCGCCCCGGCCTTCATCGCACTGGTCCGCTTCCGCAACCTCGCGGAGCTCTGAGCCCATGACCATCCTCACCCTGGGACAGCCCGGCGACCCACCGACGCTCGCCGTGCGTGGCCGGCGCGCCCGGCTACGTCGCTCCGTCGTCGTCACGTCGATCGTCGGGCTGCTCGCCACCGTCCTGTTCGTCGTCACGATGATGGTCGGCGAGTCGCGCCTCGGCCCGTGGGAGGTCGTGGCGTCCGTACTCGGTCTCTCCGACAACCCGGGCACCGACTTCATCGTCCGTACCCTGCGGCTGCCGACGGCGACGACGTCGTTGTTCGTGGGTGTCGCGCTGGGTGTGGCCGGCCTCAGCTTCCAACGGCTCCTGAACAACCCGCTCGCCTCGCCCGACTTCGTCGGCATCTCCTCCGGAGCGAGCCTGTTCGCCGTCACCGCGATCATCCTGCTGGGTTTCTCCTCCTTCCAGATCTCGGTCGCGGCGCTCGCCGGCGCGATCATGACCGCCGCCGGTATCTATCTGCTCGCCTGGCGGGGCGGCATCACCGGCTACCGGTTCATCCTCATCGGCATCGGGATCAGCGAGCTGTTGCGCGCCCTCGTCGGCTGGGTCATCGCCCGGGCCGAGCTCTACGACGCCCGTGAGGCCATGGTGTGGCTCACCGGGTCGTCGGGTCGTGCCGGCACCACCGAGCTGCGGGTCCTCATCGTCGCGGTCCTGGTCCTCGTGCCGATCGCGCTGGTGCTGTCACGACCGCTCGGCGTTCTCGAGCTCGGCGACGACGCGGCCAGGGGCCTGGGCGTCGGCGTCGAGGCGGCCCGGCTCACGGTGCTGGCGATCGCGGTGGTCCTCGTCGCCATGGCCACGGCCGCCGCCGGCCCGATGGCCTTCGTCGCGCTCATCGCTGGTCCGATCGCCGTGCGCCTGCTGCGAGGGTCGGGTCTGGGACTGCTCACGGCGGGCCTCGTGGGTGCGTGCATCGTCCTGGTGGCCGATCTCGTCGCTCGGCACGGCCTGCCCGCATCGTTGCCCACCGGCGTCGTCACCGGTGCGATCGGTGCCCCCTACCTCATCTGGCTACTCGTCCACGTCAACCGGGAAGGACGCGGAGGATGACTCACGAGCACGACCTGCGCGCGCAGGACCTCACCCTCGGCTACGCCGAGACCGACATCGTCAGCCATCTCGACGTGCAGCTGCCCCCAGGGCGGATCACCGTCATCGTCGGCGCCAACGCGTGCGGCAAGTCCACCTTGCTGCGCGGCCTGGCCCGTCTGCTGAAGGCCCGCTCCGGCAGCGTCCAGCTCGACGGCTCCGACGTCTCGGGCATGCGCAGCATCGACGTCGCCAAGGTGATCGGCCTGCTCCCGCAGACCCCGTTGGCGCCTGACGGGATCACGGTGGCCGACCTGGTCGGTCGCGGCCGATACCCGCACCAGGGCTGGTTCCGGCAGTGGAGCCCTGAGGACGACGACGCCGTGCAGGCGGCGCTGGAGGCCACCGGCACCGCGGAGCTGGCCGAGCGCCGCATCGCCGAGCTGTCCGGAGGTCAGCGCCAGCGGGTCTGGGTGGCGATGGCCCTGGCGCAGGACACCGACGTGCTGCTGCTCGATGAGCCCACCACCTACCTGGACATCAACCACCAGGTGGAGCTGCTGGACCTGCTCACCGACCTCAACCGCTCGCACGGCAAGACCATCGTCATCGTGCTGCACGACCTCAACCTGGCCTGCCGCTACGCCGATCACATCATCGCGATGAAGCAGGGTGAGATCGTCTGCGAGGGGTCGCCCAAGGACGTCATCGACGCAGAGGTCGTCACCGACGTCTTCGGCCTGACCTGCGACGTGGTGCCCGACCCGGTCAGCGGCACCCCGATGGTGGTCCCGCGGGGCCGCCACCACGTCTCGGCGCTCACACCCGACCCGGACTTCGTCGCCGCGACCTCCTGACCTCTCGGCGCGTCTTCACCGGCTGAGCGGCGATTCGTGCCCACACTGGTGGGCACTGGTTCGAACAGGAGGGCCCATGAGCGAGCGCCAGCGAGTGAATCAAGGGGACATCATGCGATCACGTTCCTACGGTGGTCTTTTTGAGGACGTGATCGCATGAGTACCGACACCGCCCCGACCAGCACCTTCCCCGCCGACGACTGGGACGAGCGCACCGAGCGCATCTACACCGGGGAGGCGCTTGACGTGCCGTCCGCACCGGCCGGTCCGCTGACACCCGAGGAGCGGCAGCGCCAGGAGTATGGCGGGATCAGCGTCGGTGCGGCGTTCTTCGGCTGGCTGGGCGCTCTCGGTGTCATGGCTCTGGTCGGCGCACTCGTGGCCGCCGTCGCACTGGCCGCGGGCGTGATCCAGGACCCGACGCGCGGCGGGGTGAGGATCGGTGAGGCCACGGCGCTCGCTGCCGCGATCAGTGGCTCGGTCCTGCTGCTGCTCGGTGTCTACGCGGGTTCCTACGTGGCCGGCCGCCTCGTGCGCTTCGACGGTGGTCGACAGGGTGTGGCCGTCTGGATCCTCGTGCTGGTCTCCGGCCTGGTCGGGGCCGGTCTGGCCGTCGTGGTCGATGCCCAGTACGCGCTGCGTTCACGCCCGTCGTTCCCCGAGCTGGCCATCGGACGCGACGACGTGCTGCTGTGGGGAGCCGTGACCGTGGGCATCGTCGTTCTGCTGACACTCCCGGTCGCCATCGGCAGTGGCAAGCTCGGCGTCCGCTACCACGCCAAGGTCGAGCGTGCCGCTCGCGAGGAGCCTGTCCCGCAGGTCGCACCGGACGAGCAGTCCTCCTGATTCCCATGAGTTCCTGGGACTCAGGTGACTCACCCCGGTTTCTTGCTGCTCACCCCGGCTTGCCAACCGGGGTGGGCAAGAGAAGGCCGGGGTAGGTGCTCAACGTCAGGTGACGGGGCAGGATGGACCCATGAGTGAGGACCACCGCAGCATCGACCTCGAGCGCACGGCGCTCGGCCACTATCGCGCCACCAACGTCCGTGGCGGCACGATCACGATCGGCGAGGGCGACGACGCCGACTTCACGCCGGTGGAGCTGCTCCTCGCGGCCCTCGCCGGGTGCAGCGCCGTCGACGTCGACCACATCGTGTCCAAGCGCGCCGAGCCGGAGTCGTTCGTGGTGGGCTCGGCGGGTCGCAAGGTGCGCGACGAGCACGGCAACCGGCTCACCGAGCTTTCCCTGGACTTCGGCGTCGACTTCGGTGACGACGAGGCGGGTGAGCGGGCACGGGCCGTGCTGGCCGACGCGATCGCCAAGTCTCACGACCGGCTGTGCACGGTGAGCCGCACCATCGAGGTGGGTGCCGAGGTCACCGCGCGCCCGGTCGGCTGACTCCCCGCTGCGCTATCGGCCGAGGGTGAGGTTCGGGTCGTGCGGTCCCTTGGGCTCGACCCAGAAGTCCAGCGCGAGGTCCTCCTCCCGACCACCGTTGAGGTAGCCGGAGAAGTCGGTGACACCAGCGTCGGCGAGCACGTCGTCGTCGATGAAGAACTGTCCGGTGACCTCGCGCGAGCTCTTGGTGAGGATGACGTGGGCGGCGTCGGCCATGATCTGCGGCGTCCGCGAGCTCGCCGCCATGCCCGGCCCCACGACGTTGCGCACGGCGGCGGTGTCGATCGCGGTGCGCGGCCACAGCGAGTTCGCCGCGATGCCGTCCTCGCGCAGCTCTCCGGAGAGGCCGAGCGTCACCAGGCTCATCCCGAACTTCGCGATCGTGTACGCCGTGAACGTGGTGTGCCACTTGGGGTCCAGCTCCAGCGGTGGGCTCAGCGTCAGGATGTGCGGGTTGCCGGACTGGCGCAGCCAGGGGATGGCCGTCTTGCTGAGGAGGAACGATCCGCGGCAGTTGATGTCGTTCATGAGGTCGTACTTCTTCATCGAGACGTCCTCGGTGCGGGACAGGTCGATGGCGCTGGCGTTGTTCACCACGATGTCGATGCCGCCGAAGTGCTCCGCCGTCCGGGCGACGGCGTCCTCGACGAACGCGTCGTCTCGGATGTCGCCGACGAGTGGCAGGGCGCGGCCGCCGGCTGCCTCGATGGCCTGCGCCGCGGTGTGGATGGTGCCGGGGAGGTTCGGGTGCGGCTCGGTGGTCTTGGCCAGGAGCGCGACGTTGGCTCCGTCGGCGGCTGCCTTGAGGGCGATTGCCTCGCCGATGCCGCGGCTGCCGCCGGACATGATCATGGTCGTTCCGGCCAGGCTCATGCGGTCACGTCCTCAGAAAGCCCACGGTAGGACCGTGCCCGCATGAGACGTGCCGGATGGTTCGCTCGCTGGCGCTCGCTCATGTGGTACCTCTCGTCATGGTGGGTGGTTCCTCGCTATCGTGCGGGGTGGAACGTGAAACAGTCAAGGTTGACGGTTTCTAGACGGTTGCAGGAGGTCGCACGTGGACACGCCGACATGGTTCGACGAGGCGATCGCCGAGGAGCCGGCGCGTCTCACCCGGGAGGTCGACGGTGCGTCGGTGGCCTACCGCGCGTGGGGGAGGCCGGGCGATCCTCCCGTCGTGCTGGTCCATGGCGGCGCGGCGCACGGCGGCTGGTGGGACCACGTGGGCCCGCACCTCACTGGCGGGGGTGCGGGGCCGGGGGCCGCAGATGACACCGGCGGAGGTGCGGGGCCGGGGGCCGCAGATGACACTGGCGGGGGTGCGGGGCCGGAAGGTCCGGATCGGCACCGCGTCCTCGCCATCGACCTGACCGGTCACGGCTTGAGCAGTCACACCGGCGGCTACTCGTTGGAGCGTTGGGCGAGTGAGGTGGTGGCCGTGGCGCGGGCCGAGTCTGACGTGCCGCCCATCGTCATCGGGCACAGCATGGGTGGGTTCGTCGCGCTGACCGCTGCCCGCGACCACGGCTCACAGCTGGCGGGTGTCGTCGCGATCGACTCCCCGGTTCGTCAGATGTCACCGGAGGCTCGTGCCTGGCTGGACTCCAGCCCGCACCTTCCGCCGCACAAGGTGCATCCCACGCAGGAGGCGATCCTGAAGCGGTTCCGCACCTTGCCCGAGGATGATGCCACGCTGGACTTCGTGCGTGACCACATTGCCGCGGAGTCGATCGTCGAGGTCGAGGGTGGCTGGTCGTGGCGGTTCGATCCGCGCATCTTCCTCAGTACCCGGATGGAGACCTCGGCCCTCGCCGAGGCGGTCTGTCCGGTGGCTCTGCTGCGTGGGGAGCGAGGCATGGCGACGCGGGACATCACGGCGGCCGTCGCCCGTGAGCTGGGCGGCGGCGTCCCGGTGACGACCATTCCCGACGCCGGACACCATGTCATGCTCGATCAGCCGGTCGCGCTCATCGCGGCCGTCAACGTCCTGCTCGGACAATGGAGGCGTACATGAGCGCGTACTCGCCCGAGCACTCCGCTTCGCTGTGTGCGGGGCGGTATCCCCAGCGAGTGAACAAGGAGCACGTGATCCCATGAGCGAGGAGATGCTGTTCCGCACGGAGGACGACGTTCTCACGATCACGGTCAACCGGCCCGAGGTCATGAACGCGGTGGACGGGCCCATGCTCCATGCCGCGGCCGACGCGGTGGAGCAGACGCAGGCGCGCGTCATCGTGATCACCGGCTCGGGACGAGCCTTCGGTGCGGGCGCCGACCTGAACCGGGTCAAGGAGGGTGGGACCCAGGAGGGCGGCAACAGGCTGGTCCGGGCGATGCTCAGCACACCGCGTCCGGTGGTCGCAGCCGTCAATGGTCCTGCCGCCGGTATCAGCGCCTCGGTCGCGCTGGCGGCGGACTTCACGGTGGCGCACGAGTCGGCCTACTTCCTGCAGGCGTTCATCAACATCGGCCTGATGCCGGACGGAGGGGGTACGCAGCTGGTGGCAGCATCGTTGGGCCGGGCCCGTGCGAACCGTATGGCGATGCTGGGGGAGCGCCTGCCGGCGGCCGAGGCTGCCGAGGCGGGCCTCATCGAGGCGTGTCTTGCGGATGAGGAGTACCCCGACGGTGTCGTGGCCCTCGTGAAGCGGCTCGCGAGCGGGCCCACGGCTGCCTACGCCGAGACCAAGGCGGCACTCAACGCGGTGACGCTCGCGGGGATCGACGAGACGCTCCAGCGTGAGCTGGACGGCCAGGAGCGCCTCGGGTCGACGGATGACTTCCACGAGGGTGTGACGGCGTTCCTCGCCAAGCGCCCTGCGACGTTCGAGGGCCGATGAGCACGCCCGGCGGGGGTGCGGGGCCGGGGGCCGCAGACGACACTGGCGGGGGTGCGGGGCCGGGGGCCGCAGACGACACTGGGGCTGCCGAGAGTGTGCTCCAGCGTCTGCTGGAGGAACGCTGGAGCTGCCGGGGCTACACCGAGGAGCCTGTCGCACCGGAGGTGCTGGAGCGGCTGCTGACCATGGCGGGCCGGTCGCCGTCGTGGTGCAACACCCAGCCGTGGCACGTCGAGGTGACGTCCGGGGACGCGACGGTGCGGCTGCGGGAGGCGATGGCCGCCGACGAGCGGTTCGGCCCGGACATCGAGTTCCCTGCCTCCTACGAGGGTGTCTACGCAGAGCGTCGCCGCGAGTCGGGGTGGCAGCTGTACGAGGCGGTGGGCGTCGAGAAGGGCGATCGCGCCGGGTCCGCCGAGCAGATGATGCGCAACTTCGAGTTCTTCGGTGCGCCCCACGTCGCGATCATCAGCACGTCGGCGTCGTTGGGCACCTATGGCGTGCTGGACTGCGGGCTCTACGTGCAGTCGTTCCTGCTGGCGGCCCAATCTCTGGGTTTGGGCACCTGTGCCCAGGCGGCGCTGGCGATGCGTTCTGAGTTCCTGCGTGAGTGGTTCGGGCTCGACGACGACCGTCGCATCGTCTGCGGCATCGCGTTCGGCCACGCCGAGCAGACGCAC
This sequence comes from Aeromicrobium sp. CTD01-1L150, assembly GCF_041951745.1. GTDB lineage: Bacteria > Actinomycetota > Actinomycetes > Propionibacteriales > Nocardioidaceae > Aeromicrobium. The sequence goes on from NZ_CP169555.1 coordinate 275,176, forward strand.
CCGACGAACTCCTACCGGACCACGCGCGTCCCGCTGTCGGCGGCTGTCACCTTCCACGACTGATCGCTGGAGCGCACCAGGCGTGCACGCCGGTGACGTCCGCGCCCTGACCACACGAAGGCCCCGGAACACCGTTCGGTGTTCCGGGGCCTTCGTGTGTGGAGCTGAGCCTCAGCGGCCCGTGTCGACCCTCTCGGGGGCACGCGGAGCCTGGCTGGTCGACGCCTCGTCTGCGTCGTCACCGCCGCTGCCGCCGCTGCCGGCGGTCGCGGTGATGTAGTGGTTGACGTTGGACTCCCCGCCGCTCACGGCGAGCTGGAACTGGTCGTCCGGGGAGGCGCCGGTGATGGTCAGCGTCCCCTCGCCGGTGCCGTCGGCGCCGAGCGTGGCGGAGAAGTCGCCGATCTGCTCCCGCTCACCGCTGTCGGGGTTGAAGTAGTAGATCTCACCGGTCAGGTTCGCGCCCGATGCGAATCCCGAGAACTGCAGGGTCACGCCGGCTGCCAGCTCGTCGACGGTCGCCTCGCTGGGTCCGTCGACCGACGCACCCTCGAGGATCGTGAGCTCGACGCTGCTTCTGGCGACTTGGTCGTCGCCGTTGTCGTCGGTGTAGGTGCAGTGCGAGATCGAAGAGCGCGCGATGATCGGGCCGCGTTCAGACTACCGACCCGGTAGCGGTGAACGGTGAGGTGCCACGGCGCCGGGTTCTCAGCCGCGCAGGGAGCCCAGACCGAGGACGGCGGCCAGGCCGAGGGCGCTGCGCGGGTGGTAGGCCGTGGTCCACAGTCCGCCGTGGGCGGCGGCGTGGGCCTCGTCCTGCCACGGCTCGGCCTGCGCGGGGACGTCGGCCCGTAGGTCGTGCACCAGCAGCGCCGCCATGAGCGTGTTGGACGTCGCCGGGTCGAAGACCTCCACCCCGAAGCGGTGTGCCCCGGCGTACGCCGCGGCCAGTGCCCGGTTCTTCAGGACCGACCGGGTCCGGGTGGACGGGGCGACGTTCATCGAGACGGTCGTCCCGGAGTGCCGCGCGGACGTCGCCCGCCACCGCTGCAGCCGCTTGGCGAGCGCGTAGTTGGGTCCTTGCTGCGGCACGAGCGCATCGCACAGGCCGGGGTCGGCTCCCGGTGGGTAGTTGCGCTGCAGGAGACGCCCCCGGCTGGCCATGCGCACCGCGCTGCGAAGAGTGCGGCCCGCCCGTCCCTTGGAGTAGGCCACCTCCGAGACGTCGACCTCCTCGTGCGGGACGGCGAACACGTCGGTGGGGGTGGCGAGGTAGGCCAGTGCCGTGTCGGGCCGGTGGTCGAGCAGGTGGGCCGCCAGTGCGTCGGCGGCCGCGGAGACCTGTACGTGCTGTCTGCCGTCGGCGTAGCAGTAGTTGCCGAGCACGAGGCGACCCTGGAAGGAGCCGAGCCAGTGGGCGACGGCGGGGAGCTCTCGCACCAGGTCTGCGCCGATGTCGGAGTCGGCGTCGGTGACGATGCGCGACGGGACGTGGACCGTGCCGGCGCCCGAGGCGGCGACGTCGCGGACCCGGCCCTGGACGCCGGCGTCGGGCAGGTCGATCGCCGCGACCTCCGCGCCCCAGCGCTGCAGCGCCCGGTAGGGCCCCATCTCGGCGCCGGCGCCGAGCACCACGACGACGTCGCCGTCGAGTCGCAACCACTCAGGGTGGTCCAGGACGCGCGTCACCGCCTCGACGCACGAGGCCGTGATGACGCCGCGATCGTGCCAGTCAGCGAGCTGGTCGACGACCTGGCGGCCGCGGAGCCTCTCGCCGCGGTAGGGGAGCGTGAGCTCGGTCTCCGGCTCCTGCGTCCCGGACGTCGAGGTCGTGTGGAAGACCTGCTGCAGGGCCGAGGTGTCGATGGCGTCGGACAGCGGTACGTCCCTGAAGCGCATGAGGTGGCGCATCGACGCCAGGCCGTCGTCGGCGATGGAGTGGGCGGCTCCCGGGTCACCGATACCGGCCTCCACGGCCCGGCGGAAGTGGGTGAGGTACTCGCGACGCCAGGCGGTCTCGTGCTCCACGGCACGTGCCCCGACGGGGTCGGCCTTGCGCAGCGCGTCGGCGAGGATGGTGCGGGCAGCCGAAGAGGTGCTGTCGGTGGGGAACGAGACTCCCTCGGCCGCATTCATGCGATCACGTCCTCGACGGACCCACCGTGGGACCGTGACTGTCTGCCGTGTCGGGCCGCTCGCTCGCGCTCGCTCATACGAGTCAGCCTAGGAACGGGCTGGTCACCGCGGTAGATCTTCTCGTGAGTAATTTGCTGCCCCGGCTCGGCGCGCGTTCGGCGGCCGCCGTCGTCGGCTCCGGCCACGGGTCGCGTCAGTAGGGTGGCCGGCGTGTTCTCGGACTGGAATGCTCGACGCGCCGCCCGTCGGGTCAAGCCCGGAGACGGTCACGCCCTGAAGCGGTACCGGTGGTGGCAGCTGTTGTCACGCACCCTCTTCCACCTCCGGCTCCCCGGAGGCGACGGAACGCAGGAGACGTGGTCGGTGGACGTTCGGCTCTGGGGGGACGACGACGGTGAGGTGCGGGCGCACCTGTACCGCGATGGTCGACACCATGCCCGGTCCAAGCTGCCGGCCACGTTCCCGGTGTCCGGCGGCACGGTGGAGGTCGTCGCGAGCACCTTCGGGTTGCGACGCTGCCACTACGTGAGCTCCGAGGGCCTGGAGCGTCAGCTCGAGCCGGACCCTGCCACGGCCGAGGGCCGTCGCCTGCACCTGGCGCGCCGACGCCCGGTCCTGAGCCGCGTCGTCGGGGCCGCCTCCATGGCTGTGCTCGTCGTCGCCGTGGCCATCGGTCTCCCCCAGGTCGTGCAGGAGATCTCCCAGATCCCACCGGTGGCCCGCACCATTGGTTCCTTCACCTCACCCGTCCAGCTTCCCGCAGCCCTCAACGTCGCCCTCCTGGTGGCCACGCTGGTGGCCAGCACCGAACGCGCGCTGCGGTTGCGGTACCACTGGCTGCTCGACGGCGGCCTGTTCGACGGCGGTGACTGACGTCCCGTGGAAGGACCGTGCCCGATGACACGACCTGCTGGCATCCCGTCCGGCTCCGCGTCGGGTAGAACAGTCTCAATCAAAGGAGAAGAAGATGCGTACGACGAAGACCGGCAAGTCCCTGGCCATCGCGGCGGTCACGTCCCTGGCCATGTTCAGCGTCGCCTGCAGCTCGAGCGACGATGACTCCTCCGCGGAGGACTCGGCCACCGAGGACGCTGCGGACGACGACGCGAGTGCCGACCTGGTCGGGCCCGGCTGTGCCGACTACGTCGCCGAGAACCCGGAGGGCCCCGCCTCGGTCGAGGCCATGGCGCAGGAGCCCCTCGCCACGGCCGTCTCCGGCAACGCGCTGCTCACGACGTTCGCGCAGGCCGTCAGCGGCGAGCTCAACTCCGAGGTTGACCTGACCGAGACTCTCGACGAGGGCGAGTTCACCGTGTTCGCGCCGGTCGACGATGCGTTCGCGGCATTGCCGGAGGACACCGTCGATACGCTCGGCACCCCCGAGGGCGCCGGGACCCTGGAGTCGGTCCTGACCTACCACGTCATCGAGGGTCAGCTCTCTCCTGATGAGATCGTCGGCACCCACACCACACGGGAGGGCGACGAGGTCGAGGTCAGGGGCGATCCCGAGACGCTGACCGTCGGCGCAGACGATGCCAACGTCGTCTGCGGTGGCGTCAAGACCGCCAACGCGACGGTCTACCTGATCGACGCGGTGCTCATGCCGCCGGAGGCCTGAGCGAGAACTCACCGTCCGCGGGACGGTGTCGCTGCGTGTTGGGCCCGGCGGGCACGCACGATGATGATGTCGGGTTGCCATGACTACCGTGATCCATCGCCCTGCGTCGGCTCAGGACCCGTCGGGCTCCAGGGCGTCGAGGACGAGGGTGAGTCCGGCCTCGAACTCCGTGTCGGCGTCCCACGCGGACATGAACGTCTGGCTGGACACGACCTCGGCAAGGTGCGGGTAGGTATCGGCGACCTGGTCGTGCAGGAGCCCGCGGGCGACGTCGTCCATCTGCTCTGCGTCGCTGAACGGCAGGTTCAGCTCCTGCAGAACGTAGCCGTACAGATAGCTGTCGACGATGGAGAAGGCACGGACGGCCCCGCGGACGGAGAACCGGGCCTCGCGCAGGATGCCGAGCACGGCGTCGTGGTGCCGAAGCGTGGCGGGCCCCGGGGTGCTGCGCGAGTCGAGCAGTCCGACGGCCCACGGGTGACGGCTGAGGGCGGCGCGGGTGGAGGTGGCGCGTGCGCGCATCGCCTCCCGCCACGGCTCACCGGATGCCGGGAGGTCGACCTCGGCGAGGACCGTGTCGATCATGCCGTCGAGGACGTCGTCTCGGCCGGAGACGTGGTGGTACAGCGACATCGCCTCGACCCCGAGGCGTGCGGCGACAGCGCGCATCGTGACGCCCGTGACGCCGTGCTCGTCGGCGATCTGCACGGCGGCGACGACGACGCGTTCGCGACGCAGGGGGCTTCGGCGGCCGGTGCCGGCTCGGGGCACGGATCCTCCTCGGGTTGACGTCCTTACGTTGTAAGCCTACGCTCCCTTACGTCGTAAGGCGCGACGCGGGGGAGGCGGGAGTCGTCATGGGCTCGAACGACACGGAGCCGGTCCAGAAGGTCTGCATCGTCGGGGCCTCCGGCAAGCTGGGGCGGTACCTGGTCCGGCTCGCCCTGGAGCGCGGGTACGACGTGGTGGGGGTGTGTCGGGAGAAGAGCGTGCACAAGCTCGAGGCCTACGCCGGGCGCATCGCCATCGTGCCCGGGCCCACCGACGACCGTGACGTGATCGCCCGCGCGGCCGCAGGGTGCGACGGGGTGCTCGTCGTCCTGGTGCCGTGGGGTGTGCGGCAGTACTCCTCCGGGACCGCGCAGGCCGTCCTCGACCTCGCCGAGCCGGATGCCCGTCTGGTCTTCTCGTGCGGCTGGCACATCTCGCGCGACGGTCGGGACGTGTACTCCAGGCGGTTCCGGGTGATGGTGTGGCTCATGTCCAAGGTGGCGCGGGCACTGCGCCTGGTGGAGGTCGACGATCAGGTGGAGGCCTGCCGACGCATCTTCGCCAGCGACCGGCGCTGGACCGTCGTGCGAGGCAGTGACCTGGAAGAGGGTGAGAGCCAGGGTCTGCCGGCGTGGAGCCGACACATCGGTGACCCGGTCCTGGAGAGCAACCTGACGCGGCGCATCGACTTCGCCCTGTTCATGGTCGAGGCGCTGGCAGACGAGGCCCTCGTGCACGAGGCGCCGGCCATCGTGGGCCGCCTCGCGCCCAGTGTCCTCCGGCATGCCGGCGCCCAAGAAAAATGATTTGTTCCTAGTTGGAACACGAGAGTAGGGTGCTTGTCATGAACGATCTCGCAATCTCCACCGAAGGCCTGGTCAAGGTCTTCGGCAACAACCGGGCTGTCGACGGCGTCGATCTCGCCGTCCCCAGCGGAGGCGTCTACGGCGTCCTCGGCCCCAACGGCGCCGGCAAGACCACCGCCATCCGCATGCTCGCCACGCTCCTGCGCCCCGACGGTGGACAGGCCACCGTCCTCGGGCACGACGTCGTCGCCGAGGCGGGCGCCGTCCGCTCCAAGGTGGCGATGACCGGACAGTTCGCCTCCCTCGATGAGGACCTGACCGGCCTGGAGAACCTGCAGATGCTGGCCCGTCTCTACGGCTTCAAGGGGGCCGCGGTGCGTGAGCGTGCGATGCAGCTGCTCGATGCCTTCGGTCTCGAGGACGCCGCTGGCCGGCAGGTCAAGAAGTACTCCGGCGGCATGCGGCGACGCATCGACATCGCCGGCAGCATCGTCGTGCGGCCCGAGCTGATGTTCCTCGACGAGCCCACCACCGGCCTGGACCCCCGTAGCCGCAACCAGGTGTGGGACATCGTGCGAGCGCTCGTGACGGCCGGCACCACGATCCTGCTGACAACCCAGTACCTCGACGAGGCCGACCAGCTGGCCGACCGCATCGCCGTCATCGACCACGGGCGTGTCATCGCCGAGGGCACCAGCGGTGAGCTCAAGGCCTCCGTCGGCTCCGGTGCCGTGCACGTGCGCCTCGGCGACCCGGCCGAGCGAGAGCGTGCCGCCGACGTCCTGGGCCAGGCGCTGCGGGCCGAGGTCGTGCGGGAGTCCGACCCCTACGCGCTGAGCCTGCGCATCGACGATCCGGCCGCAGTGCCCGACGCGCTCGTCCGGCTTTCTGCAGAGGGCATCGACGTCGGCGAGTTCTCCCTCGGCCAGCCCAGCCTGGACGAGGTGTTCCTCGCCCTCACCGGCGAGCCCGTCACCGACGAGACCGAGCAGGAGATCGCATGACTGTCGATACCAAGACCCCCGTCGCTCTCGACGCCAAGGTCGCCGAGGCCCTCGGGTCCGGTGAGCGTCCCGAGCCCGCGTCGGCCCTCTCGTCGTCGCTGACCTTTGCGCACCGCGCCCTGCTCAAGATCAAGCACGTGCCCGAGCAGCTGCTCGACGTCACGATGTTCCCGATCCTGTTCACGCTGATGTTCACCTACATCTTCGGTGGAGCGATCTCAGGGTCCACCGATGCCTATCGGGACTACCTCGCGCCGGGCATCCTCGTACAGACCGTCGTCATGATCACGATGTACACCGCCATGACGATCAACAACGACATCGAGAAGGGCGTCTTCGACCGCATCCGCTCGCTGCCGGTGTGGCGGCCCTCGCTCATGGTGGGCGCCCTGCTGGGGGACACGCTGAGGTACACGATGGCCTCGGCCGTCATCCTCGCCGTCACGATGATCATGGGCTACCGGCCGCCGGGCGGGGTCACGGGAGTCATCGCCGCGGTGGCGCTGCTGCTGGTCTTCTGCTTCAGCGTGAGCTGGATCTGGACGCTGCTCGGCCTCAAGCTGCGCACGCCCAACGCGGTCATGGGGGTCAGCATGATGGTGATGTTCCCGATGACGTTCCTGTCCAACGTCTTCGTGCCCATCGAGACCATGCCTGGCTGGTTGCAGCCTGCCGTCGAGCAGAACCCGATCTCCCACCTCGTCAACGCCGTGCGCGGGCTCATGGTGGGCCAGAGTGACGTCGGGGCCATCGTTACCGTGCTCGTCATGTCGGCCGCGCTGATCGTGGTCTTCGGTTCGCTGACGATGCGGGCCTACGCACGCAAGACCTGAGGCCACCCCCACCCCGCCCGGTGGGTCGAAAGCCCGGTGGGGTCGGAAGTACAGGGCCCGCGCCGCCTCGCTCGAGTCGGCGCGGGTCCTGGTCGGTGCACCGAGGTGCCTGGAGTGCTCGGGCCCGTGCCCTAGCGGACCTGATGAACCACCAGCGTCGCCAGACCCAGACAGAAGAACGCCGCCAGCACTCCCAGGATGAGCGCATAGGCCATGCGCGCGCGGGTCGGCGCATAGTCGCGGACCAGGGCCGCCAGGCCTGCGGCACTGTGGGCGAGCGCGGCAAGCAGGAGCGCTCCGTCCCACGCGACCCAGCCGATGCTGGCCCACCGGCGCGCGATGAAGTCCGAACCGGTGTCCGCGACATCGGTGATGATGTGCGTCAGGGCGAAGTGCCCCAACGCCAGCACCACGAGGAGAACTCCTGTGCCGCGGATCAGCACGTAGTTGGCTCTCGCCGGTCTACGGACCTTGGCGCGGCGCCGGCGCGATGGCGCTCCGCCGCGCTCGACGGTCACATCAGGACTGGCCACAGGATCACCACACTTCCTCCGAGGGTCAGCGCGACGCTGACCAACATCGTGAGCCACAGGAGCCGGAGAGCTCCTGTCATGCCGATGTCCCAGACATCGATCGCGATCAGCCGTAGGCCGTTGAAGGCGTGGAAGCACAGAGCGAAGAGAAGACCGCACTCGAAGATCCGCATCACGGTCGTGCCGTAGAGCTCATGGACGGAGTCGTACACCGGAACCGACCAGACGAACAGGGACACGTCGATGAGGTGCAACAGCAGGAAGAGCAGGACGGCCACGCCGGTGATGCGGTGCAGGTACGTGGCCCATCGATTTGCCTCGGTCAGCGAGGACTGCATGCCACCGAGACCGGACATGTTCGACACCGTGGGGTTGCCCCCGCCGTCGAGGACGCGAGCGCGCTGATACATCACTGCCGTGACGGCGACGATCGCCACGGCGACCAGCATGAAGCCCACCATGAACATGAACTGAGCGAAGCTCATGACTCCACCACCTGCTTCGCCGGAGCGGCGTGACTGAACTCGACCGGGACCTCGGTCAGGTCGAACGCCTCGCCGTTCAGACGCAGCACCAGGTACTTGAGCCACTCCTCGTCCCGCGCCGTCGGATGATCCGAACGGGCATGCGCTCCCCGGGTCTCGGTGCGAAGCGTGGCGCCGGAGACCACGGCGCGGGCGACCAGCAGCTGGTTCCGCAGATCGAGAGCCTCGTGCCATGCCGGGTTGAAGGCGTGGACGTCGGGGACGCTCACGGCCTCCAGCTCATCGCTCAGCTCATCGAGTGTCGACGCGGTCTCGGCCAGGCCGTCGGGACTGCGCACCACACCACATCCCACCCACATCGCCTCCTTGAGACGGCGGGTGATGCTGAAGGGGTCCGGACCGTTCGCGCGGTCGATCGGTGCCAGAGCGGTCTCGATGGCCTGTCGCACCTGGTCGTCGTCGGGTTCCGGGGGTGCGCCACGCTCGGCCACCAGCTGAGCTGCGGTGTCACCGGCCCGGGCGCCGTAGACCGTCGACTCGGCCACGCCGTTGCCGCCGAGGCGATTGGCCCCATGCACGCCGCCGGCGTCCTCGCCGGCAACCAGAAGGCCTTCGATCTCCGTGACGCAGTCGCGGTCGATGATCGCGCCGCCCATGTGGAAATGTGCTGTCGGAGAGACGTTGACCGCACGGGTCGCGAGATCGGAGCCGATCAGCCGGGTGCGTTCGACCATGCCCGGGAAGCGTCGCTCGACCTCGGCCCGGCCCAGGTGGGAGATGTCGATCAGGACACCGCCCTCGGGCGTGCCGCGACCGGCCATGATCTCCAGGTAGCTGGACCGCGATACGACATCGCGGGTCGAGCGCTCCATGCGCTCAGGGTCATACCGCTTCATGTACCGCTCGCCGTCGGCGTTGTACAGATGGGCTCCCGCCCCTCGCAGCCCTTCCTCCAGCACCGCCCCGGTCATCCGGGACTCACCGGCCAGCAGACCGGTGGGATGGAACTGCATCATCTCCATGTCTCGCACCGGCAACCCCGCGCGCATCAGCATGGCCACACCGTCACCGGTCTTCTCCCTGGCCGGCGCAGCGATCTTGAACATCGTGGCGGCACCACCGGTTGCCACGACGACGACCGGTGCCCGCACCAGGACGAACTCGCCGGTCTGGACGTCGAGGCAGATCAGGCCGGCACAGCTACCGTCCCGGCCGCGGAGGATCTCCAGGGCGCGGGTGTCCTCCAGCTCGCGGACGCCGATCCGGAACATCTGGTCGCGCAGTCGGGACATGATCTCGATGCCCGTGAGGTCACCTCGGTGGACGGTACGATCGAAGGTCTGCCCTGCGAAGGCCTTCTGCTTGATGGTGCCGTCCGGATTGCGGTCGAAGAAGCAGCCGACGCGGGTCTCCAGCTCGTGGATGACTCGCGGGGCGTCATGGACCAACGTCCGAGCCAGCTCCTGGTCGTTGAGGTACTTGCCCCCTTCGAGCGTGTCGCTGAAGTGCGCATCGAGCGAGTCGTCCTCGTTGAGCACAGCGTTGTATCCACCCTGGACCATCCGCGTGCATCCGGAACGTCCCACGGCGCCCTTGCTGACCACGGCGATGGACAGCTCCGGATTGGCTGTGTGCGCATGCAGGGCGCACATCAGTCCGGCACCTCCGCTGCCGACGATCGCGACGTCCACCTCGATCTGTTGAACATCAGCGTCGTTCATCGGTCCTTCAACCTCCCGGTACGAGCGGCGCGAATGGCTCGCGCCGGGTCCAGGCCCTTCGGGCAGACGCCCGTGCAGCCGTACATGAAGTGGCAGCGTCCGACGCCGTCCTGGCCGGCGATGATGTCCAGACGTTCCTGTCCGGCATCGTCGCGTGAGTCGCTGATGAGGGCATAGGCCCGGTTGAGAGCGGCGGGACCGATGAACTGTCCGTCATCGCCTGCGAAGCCGCAGCTGGAGTAGCAGGCGCCGCACTGGATGCAGTCGAGCGCGGGATCGATGGCTTGGCGTTCCGGCGAGTCGGGCGCCACGACTGCGGGTTCGTCGAGTTCTCCGTCCTCCGGACTGACGTAGGGGATGACGCGTTGCCATTGCTCCCAGAAGGGCGTCGTGTCGACGATCAGATCCCTGATCACCGGCATGCCGGCGGCCGGTGCGATGGCGATGTTGCGCTCGACCGGCTCGACGATGCGTTGGCATGCAAGGACAGATCGCCCGTTGACGCGCACCGTGCAGGTGCCGCACATCGCGACGCGACAGGAGAACCGGAAACCGATCGAATGGTCGTGCTCACGCTGGATCGCCAAGAGCACGTCCAACACCGTCATCGGCACGATCCGCTCGACGGTGAAACTGCTCGCGGCCTCATCGGACGATCGATGAACTCGGACGTTCAGTGGTTCTGCTTGGCCGCCGGCCTCTGCAGCATTCATGGCCTTCCTCGCTCTGGCCCGGCTCATTCGGCCAGCCGGCGTATCGCGTTCTGACGCTCGGCGTCACTGCTGTGCACCTGCGTGCGAGACGCGTCCAGCCACGTGCGTACGGCCATCGCCCGCTCTCGGGCATGGGACACGTTGGCCGACACCATCTCGGGAGCGGCCCCGCCTTCGACCCGGTGAGCGGCCACGAACGATCGGGCGTCGAGACTCCGGCTGACGTCCTCGTCGCTCATGCCCAGCTGATGCCCCAGCGTGAGGTCGGCGGCCTCGTCCACCAGGGCGGCGCCGACCTCCTCTGGAGCGATTTCCCGTTCCACCGCGAGTCTGACCAGGGTGCCGACGACCTTGTGCGCCGAGCGGAAGTCGAGGTCCGTGGTGCGGTGGATGACCGCAGCCAGCTCGGTGGCCGTGGAGAACCCCGCAGCGGCCGCTTTTGCCATGGATTCGCGGTGGAACTGAAGCGAGTCGATGCTGCCGGCCAGCAGCTCCAGTGAGACCGCGGTCTCATCCAGCAGGCGCAAGACGGGCGGCACCATCTCCTCCTCGACATCCTTGATGTCGCCGAAGGTGGTGTTGTGCAGCACCATGAAGACGCCCGACATGTCACTGACCGCACGGGCCGCGCGGGCCCGGACGTACTCGAAGGGGTAGGCGTTCTTCTTCTGCGGCATCATCGAGCTCGATCCTGCGTAGGAGTCGCCGATCTCCGCGAAGCCGAACTCCACCGTGCACCACAGGTACAGGTCAGTGCTCAGCCGGCTGAGGTTGGTGCCCACTCCGCCCAGCGCAGCCGCGGTCTCGGTGGCGTAGTCACCCGACCCGACCGCGTCGATGCTGTTCTCACGGACGCCGTCGAAGCCGAGCAGGGCGGCGACCCGGTCTCTGTCGATCGGATAGGACGTGCCGGCCAGCGCGCCACAGCCCAGTGTCGATCGATTCGTCGTCGCATACGCCGCCTGGAGGCGGCCGGCGTCGCGCAGCAGCGCGTCGGCCACCCCCGCGAGGTAGTGGCCGACCGTGCTCGGCTGCGCCGGTTGGAGATGGGTCCACTGCGGCATCACCGAGTCCTTCTCGGCCTCGGCGATGCGCAGCATCGTCTCGACCAGGTCCAGCAGACGATCGACGACGCGGGCCGTCCTGGTGCGCACCGCGAGCCGCGTGAGCGGCTCGGGCCTCGTGCGGGCGATGTTGATGTCACCGGCGACCTCCGGACCGACCAGCTCGGTCAGCCGCTGCTCCAGGTGGGAGTAGAAGTACTCGTACCGCGAGTCGAACTCGACGAAGCGCTCGTTGCCCTCCTGCCGCATCGTCGCCAGTCCATCGGCGACCTTCGTGGCCGCCTCAGGCGTGACGATCCCCTGCTCGGCGAGCATGACGATCCAGGCCTCATGGGTCTCGAGCAGCCCCTCGAAGTAGTTCTTGAGCATGAACTGGTAGCTCGGCTCAAGAATGGTCCGGGTGTACGTTTCGCCCGGGGCCTCGGACAGACGATGACGGCTGATCGACCCGCTGTCGCGCTTCGGCATCAGGTTCCTCCTTCAGTGGCGTCGTTCTCGAAGAACAGATCCTCGGTGGTCAGTCGCTCACGGATCAGGCCGGTCTCCTCCATGAACGAGGCGAAGAGGCCGAGACCGATCGGCCCGGTGGTGAACTCGGTGCCTTCGGTCGTCAGCTCCGCGGAGATCTCGGCTGCGTCCATGTCGCCGATCGCGCCGGTCAACTTCCCTGCGGCCGAGTCCGGATCCGTCGCGATCTCCTCGTTGGCGGCCTCGAGCGCCTCGATCAGCGCGGGAGCCACATCGGGGTTGCACTCAACGAAATCCTCCATCGCGTAGACCCCGTTGAAGGTGTGCGGACCGTCGAACACGTCATAGCTGTCCACCAGCGCGTGTGCCCCTTGGCCAGCTTCCTGCTGCTGAAACGGCGGTGCCGTCAGGTGCGCATCGAGCTGACCCGCGATGAGTGCCTGCATCCCGTCGGGATGCCCCATCGCGATGATCTGGCTGTCCAGTGCGCGTGGATCGCCCAGCTCGTCCTGGGCGGCCTTGCGCAACACGATCGACTGGATCGAGTCCGGGCCGGGCATGGCGATGCTGCCGTCGCCCTGGAGCTGCTCGAGGGACCGGATGCCCGGATCCATCGTCATGAGCTGCAGGTTCATGGAGTTCAGCGCGGAGATCATCTTCCACTGCATGCCCGCGCCCCGACCGATGATGAAGGGACCGGCGCCGCCGGCCGCCACCTGGATCTCGCCCGCGAGCGTGCCGTCGCGGATCGCGGCGCCGGAGTTGAGCTCACGCCAGGTGATGTCGATGTCCGGCAGGGCCTCCTCCAGGTCTTCGTTGGCCTGGACCAGCAGGAGATTGGCATAGCCCAGACCCGGCTGGTAGGCGATGGTGACCGAGGAGGCTTCGTCGCAGACGCCGTCGCCGGAGGCGCCGAGGGCGCAGGACGCCAACGAGGCCGTGACGGTTGCGGCGACGAGAGAGGACATCGCCCGGCGAACGGGCCTGTGCCGAAAAGAACCAAACATGAGAGCTCCAGGGATACGTGGTTTCAGGCCGAGCTCTTCATGCCCCAGCGGATCACGGTCCGCCGCTCGACCCAGCTGAAGAGAGACTCGAGCAGGATGCCGATGATCGCGATCGTGATCAGGCCGGCGAAGATCTCGGGAGTCCTCAGGAAGTACCGTGCGTCGTTGATGTAGAAGCCGAGGCCCCCGCCGCCACCGGCGACACCGAAGACGAGCTCGGCAGCGATGATGGTGCGCCATCCAAAGGCCCAACCGGTCTTCAACCCGGTGAGCGTGTGGGGCAGGGCCGCGGGGATGAGCACGTTGCGGACCATCCGCCAGCCGCTCATTCCCATGTTGCGCCCCACCGAGATCAACGTGGGATTGACCGTCTTGAAGCCCATGCTGACGTTGAGGGCGATCGGCCACACCACGGAGTTGGCGATCACGATGGTCAGCGAGGTCGTGTTGAGCCCGAACCACAGGATGGCGAGCGGCAGCAGCGCGATGGCCGGCAGGGGATTGAGCATCGACGTCAGGAGGACGAGCAGATCGTCGCCGATCCGCGTCCAGGTGGCCAACGTCGTCAGCACCGCGGCGACAACCATCCCGATCAGCATCGCGGTCAGCAGGATGCGTAGCGTCGTCACTGTCGCGCTGAGCAGCGCGCCGTCGCCGAACCCTGTGACGATGGTGCGCAGCACCTCGAACGGGCTGGATATGAGCAGGGAGTCGGGGCTGAACAGCGTGATGTAGAGCTGCCAGATCAGGACGAAGAACACCAGGAGGGCGACCCGCCGGGGGACGACGGGCAGGCGCCCCCACACTCCCTTCCCCTCGCGCATGTGCTTGGGGATCTCCATCGTCGTCGTCACTGGCTGGTTGATGGTCTCTTGGGACATCGCTACCTCACTCGAACGCGATCTTCGTGTCGTCATGGCCGAGCAGCGACCGCAGGTGATGCAGCGCCTCGGTGAACGCGGCATCGTCAGGGTCCTCGATTCCCTGGACGTCCATGATCTCGACGACCCGCGAGGGCGGCTGGCCGAGGACGACCACGCGGTCACCGAGGTAGACGGCCTCCTGGATGCTGTGCGTCACGAAGACCACCGTCACTCCGGTCTGCTTCGTCACAGCGTGCATCTCGGCCTGCAGACGAGAGCGCGTCTGGGCGTCGAGAGCCCCGAAGGGCTCGTCCATGAGGAGGATCGCGGGATCCAGGGCCAGGGCGCGGGCGATCGCCACGCGCTGCTTCATGCCGCCGGAGAGCTGATAGGGATAACGATCGGCTGCGTGTTGCAGATTCATCAGCTCGAGGTACTGATCGGTTCGACGAGCCGCTTCGCGCTTGTCCCTGCCGTTCTCGACCTGCGGATAGGCGATGTTGCCCCGCACCGTGAACCACGGGAACAGCTGGTCGAACTCCTGGAAGACCACCGCCCGGTCGGGGCCCGGCTCCATCCGTTCCCGTCCCTGCATCGCGATCTCGCCGGCCACCGGACTCAGGAATCCGGCGACGCACTTGAGCAAGGTCGACTTCCCGCAGCCGGAGGGCCCGAGAAGCATGATCTTCTCACCGGACCAGACGTCGAAGCTGACGTTGTCGACAGCGATGTTCAGCTGGCCGTTCATGGGATACCCCAGCTTCACGTCCCCCACGGTCAGCAGTGGCCGCTCGGGATTGATCTCTTCTGACGAACCGCCGGACGGATGCGTCCGGCCGGTGCGTCTCAGCGACGTCGATGACATTTCGCCGCTCCTAACTGGATAGAGGTCTGGCCATGACGGTAAACTGATACCCGGCCATGCCGCAAGGGTTGGGATCGGCGAACGGCGACGAACGTCAGTGCACGAGCCCCTGGAACAAGCCAATGAGCGCCGAAGCGACGATGACGCCCAGTGTCAGGCGACGGAAGATCGCCATCGGCAGCAGCGGGCCGAGTCGCACGCCCAACCAGGTGCCGGCCAGGGCGACCGGAAGCCACCACGTCAGGAACGACGTGACATCGGCGATCGGCAGCCGTCCTCCGATCCCCAGCAGGACCAATGTGCCGAGGTTTCCGGCGACGAAGAAGACGGCCAAGTCGGCAACAACCTGGCGTGCGTTGGTTCGCCGACCGGCGAGCAGGAGAGCCGGGGGGACGCCGTTGAGGCTCGTCGTGGACCCGAGGAAGCCCCCCATGGTTCCGACCGCCCATTCCATGGATGGTCGGCCCCGGGCAGGTCCCGAGCCGACCGCCTCGCCGCGTCCCCACCGGTCCCGCGCGATGAGTCCGGCGACGGCGAGGAGGACGACCAGCCCCGCTGCGATCTGCAGGTTCTGCTCGGTGACACGCCCCATCGCCCACAGTCCGGCGGCCGTGCCCGGCAAGGCACCCACGACCATTCGGGACGCCCGGGGCCAGGTGACGTCGCGCCAGCGGGTGGCCAGCACGAGGATTCGGGTGACGAGTGCGATCACCAGGTTGATGACGACGATCTCCTCGAGCGGCAGGCCCACCAGCAGAAGCAATGGCAAGGCGACGAGAGCGTAGGCGAAGCCCACGACCCCACCGAGGAACGCCGCCAGGAAGACGGCCGCGGCTCCGGCCAACATTCGCTCACCCTAGTCCGAGTAGGTCATACCTCTGTCCGCCGATCCGTGCCACGGTGCGCAGTGGTGTGATAGTTTCATCATAAGGTCAGACCACTGACCTGTGAGAAGGAGGTTCACCATGGCAAGCCAGAACCCGCACTTCTTGGCGCATTGCGTCGGAGACGCGGTGGCCGTCGCTGTGTGCGATGTCGAGCCCGGCGACGCCGCCGTCGGGTACCTGGACGGCACGCCGGCGGAGTCCGTGACCGTGAAGTCGAGCGTCCCGCTCGGCCACAAGGTGGCCTTGCTGGATGTCTCATCCGGCGACCGTGTCACCGAGTACACGCTGCAGATCGGAACGGCGAGCACCGACATCGCCAGGGGCGACTACGTCCACACCCACAACGTGAGGAGCGCACGATGGCAAAACAGCGTGGCCTGACCGGTTTCCGGCGAGAGAACGGCGCCGTCGGCGTCCGCAATCACGTCGCGATCCTGCCGGTCGACGATCTGTCCAACGCGGCGGCAGAATGCGTCGCCGCACATGTCCCGGGAACCCTCGCCCTGCCCCATGCCTTCGGGCGTCTGCAGTTCGGCGAGGATCTGGAGCTGACGTTCCGGACCCTCATCGGGATCGGCACCAACCCGAACGTCGCGTCGGTCGTCGTCATCGGCATCGAGCCCAATTGGACTCAGCGAGTCGTCGAGGGCATCGCCAAGAGTGGCAAGCAGGTCCAGGGATTCTCGATCGAGGGATTCGGCGACCTCAAGGTGGTCGAACAGGCTTCCAGGGTCGCGCAGCGGTACCTGCAGGCGGCCTCGGAGATCCAGCGCGAACCCGTTGATCGTTCCGAGATCCTGATCACGACCAAGGACGGCGAGTCCGACACCACGACGGGCCTGGGGTCCTGCCGAGCCACCGCCTACCTCATCGACCGGTGGGTTGATGAGGGCGGCACGGTGGTCTTCGGCGAGACCAGCGAGCTGACCGGAGGCGAGCACCTGATCGCCGAGCGCTGCGTCGATGACGCCGTTCGATCGCGATTCCAGGAGTTCTATGACGGCTACATCGACATGATCGAGTCGACGGGTGCCAACCTGCTGGGGTCGCAGCCCACGCAGGGCAACATCGCCGGCGGGCTCTCGACGATCGAGGAGAAGGCGCTCGGCAACATCGTCAAGACGGGTTCGAAGCCGGTGGTCGGCGCACTCGGGCCCGCCGAAGCGCCCTCCCGGCAGGGTCTGCATTTCATGGACACGTCCTCGGCCGCGGCGGAGTGCGTGACGTTGATGGCGGCCGGCGGGGGTGTGGTGAACCTGTTCCCGACCGGTCAGGGCAACGTCATCGGCAACCCGGTGCAACCGGTCGTGAAGATCACGGCGAACCCGAAGACGGCCGAGAGCATGCACGATCACATCGATGTCGACTGCTCACCGTTGCTCACTGCGGGGCAGTCCCTCGATGAGGCTGGTGAGGGGCTGATCGATCTCGTCGAGCGCACGATCAACGGCCGGGTCACGGCCGCTGAGGCACTCGGACATCGTGAGTTCACCCTCACCAAGCTGTACCGCAGCGCGTAGGCGGATCACTGCAACCGACGAGGCCGGTGCCGGGAGACCACAATCTCCAGGCACCGGCCTCATCGGTGGATCGGCCGCCGGGTCACTCCTTGGCGGACGCGTCGAGCGAACGCGCCGACGTCGCGGCGCCACGCACATGGCGCCGCGCGGCACGCGCCGCGGCGGCGCCGTCGCCGGACAGGATCGCGTCGAGAATCCGACGATGATCGTCCCGGGACTTCTCCAGCCGACCGGGCACCGTCAGCGTGGTCTGCATCCCCTCCGCCAGCATCGTGTTCAGGACGCCCTGTGTCTGTTCAAGGAACCGGTTCCCGGACGCCTGGACGATCTTCAGGTGGAAGTCCATGTCGAGGTGCTGGAGCTCCTCGAAATCAGGAGGCGAGGACTGCGACGCCTCGAGCAGGAGGTCATGCGCTCGTGTGACCCGCTCCAGCGCCGCGACGTTCTGCACCTCGGCCGCCCATCGCGCGGCGGGCACCTCGAGCACCTCCCGCATCGCGAAGAGCTCCTCGGTGCTGTGCATGGCTTCGGACAAGGAGCGGCGTAGTTCCGCGGCGGACCGGGGCTCGGCGACGAAGACGCCCTGACCGTGACGCACGACCAGACGCCCTTCGCTCTGCAGGGTGCGGATCGCTTCACGAAGTGAGGGACGGCTGACTCCCAGGCTCTGGGCCATCTGCCGCTCGGCGGGCAGCCGTTCTCCCGGTGCCAAACCCTCAGCCTCGACCCAGCGAATGATCTCGTCCTTGATGCGCGCTGTGAGTGAGGACTCTCCCAAGCGCTTCCACGGACTCTTCTCTGGAACGGTAGCCACGAACGCCAGTATGCCATCAAAGTTGGTCAGACCACTGATAACCGGCAGTATGTGACGGCTTTTTGTGAGGCGCTCTCGCCGTCCGCCTCGTTGACAACCGGTCGACGGTTGTCCTAGTTTGGCCAGAGGTCTTACCAAAGCTCGTGAGGTGTGGCGATGCGGGAACGCCTGCGCAACGGCCTCGGCGGGAAACACACAGCGCATCACAAGGAGTTGGCCATGAACATCAACTGCATCAGCGCCGTCGGACGACGTGCCCAGCCGCGTCCCGAGACGTCCACGGCCGAGGAGGTTGCACGATGAACGACCGGATCGCGATCGTCGAGGACGTCTGGGGGTCGGTGTTCGAGGACCTCAGCGCCCGCCACACCGTCCTGCGCGAACCCGACGCCTGGTCCGACCCGGATCGACTCGACGAGCTGGTCGGCTCCAGTTCCGTGGTCGTCATCCGCAACCGGACGCAGATGACTGCGGAGCTGATGAAGCAGTCGTCCGAGCTGAAGGTGATCGCTCGCGCCGGAGTCGGTCTGGACAACATCGACCTCGCGGCCGCTGACGACCTCGGCATCGTCGTCGTCGCCGCCCTGGGTGCCAACGCGGCGAGCGTGGCTGAGCACACGCTGGGGCTTGCCCTGGCCGTGGCGCGCCGTGTCGTACCACTTGATCGCGACGTTCGCGCCGGTCAGTGGAACCGGCTCCCAGGGCGGGAGCTTGCGGGCGGCACCTGGGGCTTGCTGTCGGCGGGGGCGACGGCACGTGCCACCGCCCGTCTGGCGCGCGGACTCGGCATGGAGGTCGTGGCCTTCGATCCCTATGTCGGTCACGACGACGCCGAGCTGGCCGAGATCGGCGTGCGCCTCGCGCCGCTGAACGAGGTCGTCTCGGCGGCAGACGTGCTGAGCATCCATCTGCCTGCCACCCCCGACACGGTCGGCCTGGTCGATGAGAGCCTGCTCGCCCGGATGAAGCCTGCGGCCATCGTGGTGAACGCCGGACGCGGAGAGGTCGTCGACGAGACCGCGCTGCACGCGGCGCTCTCGAGCGGCCGTATCCTCGGCGCCGGACTCGATGTCCGCGCCACCGAGCCGCCATCGGCACCGGACCTGTTCCAGGACCTCGACAACGTCGTACTGACCCCGCACATCGCGGGTATTACCGAACAGGCCCAGGACAGGATCATGTCCCTGTTGTGCACCGACATCGACGCAACCCTGTCCGGACGACCAGCTCACTGCCACGTGGGTCGCACCAGCACCCCTCGTGAGGAGAGCCGATGAAGACCACTGTTGCCGAGACCCGTCGCCTCGCCGCCGAACTTCTCGAGCAGGCGGGACTCTCGCGGCGCCGAGCGGAGGCGACGGCCCACGTCCTCACCGTCGCCGAGGTGTGGGAGCTGGGATCACACGGTCTGTTGCGGCTACCGGTCTATCTCGATCGGATCGCTGCCGGAGGCCATCCCGCTGACGTCGACCTCAGGACCGTCACCGACACCGGGCCGTTGCTCACCGTGGACGGACAGGGCGGGCTGGGCCACTGGCAGCTAGCCGACGCGACCTCCGAGGCGGTCAGTCGGGCGCGGCGGTTCGGTATCGCCGGCGTTGCTGTTGCCGACTCCGGGCACTGCGGAGCCCTCGGGGTCTATGCGGCCGAGATCGCCCGCGAAGGTCTGGCCGGCCTGGTGCTCTCCTGCGGGCCCGCGGTGTTGCCTCCCTGGGGAGGTGACGAAAGGCTGCTGTCGACCTCGCCCATCGCCGCCGGGTTTCCGATGCCGGACGGATCGGCGGTCGTTGATCTCGCGCTGACCACCGTCGCACGCGGCAAGATCGCCGCCCACGCTCGGACGGACACGCTGCTGCCCGACGGCTGGGCCCTCGATGCCGAGGGTCAGCCGACCAACGACCCGCATCGGGCTCTGACGGGGATGCTGGCCCCTCTGGGAGGTCCGAAGGGATTTGCCCTGGCCTTCATGGTGGAGGCTCTGACGGCAGGACTCGTCGGCCCGCTGCTGTCCGCCGACGTGCCGGACTTCTTCGACACCCGGCGGCAGGACGAACCGCAGCGCATCGCCCATCTCGTCCTCGCACTGGACCCGGCCAAGACGAGCGGCACCGGCGATCCCGCTGATGTGACCGCACGACTGGCCGACCTCGCCGTCCGGACCACCGATGCTGGGGGCCGGGTGCCCGGATCCCGGCGAGTCCAGCTTCGCGACATCGCCGACACCGACGAGGTGACGCTCGATGGTGACCTCTGGGATGAGCTGCTCGCCCGGCGTGAGCGCCCGGATCACCACTAGAGGGGGAACGGATGTCTCAGTACGTCTACGACTTCTCCGGCGGCAGCATGGCCCAGCGTCACCTCTTGGGTGGCAAAGGAGCCAACCTCGCCGAGATGACCAACCTCGGTCTGCCCGTTCCGCCGGGCTTCACGATCACGACCGACGCATGCAGGGTCTACCTCAAGGAAGGGCGCGAGCCGCACGAGCTGGCCGAGGAGGTCACCGATCACCTCCTCTCCCTGGAGACCACCATGGGACGCCGGCTTGGGGACCCGGCCGACCCACTCCTTGTCTCCGTCCGTTCAGGGGCACCGCAGTCGATGCCAGGCATGATGGAGACGGTGCTCAACGTCGGACTGACTGACAGGTCGGTGGCCGGCCTCGCGGCCGCAAGCGGTGATGAGCGGTTCGCGGCCGACTCCTACCGTCGTCTGCTGCACATGTTCGGGACCACGGTCCTGGGCGTCGACGACGCCGCCTTCGTCGAGACGCTCGATGAGCTCAAGCGTCGGCGGGGGGTCACCGACGACACCCAGCTCGACGCCGACGACTTGAGGGCGCTGGTGGATGCCTATCACCAGATCATCGGCTCGGGCGCCGGGCGTGTCTTTCCGCAGGATCCACGTGAACAGCTCGACCTCTCGGTGCGGGCGGTCTTCGGCTCGTGGAACACCCAGCGCGCGATCCTGTATCGCCGGCACGAGGGCATCGCCGACGACCTCGGCACGGCGGTGACCGTCCAGGCGATGGTCTTCGGCAACAGAGGTCCCTCCTCGGGCTCGGGTGTCGCGTTCACCCGGGATCCCGCAACCGGACGCCGTGGCGCCTACGGGGACTATCTGCAGAACGCCCAGGGGGAGGACGTCGTCGCCGGCATCCGCAACACGGTGCCGCTGGAGGAGCTCGCCCAGGTCGACCCGGTTTCACACGACGAGCTCACCGGGATGATGGGGCGCCTGGAGAAGCACTACCGCGACCTGTGCGACATCGAGTTCACCATCGACGACGGGAAGCTGTGGATGCTGCAGACCCGTGTCGGCAAGCGCACTGCCGAGGCGGCGTTCCGTATCGCGGCCGAGATGGTCGATGAGCGTCTGATCGATCGTGATGAGGCGCTCCGTCGCGTCACCGGCGAGCAGCTCGCGCAGCTGATGTTCCCGCAGTTCGCCGACTCCTCCTCGCGTCAACCGATCGCCCGCGGTGTCGCAGCCTCGCCCGGCGCCGCCACAGGGGAGGCCGTGTTCGACTCGGCGACCGCCAAGAGGCTGGCGGCACAGGGGCGCGATGTCATCCTGATCCGTCGGGAGACCACGCCGGAGGACCTGCCCGGCATGACCGTTGCGCGGGGCGTGCTGACCAGCCGCGGCGGCAAGACCTCCCATGCTGCGGTGGTCGCGCGAGGCATGGGTCGGGTCTGTGTCTGCGGTGCCGATGAGCTCGACATCGACGTCGCCGCCCGGTGCATGGGTCTGCCGGACGGCACGGTGGTTCGAGAAGGCGACCCGCTCTCCATCGACGGCATGACAGGGGAGGTGTTCAGCGGCCACCTCCCGGTCACGGACTCGGTCGTGCTGCGTTCACTCGCCGGTGACCACGGTGACCACGGTGACCACGGTGACCACGGTGACCACGGTGACCACGGTGACCACGGTGACCACGGTGACCACGGTGACCACGGTGACCACGGGCTCGTGGGCGCCGTGCGTCGTCTGGTGGCTCACGCGGACGCAGCAAGGCGACTGTCGGTCCGAGCCAACGCCGATACTGCCGATGACGCGCGGACTGCCCGCGAGCTCGGAGCCGAGGGCATCGGTCTGTGTCGGACCGAGCACATGTTCCTCGGCTCGCGACGCCAGCTCATCGAGGACCTGATTGTGGCCGACGGCGCCACCGAGCAGCAGGCGGCGCTCGATGCGCTGCTTCCGCTGCAACGTGCCGACTTCACCTCCATCTTGGAGGCCATGGACGGTCTGCCGGTGACGATCCGGCTCATCGACCCGCCGCTGCACGAGTTCCTTCCCCATCGGGACCTCATCTCCGATGAGCCCGACTCCGATCGACGGCAACGTCTGGCAGCGACGCTCGACCGTCTCCGGGAGGAGAATCCGATGCTGGGTCTACGTGGCGTGCGGCTCGGGTTCACCATTCCGGGCCTCGTTCACATGCAGGCCCGAGCCGTGTTCGAGGCCGCCGCTGACCGTGTCACGATCGGCGGCGACCCGCGGCCCGAGATCATGGTGCCGCTGGTCGCGACCGCAGCGGAGCTGGCGGTGATTCGTCGTGAGATCGAGGGCATCGCCGTGGCAGTGGAGGCCGAGCGCGGTGTCACGTTGCGCCACCGGATCGGCACCATGATCGAGGTCCCGCGGGCGGCGCTGACCGCCCACGAGATCGCGTCGTCAGCCGACTTCCTCTCCTTCGGCACCAACGACCTCACCCAGATGACCTGGGGGCTCTCCCGTGACGACGTGGAGGCATCGTTCCTGCCCACCTACCTTGACCAGGGGATCTTGACGACCTCTCCGTTCGAGACCATCGACGCTGACGGAGTGGGCGCACTGATCCGCACCGCCATCGAACAAGGCCGTGCTGCAGATGACGCCCTCGGTCTCGGGGTGTGCGGCGAGCACGGCGGCGACCCGGCCTCGGTGCGGTTCTTTGACGATCTCGGCCTCGACTACGTGTCCTGCTCGCCGTACCGGGTCCCGATCGCACGTCTGGAGGCCGGCCGTGCCGCGTTGATGGACCGATCAGACGCGCCCTGACCACGGAGGGACCTTCACGGGGGAGGAGAGCGGGTTCCTCCCCCGTGAAGCAGGAGAATCCGTGGTCAGAGGTCGAGGGCGACGTACGTGGTCTCCTGGAACTCCCGCATCCCGGCGTAGCCCCCTTCGCGACCCAGGCCGGTTAGGCTCCCGGCGTGGGCGCCATACATCTGATCCGGCACGGCCAGGCCTCCTGGGGTGCTGAGGACTACGACCAGCTCTCCGACCGCGGGACGCAGCAGGGGTCCTTGCTCGGCACGTCGTGGGAGGCAGGGGACTGGGCTCCCACGCACAGCGTCGCCGGGTCGCTGCGCCGCCACGCCCAGACCGCGGTCGCCGCGATCGATGCCTGCGGGACGGGCGACGGCTACGACGTCGACGCCGGTTGGGACGAGTACGACGTCAGCGTGCTGCTGCAGGCCGTGCGAGAGCAGAGCGGCGGGCGTGAGGTCGCCCCGCGGGAGTTCCAGCCGTTGCTGGACGCCGCGCTGATGCGGTGGATCGACGGTGAGGAGGGGCTCGGATCGAGCTTCGCGGAGTTCAGCGACGCCGTGCTCGGGGCCCTGGAGCGTACCGTCGCGCGGGCCGGGCAGTCCGGGGAGCAGGTAGCAGTCTTCACCTCCGGCGGGCCCATCGGACTGGTGGTCTCGCACCTGCTGGCCGGTGACGCCTCGTTGTTCGTGCGGCTAAACGCCGTGGTGGTCAACGCCTCGGTCACGACGATCATCGTCGGCTCCACCGGTGCCCGGTTGCTGACCTTCAACGAGCACGGGCACCTCCCGCGCGACCTCGTCACCTTCCGTTGACCCCGACTCGCCGCTGACCACGCTTCGGATACCGTTAGTATCTGAATCATGAAGCTCACCTCCGCCTCGCGAGTCCTGGTCACCGGTGCCGCCTCCGGCCTCGGCCTGGCCCTCGTCACGCAGCTCGCCGGGCGCGGGTGCCGGGTGCTCGCCACCGACGTCCACGCCGACGTCCCGGCGTCCCTCGCCCCCCTCGACGGCGTCACGTACCGCACGCTCGACGTCACCTCCGACGTGGACTGGCTCGCCGCGCGCGACTGGGTCGAGGAGCAGTGGGGAGGCCTGGACGCGCTGTTCAACAATGCGGGCGTCGCGGCCGGTGGGCGCATCGAGCTCACCGAGATGGACCAGTGGCAGTGGATCGTCGACATCAACCTGCTCGGCGTCGCTCGTGGCTGCCGCACGTTCGTCCCGATGATGAAGACCGCCGCCTCGGCGGGGGTGCCGGGCCTGGGGGAACCTCCCAGCACGGAGCGCAGCGGAGTGCTTGGGGGAGGGCGGCAGACGACAGCGGTCCTGGTCAACACCGCCTCGGCCGCCGGGCTCATCCACCCGCCACGGATGAGTGAGTACAACGCCGTCAAGGCCGGCGTGGTGGCGCTGAGCGAGACCCTGCGGCACGAGCTCAAGCCGTTCGGCATCCAGGTGAGCGTCGTGTGCCCGACGTTCTTCAAGACCAACCTCACGTCGTCGATGAGAGGCAAGGACGAGGCGGCGCAGGCGTCGGCGGCCAAGCTCATCGACGGCTCGCGTCGCACGGCCGACGACATCGCCACCGTGGTCCTCGCGCAGGTCGACAGGGGCACCCACATCGTCCTGACCGACCGGGAAGGGCGACTCGCCTACGCGGCGAAGCGGTTCCTGCGGCCGCTCTACTACCGTGAGATGGCCAAGGCGGCCGTACGCATGGCTCGGAAGGACTGACGTGCGCAAGAACATCCTCATCACCGGGGCGAGCTCCGGGCTGGGCGCGGAGATGGCCCGCCAGTTCGCCGCCAAGGGCCATCACCTCGCGCTGACGGCGCGCCGGGTCGAGAAGCTCCAGGAGCTGCGCGCCGAGATCAACATGGCCCACCCCGACATCCACGTCGTCGTGCACGCTCTCGACGTCAATGACCATGACGCGGTCTTCGCCGTGGTCGAGCAGTGCGCCGACGACCTGGGTGGCCTGGACCGGATCGTGGTGAACGCCGGGCTCGGCAAGGGCGGGCGCATCGGCACCGGCAAGTTCCACGCCAACCGGGAGACCGTCGAGACCAACATCGTCGCTGCCCTCGCGCAGTGCGAGGCCGCGATGGGGCACTTCTACGAGCGCGGCGCGGGGCACCTCGTGGTCGTCTCCTCGATGTCGGCGATGCGTGGCCTGCCGGGTTCCGTCACGACCTACGCCGCCACCAAGGCCGCGGTCGCCCACCTGGCCGAGGGCATCCGGATGGACCTGATGAAGCGCAAGGGTCACGACATCGCCGTCACCACGCTCTTCCCCGGCTACATCGCCTCGGAGATGAACGAGGGCGTCGAGCAGGAGGTCAAGCTCATGGTCGACACCGAGACAGGGGTCCGCTCCATGGTCAAAGCGATCGACAAGGAGGTCGGTGACGCCGCCGTCCCCGGCTGGCCCTGGGCCCCGCTCGGACAGGTCATGAAGCACGCCCCGCTGGGCATCGTGCGCAGGCTCATCTGACGTCCCGACGTCCTCGGCGGCCGAGCCCCGTGCTGACCACGGCACGGGTCCGCCCAGGAGCTCAAGGCAATCGGGAGGACGGTTCGCCCGGTGGGGCCTGCCGATTCAGTCGAGCAGGGCCGCGGCCAGGGCGCCCACCTGCTCGGACTCCACGAGGAACCCGTCGTGGCCGTGCGGGGAGGTCACGACGTCCAGTCCCTCGGCGCCGGGGATGAGCTCGGCGAGCTCGCGCTGCTGGTACAGCGGGTAGAGCCGGTCGGAGTCGATGCCGGCCACCACGGTGCGGGCCGTGATACGACCCAGGGCCTCGGCCACCGAGCCGCGGCCCCGCGCGACGTCGTGGCTGTCCATGGCCCGCGTGAGCCGCAGGTAGGAGTTGGCGTCGAAGCGTCGCACCAGCTTGGCTCCGTGATGCGCCAGGTACGACGCCACCGCGAACTGTTCCGTCTGCCGCCCGGAGCCCGGCACCCCCGCCGGGGCGTCGGGGGGCTGGAGGTCGCGTCCGAACCGTTGGGCCAGCTCGGCCTCGCTGCGGTAGGCGATGTGCGCGATACGTCGGGCGAGGTCGAGCCCGGCCGCCGGTGCGGCCTCGGCGTCGTAGTAGTCGCCCCCCGCGAAGTTGGGGTCCTGCAGGATCGCCGCCTGCTGGGTCGTGGAGAGTGCCACCTGCTCCGCTGACGCCGCAGCCGACGTCGCCAGCAGGAAGAGCCGCTCGACGCGCTCAGGATGCTCGATCGCCCACTCCAGGGCGCGCATCCCGCCGGCGGAGCCGCCGATGACTCCACGCCACCGCTCGATCCCGAGCCTGTCGGACAGCGCCACCTCGGCCGCGACCTGGTCGCGCACCGTGAGGTCAGGGAAACGGCTGCCCCAGGCGCGTCCGTCCGGTGCCACGCTCGCCGGACCGGTCGTCCCCTGGCAGCCGCCCAGGATATTGGCCGCGACGACGAAGAAGCGGTCCGTGTCGATGGGGCGGCCGGGCCCCACCACCGCGTCCCACCACCCGGGGGAAGGATGGCCGGGCCCCTGCGGCCCGACGACGTGGGAGTCGCCGGTGAGCGCGTGCAGGATCAGCACTGCGTTGTCACCCGTCGGGTGCCCCCACGACTCGTAGGCGATGCGGACGTCGGGCAGCGTCACGCCAGACTCGAGCGTCAGTGGGCCGATGTCGACGAACTGCCGTCCGCCCACAGGCTCGCCCTCACGCCACGCGCCGGTGACGTGAGGGCGAGCCTCCTGGGTGGTCACTTGGCCGCGCGCAGGCCCGCGTCCAGGTCGGCCAGGATGTCGTCGATTCCCTCCAGCCCCACGGCCAGACGTACCAGGCCCGGGGTGACACCGGTGGCCGCGTGCTCCTCCGGCGTGCCCTGCGAGTGCGTCGTGCTGGCGGGGTGGATGGCCAGTGAGCGCACGTCGCCGATGTTGGCCACGTGGCTGAACAGCTCCAGGGAGTCGATGAAGCGACGCCCGGCATCGATGCCGCCCGGCAGCTCGAAGGTCAGCACGGCGCCCGCGCCCTGGGGCGTGTACTTGTCGGCGAGTGCCTTGTAGGGGTTGCCCTCCAGCGACGCCCACGTGACCTTGTCGACGTCGGGACGGGCCTGGAGCCACTCGGCGACCTTGCGGGTGTTCTCGACGTGGCGCTCCACCCGCAGGCTCAGCGTCTCCAGGCCCTGCGCCAGCAGGAAGGCGTTGAACGGCGCAATGGCCGGGCCGACGTTGCGCAGGTACTGCACCCGCAGCTTGGCGATGAACGCTGCCGGGCCGAGCGCCTCGGCGAAGACGAGCCCGTGGTAGCTCTCGTCCGGCGTGGTGAACCCGGGGAACTTCTCACCGTGGGCCCCGTAGTCGAACGTGCCCCCGTCGATGACGACGCCGGCGATCGCCGTGCCGTGCCCGCCGATGTACTTGGTGGCCGAGTGGACCACCGTGTCGACCCCGTGCTTGAGCGGGTTGAGCAGGTACGGCGTCGCGACGGTGTTGTCCACGATGAACGGGACGGCGACCTCCTTGGCGACCGCCGAGATCGCCTCGAGGTCGAGGATGTCGCCCTTGGGGTTGCCGATGGTCTCGCCGAAGAAGGCCTTGGTGTTGTCCTTGGCCGCAGTGCGCCATGCGTCGGGGTTGTTGCTGTCCTCGACGAACGTCACCTCGATGCCCAGCTTCGGGAAGGTGTGGCGCAGCAAGGCGTCGGTGCCGCCGTAGAGGCTGGTCGAGGCCACGATGTGGTCGCCCGCCTCGGCGACGTTGGTCAGCGCGCCGGTGGTGGCCGCCTGGCCGGAGGCGAACAGCAGCGCTCCGACGCCACCCTCGAGCGCCGCCAGGCGCTGCTCGACCGCGTCCTGCGTCGGGTTCATGATGCGGGTGTAGATGTTGCCCGGCTCAGCGAGGCTGAACAGGTCGGCCGCGTGCTGGGTGTCGCGGAACTGATAGGACGTCGTCTGGTAGATCGGCAGCGCACGGGCGCCGGTGGTGGGGTCCGGCTCCTGGCCGGCGTGGATCTGCTTGGTCTCGAACGACCACTGCTCGCTCATGAAGGCTCCTGGAGTGCGGGGGAGGGACGATTCTCCGTCAACCATGACATCCCGGGGTGGAAGCGAGACGACGTCTTGCGATGCGAGAGGAACCTGGGTGCGACGATGGACCGGTGCAGGTGGTCCGCGCGGTCCCGGGGGATGAGGAGCTGCTGGCGTCATTGGAGCAGGACGCCACCGAAGCGGCGTTGGCCCATGTCTTCGGCGGGCCGTACCCGCTCGATGCGGTGTGTCGACGGTGGCGCGACGAGCTGCTCGAGGACACCGTGGTGGTGCATCTGGCCTGTGACCCGGAGCCCGTCGGCTACCTCGCTCATGACACCACGACCCTGCTGCACCTCGGCGTCGTTGCCCACAGACGGGGGACAGGGCTGGCCGACGATCTCATGGCGCTCCTGCCGGCCGACGTCGCCCAGCTGTGGGTGCTCGATGCCAACGCGCGCGCCCGGCGGTTCTACGAGCGCCGCGGCTGGCTCCTTGACGGACGTGTGCAGCCCTGTGAGTTCACGCCGTTCCCGCTCGAGCTGGGCTACAGCCGTCAGGACGCGAGGTCGTAGTCCTCCAGCGGGAACCGGTGCGCCTCGCGGAAGGCGTTGAGGGTCGAGGTGGGCCGCAGCAGCGTCGCCTCGCCGTGCTGGTTGAAGTAGTAGCTGCGTGAGGTCGCGCAGCTGCCGCGCAGGAAGACGGAGTCGTCGAGCCGGCGCGTCATGCGCTCCAGGAACCGTGCGTTGGCCTGCTCGGTGACCTCGAACGTCGTGGCCCCACGGCGCTGCATCTCGCCCAGGAGCCGGTCCATGTGCGCCATCTGCGACTCGATCGTCGTGAAGTAGGACAGGCCGGAGTAGGAGTACGGGCTGTTGAGCGAGAAGAAGTTCGGGAACCCGGGCACGCTGACGCCCTCGTACGCCTGGAACCGCGACGTCCGCCAGAACTCGCCGAGGTCCTTGCCGCCGGCGCCGACGATGCGCAGCGCAGGGAAGTTGGTGTCCCACAGGTTGAAGCCGGTGGCGAGCACGAGCGTGTCGATCTCGTGACGTGTTCCGTCGGTGGTGACCACGGCGTCCGGCTCGATGCGCTCGATCGACGTCGTCTCGAGCGTGACGTCGTCACGGTTGAACGTCGGGAAGTAGTTGTTGGAGAACGTGGGCCGCTTGCAGCCGAACGTGTAGTCCGGGGTGAGCTGACGGCGTAGCGCCGGGTCCTTGACCTGCTTGTGCAGGTGCCGGGTGGCCAGGCGCTCGGCGCCTCGGTTGAACACCGACAGCCGGCGGAACTTCAGCACCCCGGTGACCATGATCGCCTCGAGCACGGCCGAGCCCACGTGGCGGGCGACCCGCTGGGTGAAAGGCAGCTTGGCGTACAGGCCCTGCAGCGGGCGAGGTACGGGGCCGTCGAGCTTGGGGGTCACCCAGATCGCGGTCCGCTGGAACACGGTGAGGTGCCGGGTGGCGGGTGCGATCTCGGGGATGAGCTGGACGGCCGTCGCGCCGGTGCCGATGACGGCCACCCGCTCGTCGGTGAGGTCGTGCTCGTCGTCCCAGTCGGCGGTGTGCAGGACGGTGCCGGCGAAGTCGTCGACGCCCTCGATGTCGGGCCGTCGGGGCTGGGACAGGAAGCCGGTCGCGGTGAGCAGGAACCGTGCGTGGAGCTCGTCGCCGTCACGGGTCGCGACCGTCCAGTGCCGAGCTCGCTCGTCCCATGCGGCCTGCTCCACGACCGTCCCGAAACGCATGATGCGGCGCAGGTCGTACTTGTCGGCGACGTGGAGCGCATAGCGCTTGAGCTCGGTCCCCGGGGCGTACAGGCGGGACCAGTACGGATTGGGCTCGAAGGAGTAGGAGTACGTCGCCGAGGGGATGTCCACGGCGAGGCCGGGGTAGTGGTTGACGTGCCAGGTGCCGCCGAGATCGTCCTCGCGCTCGAGGATCACCAGGTCGTCCAGTCCGCGACGACGCAGTGCGATGGCCGCCCCCATGCCTCCGAACCCGGCTCCGACGATGACGGCGTCGTGGACATGTGGCGTGGCGGCCATGGCGGTCTCCTCATCCAGATACTGACGGTATCTGAATGAGTGAACACCACCCGCGGGATGCGCGCAAGGGGGTTTGAGCAGTTCAGGTAATAGTGAGTGATACCTAGCGTACGGACGTTCTAGTGCGTGCGCTGGTGCTGTGAGCTTGACTGAGTGGGCGCGTGCGCAGGGCATCGAGCACCGGGACCGGCTGGGCCGGATGAACACTGAACTGGTCGAGTCCGCACTCGCGGCGCATGGCAGGCGGCTGGTGGTCCTCGACGACGGCGAGGTCGACGACGATCTGGTGCGCGACATGGTGGAGGTGTTGACCTCGTTCTGCGCCCGCCTGTACGGGCGCCGCTCGACGCGGAATCGGGCGTTGAAGGCCGTCGGCTGCGCGCAACGCGACATCGGCCCCCAGGCTGCCCAGGCCGGGGACTGTCGGTGCTGGAAGGCAGGATACGAGCCGTGGCTAGATCAGCGAAGATGGGTGAGTTGAAGCGGGCGGCACAGCAGCTGGGTGTCACCAGCACCGCCCTTCGCCAGCACGGCTGGAAAACCGCCTCCCCCGGACGCATTCAGGCGGCCAAGGATGATCCGCCCGGCTGGCTGGTCACGGCACAACAGAGGCAGCGCGAGAAGCGAGCACGACAGCGCCACAAGCGAGCACTGAAAAGCACGGCCATCCATCGGCGATCTCGCCCAAGAGGCCTCGCCCACCGCGCATTCGGCGGTGGCGATGGCTAGGTTCGAGATCCCGGACGGGTGGACGGTGCAGGCGTTCCAGTTCACCTTGGACTGCACCGATGAGCAGGCGGCGTGTGTGCGGCGTCAGTTCGGTGGCCGGCGGAAGGCCCGGAACTGGGCTGTCGCGGCGTTGAAGGCCGACCTCACTGCGTATCGGGAGACGGGCGTCGAGACTGAGAAACCGTCCCTGGCCGGTCTGCGGAAGCGATGGAACCGGGTCAAGGACGCCGAGTGTGTCGACGCCGAGACTGCTGAGGTGTGGTGGCCGGAGATATCCAAGGAGGCGTTCGCCGATGGCATCCGCGCGGCGGTGGATGCCTACTGGAACTGGCAGACCTCCCGGGCAGGCAGGCGCGACGGCAAGCGGGTGGGGTTTCCGAGGTTCGCGAAGAAGGGCCGTGACCGCGATCGGGTCACCTTCACCACCGGAGCCATCCGGGTCGAGCCCGACAGGCGGCATGTGACGCTGCCTAGGATCGGGACTGTCCGGGTGCATGAGAACGCTCGGCGACTGGAACGACTCATCGGCAAAGGCAGGGCCCGGATTCTCGCGGCCACGGTGTCGCGGAAGGGCCCCCGGCTGGTGGTGGCGTTCCGGGTCCTGATCCAGCGCCCCCAGCAGCCCCGCGTGAAGCCCCCGAGGTCTCGGGTTGGGGTCGACGTCGGGGTCCGGGTCCTGGCGACTGTCGCCGACAGCGACGGCGAGATCATCGAACGAGTCGAGAACCCACGCCCCCTCGAAACGGCGCTGAAGGAGTTGCGGCACCTGGGTCGGGAACGGTCTCGCCGCACCAACGACTCTGCCCGATACCGGCAGACACAACGCAAGATCACGCGCCTGCAACGCCGGATTGCGGACATCCGTGGCCACCACATCCATGTCCTGACCACGAGGCTCGCCAAGACCCACGGCGAGATCGTGGTCGAAGGATTGGATGCTGCCGGGATGCTCCGCCAGAAGGGCCTGTCCGGTGCCCGCGCCAGGCGGCGTGCTCTGTCGGACTCGGCCCTGGGTGAGACCCGCCGTCAGTTGGCCTACAAGACCGTCTGGTACGGGTCGAGGCTGGTGGTCGCCGACCGCTGGTTCCCGTCGTCGAAGAGCTGCCACCACTGCCATGTGGTGCAGGACATCGGCTGGGCCGAGCACTGGCAATGCCACAACTGCGGCACGGCGCATCAACGCGACGACAACGCTGCCATCAACCTCGCGCGCTACGAGGAAGCCAGCCCCGCTGGCGCTAGCGTCGTCGGCCCAGTCGGGGCCGCCGTCAAGCGTGGAGCCGACCGTAAGACCGGGCCTCGCTCGGCAGGTGGCCGTGAAGCGCGGAAGGGAAGCCATCAGAAGGTGGCCGAACAACCCCGAGACGGGGTGCTGGTGGGATGAGCACTATCGCTCACTCATCGGCAACGGTGTGGGTCAGCCCATGCGGAACGGCTGGGCCGTGGACTCCATCACGCTCAGCCACAGGTCGCCGTCGGGGTGGACGCTGTGCGAGCGGCTCGTGACCAGTGGGATCGGCACGTGCACGAACCGGTGACGCCGCCGCCCGACGACGACGTCGGTGCGTCCTGCCATGGCGGCGTGCACGGCGGTCTGCGCCAGGCGTGCGCAGAAGACCGAGTCCGAGGCGTCGGCTGCCACCGAGCGGATCTGGTACCCGGGACTGAAGAAGCGCATCGTGTGCTGCAGGCCGACCTGCTCGAAGTGGGCCGAGATCCGCCCACGCAGGTACCCGCCGATGTCGCCCAGCGCGCGGTTGCCCGAGGCGTCGGTCGCCTCGCTGGAGGTCAGCAGGTGCTGTCCGGCGCCCTCGGCGAGCACCACCACGACGTTGCCGCGCTCGCGGACCCGCTGCTCCATGAGGGCGAGTAGGCCGTCCTCGCCCTCGAGCCCGAACTCGACCTCCGGGATGAGCACGAAGTCCGCGTCGTGGTTGGCCAGGGCGGCGTAGCAGGCGATGAAGCCGGCATGGCGGCCCATGACCTGCACGAGGCCGATGCCGCCGACGGTGGCCTCCACCTCGACGCGGGCGGACTCGATGGACTCCGCCGCCTTGCCGAAGGCGGTGGCGAAGCCGAAGCTCTGACCGATGAGCGGGATGTCGTTGTCGATGGTCTTGGGCACGCCGACGACCGCGATCGGCAGCTCGCGCCGCCGCAGCTCGTCGGTGAGGTGGTGCGCACCCCGCATGGAGCCGTCGCCGCCGATGACGAACAGCATGTCGATGCCGAGCTCCACGAGGCGGTCCGCGATCGCCGAGACGTCCTGTGCGCCACGGGACGTGCCGAGGATGGTCCCACCGCGCTGGTTGATCGTGGCGACGAGGTCCGGGGTCAGCTCGATGGGCTCGGGAGCGGCGCCGGGGATGAGACCGGCGTAGCCGTGCTGGAAGCCCAGCACGTCGTGCACGCCGTAGTGCTCGGCGAGCTCCAGCACGATGGCGCGGATGACGTCGTTGAGCCCGGGGCACAGGCCGCCGCACGTGACGATGCCAGCCCGCGTCGTGGCGGGGTCGAAGAAGATCTGCCGCCGCGCGCCGCCGGTCTCGAAGGTCGGCAGCTCCTCCAGGGGCAGTCCACGGCGTCGCACGAGCTCGACGGTGTCGTCGTAGAGGACGCGGTCGTCCTCCGCGACGTAGTACTCGTTCGTGTCCCGACCGCCCACGTAGTGCGCCAGCGGCGACTCGAGGGTGCATGGACCGAGAGTGCGGACCTCGAGGTCGGCTCGCGTCACCATGGCTCAATCGTAGGGACGCACCACGGGGGGAGGTCATGCGGCTGTCGGGCGGCCACGGGGTCGGGCACGATGGGGCCATGAGCTTGCAGATCACCGTGCGGGGCACGGCCGAGGGACATCACCCGGCCGAGCGGGCCACCGTGGAGATGGCCGCGGCCGTGGAGGGGCCGGACAAGGAGGCGGTGCTCCAGGAGGCCGTCGGTCTGCAGGAGCCCCTGGCCCAGCAGCTGCGTTCCCTCGCCGATCGCGGTGCGGTGACCACGTGGTCGAGCGATCAGCTCCAGGTCTTCAGTCGTCGTCCGTGGGACGGCGGCGTGCAGTCGCGAACACCGGTGCACACCGCGCGACTGCGGGTCCGGGCGGAGTTCGTCGACTTCGAGCGGCTCAACGGATTCATCGAGCATTGGGCGGGGCATGCCGGCATGGAGGTCAAGGGCGTGGCCTGGGAGGTCACGGCCAAGAACCGCCGGCTCTACGAGGCCGAGGTGCGCAAGGCGGCCGTCGACGACGCCGTCGTCAAGGCGCAGGCCTATGCCGATGCGTTGCGGCGTGGCCGGGTGGTGGCGGTCGAGCTGTCCGACCCGGGCATGCTCGACGGTGCCGCAGGTGTCGATCCGCCGGTGCCGATGGCGCGGTTGGCCGGCGCCGCAGCGGACGGGGGCGACGGTTCGCTCGCCCTCGAGCCGGAGGAGATCGTCATCCGGGTCGAGGTCGACGCCCGTTTCCGCGCTGACTGACCGCCCCCGGGGCTCGGTGCCGAACCTGTCGCGACGGCGTGCGTAGCCCGTTGACCTGCGGCGATCCAGCAGCCGAGCATTGGCCCGGATGCATACCGGAAGTATGCTCGCGCCATGTTCTGGACGTCTTTGCGCCGGCGGGTCAGCTCGCTCGTGCGACGACCCGTGGCCCTGCGGCCCCGACGCGTGCGCGTCGCGGTGCCGGGGCGACGCCGCGAGTTTCGCGTGGCGCACGAGGATGTCGTCATCCACGAGGAGTCGAGCCTGCGGGCCAAGGCACTGGGCCGGGCGGCGCGCGTCGTGCTCAAGCCCGTGCTGCGCTTCGCGCCGCTCAACGACCGCACCCTGGCGACGCTGCGCTCCATCGACCGGCTCTCGGCGCGCGGCCCACGCTCGCGCTACGTCGAGCCGGTCGCCTTCGAGCTCGGCGGTGTCCCGGTGGAGTCCATGACGCACCGCTACGGTCCGTCCAGCGCCATGACGGTGCTGTACCTGCACGGCGGTGGGTTCTTCTCCTGCGGGATCGAGACTCACCGGCGCATCTGCGAGCGCCTGGCGCTCTACACCGGCGGCACCGTGATCTCGGTGGAGTACGTCCAGCTTCCGGACGGGGCGGTGGCCGACTCCGTGGCCGACGCCATCAACGCGTACGAGGCCCTGCTGGAGATGGTCGAGGATCCGGGCAGGATCGTCGTGGCCGGCGACTCCGCTGGGGGCTACCTGACGATGAAGGTGGCCGAGCTGGCCGCCCGCCGTGGGCTCCAGCCCCCCGCCGCGTTGCTCGGCTTCTCGCCGTTGCTGAGCCTGGATCCCGACGTTGCCAAGGACAGCGTGCGGCGAGTCGCCCGGGTCAGGGACGCCTACCTGCCCGTGCGTCGCGTGGCGCTGGTGCGCGAGCGGTGGACGCCAGCCGGGTCCAGCATCGAGGGCTCGGAGTCCCCGCTGGAGGCGGTCGACCTCATCGAGTCGCCGACCTTCCTCGTGGGCGTGGAGGACGAGATGCTCCGCCCGGAGATCGAGGCCATGGCGCTGCTGCTCAGCGAGCGCGGCGTGGAGGTGGAGACGCACCTGTGGCGCGGGCAGGTGCACGCGTTCCCCGTACTGGTCGACGCCCTGCCCGAGAGCAGGCAGGCGCTCAAGCTCGCCGCCGACTTCGCTCGTCGTGCGGTGGGTGAGTCTGAGCTGCACCGGGATGCTGGCGGACCCAGGCACGAGGAGCCGATCGTCGGCGAGATCGTCGACGAGCCCAGCACGGAGGACGACGACGTCATCGACGTCGAGCTCCAGGACACCGAACGCGACTCCCGGCGGCGCTGGTTCTTCCAGGCCGGCTGAGCGTGCGGGCAAGAAACAAGCAGGCTTGACGGTTTTGTGGCCGGCGCACCATGATGCGTGAGTGAGCACCTCTCGCACGCCGCAGTCAGAGCGCACGGCAACGATGCGCCTGCGTCTCATGGAGGCGACCGTCGAGAGTCTCGTGGAGCTCGGCTGGTCGGGCACCTCCACCACCGTCGTGAGCCGACGGGCCGGAGTCAGTCGCGGAGCGCAGCTGCACCACTTCCCGACCAAGCAGGACCTTGTCGTCGGAGCGGTGGAGCACCTCACCGAACGGCGGCGCGACGAGCTCACCCGAGCAGCCCGCGACCTGCCCGAGCACGGTCGCACCAAGGCGGTGCTGGACGTGCTTGCCGCCCAGTTCACGTCACCGGTCTTCTTCGCCGCGCTCGAGCTGTGGGTGGCCGCCCGCACCGACGCGGAGCTGCACGAGGCGGTCGCACCACTGGAACGTCGCCTCGGACGGGAGACCCATGCCCACGCGGTGCAGCTGCTGGACGTCGATGAGACGCGCGGCCGCAACCGGGCCCTCGTCCAGGCCACGCTCGACCTCCTGCGGGGGCTCGGACTGGCCGCTTCCCTGAGCGATGACACGGCCCGACGCGCGTCGATCCTGGACGCCTGGGCGCACACTCTTGAGACCGAGCTGGAAAGGGGCGCGATCGCATGACCACGCTGGAGGACGTCCTCGCTGATCTGGAGGCCGAGAGCGCGCAGCTGCAGGACTGGGTGGCGCCGCTCGAGGCCGACCGATGGGCCACGGTGACAACTCCCGAGGGATGGACCGTTGCGCACCAGATCGGCCATCTCGCATGGACCGACGAGGCCTCGTGTGCCGCCATCAAGCAGGATCCCGCCTTCGCTGCGGGGATGAAGGCCGCCGCGGCCAACCCCACCGGGTTCGTCGACGAGGGCGCCGAGCAATGGGCCGCCAAGGAGCCGGCCGCCCTGGTCCAGGCCTGGGAGGCGGGGCGGCAGCGTCTCGCCGAGGCGCTGCGCGCCGTCCCGGAGGGG